>JBEIHR010000016.1:0-27094 GCA_040381195.1 Rubricoccaceae bacterium
CAGCCGTGGAACGAAGCGAACCTGCAGACCTTCTTCGAGGGAACTCCGGCGCAGATGGCCGACCTCACCGCGCGCACGTACCGCATCGTGAAGTCCATCGACCCCCAGGCCGAGGTCGTGGCACCGAGCACCGGTACCCGTCTGGGAGCGGCCTTCAAACGCTTCTACCCGGCATTCTTGAGAGAGCTCGGACAACGTGAGTGGCCCATCGACGTATGGGCCGTGCACAGCTATCCCGCGAGTCTGGGCACGCCGAAGGACCGCTACGCCCTGGCGGCCGGGTTCATCCAGACACTCCGGGATGCCGGGGCACCGGAGAAGCCCATCTGGGATACCGAGAACAACTACGGCCTCAAGGGACCCGGTCCCGCGAACCCCGACGTCGACATCGAAGGCAAGCGTGCCGAGGACTGGACCGCGGTGTCCTTCCTCGACTCATTGCAGCTGGGAATCTCCCGGATGTACATGTACGTCTGGGAGCCGCCGAACGATCTCTGGGGGATCCAGTTCTACAACGAGACGCGCGGTGCACAAGCGATGCAGACCATGCAGGACTGGATCGTGGGCTCGGTCTACCGGGGATGCCAGACCGTCGGCGCGAAGGTCACGTGCACCTTCACCAAGGACGGGAAGCGCAGTCAGATCGTCTACTCCACCCGTGGAAAGAAGAACTTCGTGGTGCCGCGCGGTGTCACTCAGGTCTGCAGCCTCGATGGTGAGTGCACGCCCGTGACGAAGAAGCGGATCCGCACATACAGCCCGGTGTTCCTCACGCGGTAGGTCACCGTTCTTCGGCGATCGAGTTTCCTCCGTCGACCGTGAGCACCTGCCCGGTGATGTAGCCGGCATCCGGTGCGCACAGCATGGCTACGACGTGTGCGACCTCGCGCGCGGTGCCACTACGACCCACGGGAACCGTGAGTCCCTGGGCGGCCTCGTGCGCGGTGTGCGAGCCCGTGGCGATCCATCCCGGAGCCACCGCATTGCAGGTGATCCCACGACCCGCCTCGTCCACCGCGATCGCGCGGGTCATTCCCACGAGACCGGCCTTGGCGGTTCCGTAGACAACCTCCCCGCGCATGGCCATCACAGGTCCGGTGACGCTGGCGATGTTCACGATGCGCCCGTAGGACTGCCGACGCATATGCGGGAGCACCGCGCGACACATGTGGAAGGCCGTGGTGAGGTTGCGTTCGATGCCCGCCTGCCACGCATGGTCATCGGTCTCGACGGTATCCCCACTCGTGGCCGCGGCGGTGACACTCACCATGCCCGCGTTATTCACCAGGATGCCGATCGTCGACAGTTCCGCGAGGGCACGACGCATGAGGGATTCGACATCGACCGGACGCGTGAGGTCCGCGACGATGCCGGTGACGTCATGGCCTTCTGCGGAGAGCTCCTCGGCGCGCTCGTGTATCCGGTCGGTTGTCGAGGTGATCACCACTGGCACCCCGAGGGATCCCAGGGAACGCGCAACCGCGAACCCGATGCCAGAGTCGGAACCGGCGCCCGTCACGATGGCGCCGCCGGTCACCCCGTCAACTCCTCGACAGCGGCAGCGAACAGCTCTGTGTGCCGATCCACGTCGGCTGACGATGTCTCCGGACACATCAACGCCATGTTGTGGAACGGGGTGAGCAGAACACCACGATTCGACATATAAAGGTGCAGGAACTCCTCGAGGTCACCGTCGTGGGCGGCCGCGGACTCCGATCCGGTACGCGGTGCCGGGGACGTGAATCGGTATTCGGCTCGAGCGCCCAGTTGCGCGATCGACCAGGGCACGGCGTTATCCGCGAGCGTCTTCTCCACGCCCTCGCGGAACCTGGTTGCCAGGTCGATCATGTGCGCGAAAGCGGCATCGGTCAGGACGTGTTCGAGTGTGGCGCGCATTGCGGCGGTGGAGAGGACATTGCCCGCCAGCGTCCCTCCGACACCTCCGACGTCGACGAGGTCGGCCTCCGGGTGGTCGTTGATGCGCGCTGCGATCTCCCGGGTGATGCCGTAGGCACCCGACGGGATCCCGCCCCCGATGCTCTTGCCGATCACGAAGATGTCCGGCTCCAGATCCCAGGCAGCGGTGCATCCGCCCGGGCCCGCAGAGATCGTGTGCGTCTCATCGATGAGCAGCAAGGTTCCGTACCTGGTGCAGAGTTCGCGCAGTCCCTGCAGGAATCCCGGTTCGGGGAGCACGATCCCGATATTGGTGAGCGCTGGCTCGGTGATGAGAACTGCCACATCCCCGTGGGCCAGCTCCCGCTCGACGGAGTCCAGGTCGTTGAACTCCGCAACGCGGGTGGTCTGGCCAATGGGCACTGCGGGCCCTACGTTCCCCTCACGGAAGTGCGCGGTTCCATCCGGGCCGGTGATGACCAACGTCTCGTCGACTGCACCGTGGTAGCAGTACGAGAACGCGAGGATGCGGGGCCTGCCGGTGACCAAGCGCGCCAGGCGCAGGGCCCATCGGTTGGCGTCCGTCGCGGTGAGACTGAAGGACCACAGCGGCAATCCGAAGCGGCGGGTGAGCTCGGCACCGACCCACTCGGCGTCCTCGCTGGGCATCATCGTGGTGATTCCCCCCAGCTCCCCGATGCGCCGATTCACCGCGGAGACCGTCGCCGCTGGGGAATGGCCGGCCATCGCCCCCGTGTCACCCAGGGCGAAGTCGATGTACTCGTGTCCATCGACGTCGGTGATGCGATTTCCCCGGGCCGTGTGCAGGTAGAGCGGATACCCGCCGGACCACTTGTTCATCCAGGTCATCGGAACTCGACCGAGCAGGTGATCGGCGGATTCGAAGGTTCGCCGTGATTCCGGGGTGCGCTCCCGGTGCGTGCGACGCTCACGCTCAAGCAGATCGGTGATCCGGGCCATGGTCGATGTTAGAACGGAATCAGGGGTTGCGCGCCAGCGTTGCGACCAGGACGGCCTTGATGGTGTGCAGGCGGTTTTCCGCCTCGTCCATCACGATGCTGGCAGGGGACTCAAACACCTCGTGGGAGATCTCCACCCCATCGGTCATCCCATAGCGCTCAGCGACCGTGCGACCCACCTGCGTGCTGGTGTCATGGAACGCCGGAAGGCAATGCAGGATCTTCACCTCGGGATTACCTGAAGCCCGCACCACGGTGGAGTCGAGCCGGTACGGACGCAGGATCTCGATTCGCTCGTCCCATGTCTCGGCAGGCTCCCCCATGGACACCCATACGTCGGTGGCGAGGAAATCAGCGCCCGCGACAGCCTCCTCGATGGATTCCGTGATCAGTATCCGCGCACCGGAGTGGTTCGCGCGCTCGCGTGCGAGGGCCTGGACATCGTCGGCCGGCCACAGTGCACGCGGGGCGCAGATCCGCACATCCGTTCCCATGATCGCGCCCATCGCCAGATAGGAGTTCCCCATGTTGTTGCGCGCA
This sequence comes from Rubricoccaceae bacterium, assembly GCA_040381195.1. Classification (GTDB taxonomy): domain Bacteria; phylum Actinomycetota; class Actinomycetes; order S36-B12; family S36-B12; genus VGCC01. The sequence continues at coordinate 3,417 of JBEIHR010000016.1, forward strand.
TCACCGAGATAGGCGTATGAGATATCGCCCCAGGGACGCGGTGCGTATTCACGCATCGTGAGGAAGTCCGCGAGCATCTGCGTGGGATGCCATTCGTCCGTGAGCCCATTGAATACGGGGACGGAGGCGTACTCGGCGAGTTCCTCGGCGGTCGCCTGGGCGGCACCGCGGTACTGGATTCCGTCGTACATGCGCGAGAGCACGCGCGCTGTATCGGCGATCGACTCCTTGTGACCCATCTGTGACGACGCCGGATCCAGATACGTGGTGAAGGCCCCCTGGTGGAACGCGGCGACTTCGAAGGCGCACCGCGTACGCGTCGAGGACTTTTCGAAGATGAGTGCGATCGCCAACCCCGCGACCCTTTGGCGTTCGCGCTGCTCGGCACGCTCAGCCTTGAGTGTGGCTGCCAACGCGATGAGGGAGTCGAGTTCGGCCGCAGAGAAATCAACTTCCTTGAGGAAGTCACGGCCGAACACGCTGGTCATGGCGCACCCTTCTGCGAGGAGGGAAGCCTAATGGGTGGTCAGTCGAGCCATTCCGCGTTCGCGTAGTGCCAGCGCAAGGAGCGACGGGCCAGGGGCTGCACGACGGCGATGACCTCGTCGTAGAGCAGTGCCAGCGAACCACCTTCCTGACGCGGGCACACAGGAACAGCGAGGATCAACCGCGCCGGATCGTGATCGCGGAGTGAATGCGCGATGGCGCGCGCAGCCGTCCCGGTTTCCACGCCATCATCGATCACGATCACCTCGCGACCCGTGACATCGGGAACATGGGGCACGACGACCCCGTCATCGCTGCGAACGATGTTCAACTCGCACATGGGTGCACCGAGGGCTGCCGCGACAACCTCCGCGACCGGTACCCCGTGTGGCGCCACGCCCAGTACCAGCGGATCGTTCGCGCGACCGATGAGGTGCGGCGCGAGCTGTGTGCCGGCGTCGGTCAGGTCGAGGAAATCCGCCATCAGGGATCCAGGCGCGGTGCGCTCGGCGTGCTGGCAGATCCGAGGGTGGTGCTCTCTGCATCCGCCGATAAGCCCGAGCCATAGGTCTGCACGTCCTGCGCATCGGCGTGGATGAGGGCTTCGAATGTCGAATCCTCATCCCGCGCATGTGACAGGAAAGGAATCACCTTCTCCTTGACGTCGTAGGCACTCATGGCCTTGCGATAGGAACCCATGTCTTTCCAGCGCGTCGTGATCAGCATCTCCTCGATGCTGTCCACCGACTGCAACACGTCGACTCCCACGCATCCAGCGCGCGATCGGAGGAGTTCCACGCAGACCCGTGCCTGCGCAAGGAAGTCGGAGCGGTCCCGGACGGTGAAGCGCATTGTCACAAGTACCGGTGCGGGCGCAGACCAGTTAGGCTCGAACACATCGATGACGCTAGACCAGGAGTGAGATTCGTGGCGAAGGACGACCAGCGCGGGGTGCGCGGACCACGGGGACCGCAGCGCCAGCCGGCGCGCACCTCCCCCGGCTCACGTGGCGCGCTCGAGCGGATCAGTTACCCGCTGCTCACCGCCCTCCTGCGGGTTCCGCGCTGGCTCGTCGTCGTGCTGTTGGCGACCGCCTTCACCCTCGGGTTGATCCAGACCGGCGACCTCGCCTGGCTGGGAGGCGTTCTCCTCAGCGTGGTGGCGCTCTTCCTGGGATGGCTGCTCGCCCTGGCGTGGCCAGCCCTGACACCCGGGCGGCGCATGGTGCGCCTGATCACCGTGGTGGCCGCCCTGGGTGTGGCGATACTGAAGTTCCAGGGACGGTTTTGACATTCATTTTCATTAAAGCTAGCCTGCACGTATGCGTCTTTCACTCCTCGGAGCCCTCGCCGGGTCCACGATCCTCACTCTGAGCGCCTGCTCCTCCACCCCCACGGTCAGCGGTCCCGTGGAGGTCGTCGCCACAACCACGGTGCTGGGCGACGTCACCCAGCGCATCGTGTCGTGCGGGGACGGGAACGTGACCGTCCTGATGCCGATCGGCTCGGACCCCCACGAATTCACCCCCTCCTCCGATCAGGTGGCTGCGATGGTGCGCGCGAATCTCGTCGTCGCCAACGGGCTCGGACTCGAGGAAGGACTGGCGCAGGCCCTGGAGTCCGCAGAGGCAGACGGTGCTCAGGTGCTGACCATCGCCGACAAAGTGGATCCGATCGAATTCGGTGGACACGGACACGATCACGGATCTGAAGCGAAGGACGAGCATGCGCACGAGGACGAGCATGCGCATGAAGACGAACATGCGCACGGATCCGAGGACCCGCACTTCTGGATGGACATGAATCGCATGGCTGACGGTGCGGTGATCATCGGCGACGAACTCACCGCCATGACCGGTGATGAGGCCTACGCGACATGCGGTACCGATATCGCGACGGAAATCCGCGGGGCAGAGGCCGAGGTGCGGGCACTCCTCGAGGCCGTTCCGACAGATCGGCGCATCCTGGTCACCGACCACGACTCCCTCGGCTACCTCGCCGATGCCTACGGGTACGAGGTCGTGGGCACCGTGATTCCCGGTGGCAGCACTCTGGGCGAGCCCAGTTCCGCCGACCTCGCGGATCTCGTAGCCACGATGCGCGCGGAGGGTGTCACGACGATCTTCAGTGGTGTGGGGAATTCAACAGCCGTGGCCGACGCGGTTGCAGCAGAACTGGGTGACGACGTGCAGATCGTGTCCCTCTACGAGGCCTCCCTCGGGGGTCCCGGCTCCGGTGCGGAGTCCTACCTGGACATGATGCGCTCGAACGCATCCACCATCTCGGCCGCCCTGCAAGACTGAGCCGTGGATTGGTGGCTTGAACCCTTCGCCCTAGGTTTCCAGCAACGGGCATTGGTGGGCGGCATGTTGGCCGCGATCATGTCCGCAGTTGTGGGCACCTGGTTGGTGCTCCGCGGTATGAGCTTCTTCGGTGACGCCTTCGTCCACGGTGTCATTCCCGGAATCGCTGCTGCGGTGGTGCTCAACGTCAACCCACTCCTGGGTGCGGCGATCGCCGCCCTCGTGATGGTGCTGGCCATCGAAGTCGTGCATCGACAGACCGCACTGAGTGAGGACACAGCGATCGGTTTGCTCTTCGTCGGCATGTTGGCCCTGGGCGTCGTGATCATCTCGCGCCTCGACAGCTACACCGGGAGTCTCACATCGATCCTCTTCGGCGACATCCTCGGTGTGACGATGCAGAATCTCATCGGCCAGGCGATCTTGGCGATCGTGGTCGTCGTGGCCACAACGATTCTCTACCGACCCCTCCTCGCCCTGTCCTTCAATCGCGATAAGTCGGAACTCTGGGGGATGAAGCCGAATCGCACGCACGCGGCGCTCATGGTGTTGATCGCCGCCGCGGTGATCGGCTCCTACCAGTCCGTTGGAACCTTGCTGGTCTTCGGTTTGCTCGTCGGTCCTCCCGCAACAGCTGCTCTCCTCGCACGCACGGTTCCCCAGATGATGGTGATCGCCGTCGGTGTGGGCGTCGCCTCGGTGTGGATCGGGCTCCTCATCAGCTACCACCTCGGAACCGCCGGCTCGGCCACCATGTCGATGATCCCGATCATCGTCTTCTTCGTCGTGCTGGCAGTGCGCCGATTCGTCCCGCATCGGACGGAGGTCGCACATGTCTGACGTCGTCGTCGCGAGCAGAGTGGTGATCGATCGCGGGAATCGGACCGCCGTCGCGGCATCGGACTTCACGATCCCGGATGGATCCATCACGGCGATCATCGGTCCCAACGGGAGCGGCAAATCGACCCTGCTGCACGCGATCGCGGGTCTCCTTCCGATCTCGGCAGGGTCCCTGCACGTCTTCGGCAAGGATCCGCGCGCCAGTCGGGAGAAGATCTCCTACGTCCTGCAGTACACCGCGGCGCCCACGGGCACGCCGCTCACCGTTCGTGAAACCGTCGGTATGGGGCGCTACCCGGGGGTTGGGCTCCTTCGACGGTTCACCCGCACAGACCGGGAGCGCATCACCTCGGCGTTGGAACGACTCGGGATCACGGACCTCGAACGTCGTCATCTCACGGAGCTCTCGGGTGGTCAACGCCAGCGCGTCTATGTCGCCCAGGGAATCGCGCAGGACCACGCGATGCTGCTTCTCGATGAACCGCTGACCGGGCTCGACCTCACCTCAGCGAAGACCATCGACGCGATCATCCACGAGGAACCCACACGCGGATGCACCGTCGTCTTGACGACCCACGACCTCGAGGAGGCCCGGGCGGCGGACCACGTGATCCTCACGGCAGGTCGGGTCATCGCCTGCGGACCCCCCGCGACTGTCCTGACCACCGCGAACCTCGCAACCGCCTACGGCCTCGGGACCCTCCACGATGTGGATATGCAGGCCCCGCTGTTCCCAACCGAGCATCATGATCACCATGGCCACGACCATTAGGGGCGAGCAGGCCCGGGTCGGCGTCCGCTCCACGAAGCAGCGGGCCGCCGTTCTGGCGGCTTTGGCGGACGTCGATGACTTCCGCTCGACCCAGGAGTTACACGATTTCCTCCGTCGACGCGGCGACGTGGTCGGTCTCACAACGGTGTACCGCACCCTCCAGGCATTGGCTGACGCCGGGGAAGTCGACGTCATCGTGCGCGAGGACGGCGAGAGCGTCTATCGGCAGTGCAGCAGCACTCACCACCACCACCTGGTGTGTCGGGACTGCGGGCGCACTGTCGAAGTCGAGGGTCCCGCGGTCGAACGGTGGGCGACCCGTGTCGCGGACGACAACGGCTTCACAGACGTCAGTCACACGCTCGAGGTCTTCGGCGTCTGTGCCACCTGCCGCTAGACCTCGTTCGGGACCGCTCCGCCATAGCGCCGATCGCGTGCGGCGTATATCTCACAGGCCTGCCAGAGGTGACGGCGGTCGAAGTCGGGCCACAGGGTGTCGAGGAACACCATCTCCGCGTATGCGGATTGCCACAGCAGGAAGTTGCTCGTTCGCTGCTCACCGGAGGAACGGACGAAGAGATCGACATCCGGCATATCGGGTTCATCGAGGTACCGGTGGAAAATCTTCTCGGAGATCCTGCCGGGATCCAGACGCCCCGCCGAGACCTCTTCGGCGATCCGCGTGGTCGCATCAATGATCTCTGCGCGGCCCCCGTAGTTCACACACATCGTCAGGGTCAACTTCGTGTTACGGGCGGTCAGCGTCTCCGCCACTTCCAATTCGTCGATGACGCTCTTCCACAGCCGCGGACGCCTCCCCGCCCAACGGATCCGCACTCCAAGATCGTTCATCTCGTCACGTCTGCGGCGGATGACATCGCGATTGAAACCCATGAGAAATCGCACCTCGTCGGGTGAACGCTTCCAGTTCTCGGTGGAGAAGGCGTAGGCGCTGATCCACCCGATACCCAACTCCAGCGCACCGTGGACGCAGTCGAGCAGACTCGCCTCACCCGCTTCGTGCCCGGCGGTGCGGGGGAGACCACGCTGCTTAGCCCAACGGCCGTTGCCGTCCATCACGATCGCGACATGGCGGGGGACCAGGTCCTTCGGAATCGCCGGAGGTCGCGCACCGGATGGGTGCGGGGTGGGCGATGTCACCACCCCATCCTCACATCAGGCACGTTGGACAAGGGGAAGGGATCGCAGATCCCGCTCCAGGTGCCACTGGACGAAGGCCGCGACGAGTCCGCTCGCCTCGCGCCGTTCCCAAACCTCGGTGGCCTCCGCCGTGGTCCAGTCACCACTTAAAAGGGCACCGAGCAACGCCACTGTCATCGGCGAAGGCGTAGCCGATCCCGGTGGACGGCATTCCGGACACACCATTCCACCGGCGCCGATATGGAAGGCACGATGCGGGCCGTCGGCACCACACCGTGCGCAGTCGCCGAAGGACGGCGACCACCCGGCGATCGCGAGAGAGCGCAGGAGGAACGCGTCGAGGATCAAGGTCGGCTCGTGCTCGCGATGCGCCAGCGAGCGAAGCCCCGAGACGAGGAGGGCGTATTGCTGCACCGCGGGTTCCCGCTCCTCCGGGGTGAGTCGTTCCGCGGTCTCCACCATGACGTTCCCGGCGGTCCACCGCGGATAGTCATCGGACATCTGCCCCCCGAGGGCCTCGATGGTCTCGACCTGGGTGACGTTGTCGAGGGATCGACCCTCATACAACTGGATATCGACGTGACTGAACGGCTCGAGGCGGGCTCCGATACGACTGGTGGTCTTGCGCACACCCCGTGCCACGGCGCGGATGCGGCCACGCCCACGGGTCAGAAGGGTGATGATGCGATCGGCCTCACCGAGTTTCTGGGTGCGCAGAACCACACCCTCATCACGGTAGACAGCCACGCTGCATTCTCGCAGACGTGGTGACGCGAATCCGGTTCCTCAGAAGCCCAGCCGGCGAAGTTGCTTGGGATCCCGCTGCCAGTCCTTGGCCACCTTCACATGCAGGTCCAGGAACACCGGGACACCCAGAAGTCGTTCGATCTCGGGACGTGCCTGGGCGCCGACCTGACGTAGGCGTGACCCGCCCTTGCCGATGATGATCCCCTTCTGGCTGTCGCGCTCCACGAACACCGTGGCGCGGACATCGGTCAGTGGCTTGTCCGCAGGTCGATCCTCGCGAGGCACAATCTCGTCGACGACGACGGCGATGGAGTGCGGGAGCTCCTCGGTGACCCCCTCCAATGCGGCCTCGCGGATGAGTTCGGCCACGGTGATGTCGATGTCCTCATCGCCCGCTGCCTCCTCCGGATAGAGGTGCGGTCCCTCGGGAAGTAACGCGATCAACTCCGCGGTGAGTCGGTCCACCTGGAAACCCTCGCGCGCCGACACCGGGATGATGTGCGCGAAATCGAGGTGGTTCTCCTCTCCGAAGTGCTGCACGGCAAGGAGCACACCCGCGAGGGCATCACGTGAGACCGCGTCGACTTTGGTGACGATCGCGATGAGGGGTGCCTTCGATGCCGCACGCACCTGCGTGGCGATGAACAGGTCGCCCGGTCCGATCTCCTGATCCGCGGGCAGACACAGTCCGATGAGGTCAACACTCGACCACGCCTCGCGCACCTGATCGTTGAGTCGCTCGCCCAGAAGGGTTCGCGGCCGATGCATTCCGGGCGTGTCGACGACGATGAGTTGCCCATCGGGGCGGGTGACGATTCCCCGGATGATGCGTCGCGTGGTCTGGGGTCGATCCGATGTGATCGCAACCTTCTGTCCGACGATCGCGTTCATGAGCGTCGACTTACCTGCGTTGGGCCGACCCGTGAAAGCGACGAATCCGCTGCGGAAGGTCATCAGGACCGCACGACCGCGGTGATCGCACCGGAGGTGGAGCACAGGTAGATGGGCACGTCGGCGCCCCCGAGCGCCCGGACAACGTCGACATCGATTGTCCCGAGGTCCGTGACCACGACCGCGGCCTCGAGTCCCCGTGCACCTGCGGCAGCGGCGTGCGCGACCGCGAGGTCGAGCGCCGACCACATGCGCTCCCCCAGGGTGACGGCGGCGGAGCTGTACGTGCGGCCGGTCTCGTCGCGGACGGCTGCACCCTCCGCTGCCTGGATCCGTGCGGCAGCACCCCGTGCGAGGGTGAGGAGTTTCGCGTCCTCCGGGTCGAGCTGCTCAGTCATCGGCGTCGTCGTCTGTGGGGCGTGCCGGACGAGCCAGGACGGTGCTGATGCGGTTACGGCGTCCGGATCCGCGCTCGGCGGTCAGTATCCAGCCGTCTTCGGTGACGTCCGCCCCCGCGATGGGCACACGCCCAAGTCGCTTCGCCATGAGCCCGAGCACGGTGTCGACACCTTCTTCCTCGGAGTCGATATCGATGCCGATGAGGCTGGCGAAGTCGTCGATGTTCATCCGCGACATGACTCTGTATGCGCCGTCTGCAAGTTCCGTGACCTCGGGTGCAGCGGTGTCGTACTCGTCGGCGATCTCGCCGACGATCTCCTCGAGGATGTCCTCGATCGTCACGATGCCCGCCGTACCGCCGTACTCGTCGATGACTATGGCCATATGGACCCGAGCACTCTGCATGTCCCGGAGTAGATCGTCGGCGCGCTTGCTATCGGGAACGAAGTACGGGGCACGCATCAGCGAGTCCACCAGTTCGGTGTTCTCCGCATCGCGGTGCTCGAAAGTGCGTTTGACGACATCCTTGAGATAGATCACACCCACGATGTCATCGGCGCTCTCCCTGATGACCGGGATACGCGAGTAGCCGGACCGAAGTCCCAGCGACATCGCCTGGCGCAGCGTCTTGCTGCGCTCGATGAACACCATGTCCGTGCGCGGCACCATGACCTCCCGCGCGAAGGTGTCCCCCAGTTCGAACACGGAGTGGATCATCTGTCGCTCATCGTCTTCGATGAGCGAGTTCTCCCCTGCCATGTCGACGAGTTCGCGCAGTTCCGCCTCGCTGTCGAACGGTCCCTGTCGGAATCCCTTCCCGGGTGTCAATGCGTTGCCCAGGTAGATGAGCAGGGTTGCCAACGGGCTCAGGATCCGCGTCAGCAGGATCGTCGGACGGGCCGCCACGAGCGAGATTCGCTCCGCGTGCTGTCGCCCCAAGGTGCGGGGCGCGACACCCAGGCCCACATATGCGATCACGACCAGGATCGCGATGGTGATGACGTACGCGAGCCAGGGAAGCATGCCGTCACGGGTGAAGTCGGTGATCACCGTGCGTCCCAGAAGGACGATGCCGGTGATCGTGGACACGGTCGACAGGAAGAAGAGCACGTTCACGTAGCGCGGGCGGTCATCGAGGATCGTCAGGACGCGAGCTGCCCGCGGGTTGTCTTCGCGTCGCAGATCATCGATCCGGGAGCGTGACACGCGGCCGAAGGCTGTCTCGGCGCTGACCAGGAGCGCCGAGAAGATGAAGAGGAGGATCGCGACGGCGATTTCGAGCAGACTCACGTCCGGTTCCCCCACGATGAGAGCAGGGACTCCTGCAACGCGAACATCTCGCCGTACTCCTCCTCGGTTGCGTGGTCATATCCCAGCAGATGCAGCGTGCCATGGGTCACGAGGAACCCGACCTCCGCACAGAGGGTCCGGCCCTGGGCCTCCGCTTGCCTCGCCGCCACGGGAATGCAGACCGCGATATCCCCGAGCACCCCAGGCTCGGTCGCTCGGGGCACGAGCTCATCCATCGGAAAGGACAGCACGTCCGTGGCACCCGCCTCTCCCATCCACCGCTCGTGCAATTCGCTCATCTCCGCTTCGTCCACGAACGCGATACTCACCTCGCACCCCTCGGGCATACCAAGTTCGACCAGGTGATGTTCGATGAGCGCGGAGAGATCGGCACACGGATTCGGGAGGCCCGTGATCTCAACTACATAGGTGGTCATGACTCCCGCAGCGCGTCATAGCGAGCGTAGGCATCGACGATGCGGCCGACGAGTTTGTGGCGCACCACGTCGTGCGATGTGAGGCGGCAGAACTCGACGTCCTCGATGTCCTCCAGGATCTCCGAGACCACGCGAAGACCGCTGTCCACACCACGTGGAAGATCGACCTGGGTCACGTCACCGGTCACCACCATGGTGGAACCGAAGCCGAGACGGGTGAGGAACATCTTCATCTGCTCCGCCGACGTGTTCTGCGCCTCGTCGAGGATAATGAAGGAGTCGTTGAGTGTGCGGCCGCGCATGTAGGCGAGCGGGGCGATCTCGATCGTTCCGGATGTGATGAGTCGTGGAATCGACTCGGGATCGATCATGTCGTGCAGTGCGTCGTATAGCGGGCGCAGGTAGGGATCGATCTTCTCCGACAGGGTGCCCGGCAGGAATCCGAGTCGCTCACCCGCCTCCACCGCGGGTCGGGTGAGCACAATGCGCGTGATGCGCTTGGCCTGGAGAGCCTGCACGGCCTTGGCGACGGCGAGGTAGGTCTTGCCTGTTCCCGCAGGTCCGATTCCGAAGACGATGGTGTGCGCGTCGATGGCGTCCACGTATCTCTTCTGATTCAACGTCTTGGGGCGGATGGTCTTGCCGCGATTGGACAGGATGTTCGCGGTGAGGACCTCACTCGGGCGATTACCGCTCTTGAGAAGCCCGATCGATCGCTCCACGGACTCGGGTGAGAGACCCTGCCCGGTGCGCAGCATCGCCAACATCTCGGAGACGAGGGTGTCGATGGCACCCACGACGTCCGAGTCACCGGAGACCGCGATCTGGTTGCCTCGGACGAGGATGTCCGCGTTCGGGAACGCGGCCTCGATGAGTCGAAGGAACTGATCCGAGGGGCCCAGAAGCGCGACCATCGGCTGCGAATTGGGAACTTCGATGACGGTGCGCGCGGAGGCGGCTGACGCTGTGGCCATGTCTATCCCGGTGGCCAGGTCAGGGAGCGGCCACCGAGGACATGGCCGTGTACGTGGAACACCGACTGCCCCGCCTCGGCGCCGGTGTTGAACACCAGGCGATAGCCGGCCAGGCCCTCCATCCGTGCGATGTCTGCGGCAGCGCGCAGGACGGCGGCAGCAGCCTCGGGTGCCTGTTCGCTCAACTCGTCCACATTCGCGTAGTGCTGTGTCGGAACGACGAGGATGTGGGTCGGTGCCTTGGGGTCGATATCGCGGAAGGCGACGACCGACTCCGTGCGCAGCACGACGTCCGCCGGGACATCGCCCGCCACGATGGCGCAGAAGAGGCACTCAGGCATCACGTCATCCTCGCACGCGTGCTCGTCCAACGTCCGGTCAATGTCGAGACCACAGCAGCAGCGACCGCCCCCGCGGTGGACGTGCGGAAGACGGTCGAGCCGAGGCGCACCGGAGTGGCTCCCGCCACCGTCAGGGCGTCCACCTCGTGATCGCTCACGCCACCCTCGGGACCCACGATCAACCACACCTCATCGGAATCCGGGCTCCCGGGATCCCGAAGATCCGCGGACTCATGCAGCAGCCACACGGCCGCCCCGCGCGCTCGAGCTGTGCGCACGAGCTCACACACCTCTGCTGTGGTGCAGGGGGCTTCCACGACCAGCGACCAGGAACGCCGTGACTGCTTGGCGGACTCGCGGCCGGTGGAGATCCACTTGGCGTGGGCCTTCTCGCCGCGCTCCCCCGACCACCGCGTGACGCAGTTCTGCGCCTGCCAGGGGATGACCGCATCGACGCCGACCTCCGTCATGAGTTCCACCGCACGTTCCCCGCGATCACCCTTCGGGATCGCTTGGACGACCACGATGCGCGGTGACGCAGCGGGCTCCGCGCTGCACTCGATCACGCGCACGCGCAAGTCCGGCGAGGAGGTGTCATCGACGACGCCGGAGACCCGCATTCCCCTGCCATCGACGACCTCGACGAATTCACCGGCTCGGAGTCGCTGGACCACGAGTGCGTGATGGGCTTCGGGGCCGGTCACCACGATGACGTCGCCCGCAGTCACGTCGCGGAGATCCGGGTGGAGGAAAACAGGGGCGCTCACCGGGATGTGAACGCATCCTTGAGTCGGCCGAAGAACCCACCGCTCTCCGACGACTGCTGCCCGACCGTCGCGACATCGTCGGTCAGGCCCGCGAATTCGCGCAGCAACTTCTGCTGCCGGCCGTCGAGATTGCGCGGTACCGCGACGTCGACGTGCACGAACAGGTCACCGCGACCACCGCCGCGTAGCCGTGATGCGCCCTTGCCACGGATCGTCTGCACATGGCCGGGTTGGGTTCCGCCCGCGATCGTGATCGCCTCCGTTCCATCCAGAGTCTCGAGTTCAAGGGAGGTCCCGAGTGCGGCGAGTGCCATGGGAACGGTGACCACGCAGTGCAACTCGTCACCGTGCCGTTCGAACACGGGGTGGGGAGAGACGACGATCTCCACGAACAAATCCCCCGCGGGGCCGCCGTTGGGGCCGGTCTCCCCCTCTCCCTGCAATTGGATGCGCGTGCCGGTGTCGACGCCCGCCGGGATCTTGACGGTCAACGTCCGACGGGTGCGTACGCGTCCGTCACCCGCGCACTCGGGACACGGATGCGGGATGGTGGTGCCGAAGCCCTGGCATTGCGGGCAGGGACGTGCGGTCATCACCTGGCCCAGGAAAGATCGCTGCACGCTCTGGATCTCCCCCTCGCCCTTGCACATAGGGCACGTGGTCGCCTCACTGTTCGGGGCGAGTCCCGTTCCTGTGCAGCTGGCACAGGTGGCCGCGGTGTCGACCGTGATGTCACTCGCGCCACCGAACACCGCGGTCGCGAGGTCGATCTGCACGCGGATCAGCGCATCCTGTCCTCGACGAACACGCGAGCGTGGTCCACGGCGCTGGCCACGACCCCCGAAGAACGCGTCCATGATGTCGCCGAAGTCGAATCCACCGGTGAAGCCCCGCCCGCCGAAGGGATCGCCCCCGAGGTCGTACATCTGGCGCTTCTCCGGATCGCTGAGCACTTCATACGCAGCGGTCACCGCCTTGAACTTCTCCTGGTGCTCGGGATCCGGATTCACGTCCGGATGGAGTTCCCGCGCGAGACGGCGATACGCCTTTTTGATTTCCTCAGGGCTCGCGTCACGGCTGACACCGAGGAGGGCGTAATAGTCAGTGGTCACAGTCATCACTGATCACTCAGGATGCGCCCGATGTACTGCGCGACCGCCTGAACGGTTCCCATGGTGCCGCTGTAATCCATGTGCGTCGGTCCCACGACACCCAACGAGGCAACTGGTTGCTCCGCACGTGCGTAGCGCGCGGTGACGACCGACGTGCTCTCGAGACCTGAGATGGGGTTCTCGTGTCCGATCCGGACGGTGATCGTCTCGTCCGACGTCGACTCACCCAAGAGGCGTAGGAGCACCACTTGCTCTTCGAGTGCTTCGAGCACCGGCTGGATGGCCATAGGGAACGAGGTTTGGTACGACGCGAGGTGGGATGTGCCGCCGAGGACCACACGTTCATCGAGGCGCTCGGTCACCGCTTCGAGGACGGCTCCGATGACCGCGCGCACCATCGGGCGATCGTCGACGGCGAACTTCTCGTCGAAAGACGTCAATGCATCTGGGACCGAGCTGAACGGCTGATCGGCGACCATCGCGTTCAGACGTGCACGGAGGTCAGCGAGCACCGACGCATCGATGGGAGCCGGACAGTCGATCATGCGTTGTTCGACGCGACCGCTGTCGACGATGAGGACCATCATGAGCCGCGTCTCGCTGAGCAGGATGAGCTCCACGTGTCGGACCTTGCTGCGCGACAGCGATGGGTACTGCACCAAGGCGACCTGGCGGGTGAGTTGGGCGAGCAGCCGGACGGTGCGGGTCATAACGTCGTCGAGGTCCACCGCGTCGGCAAGGAACCGCTCCATCGCCTTGCGCTCGGGTGGGCTCAGGGGCTTGACCGAGGAGAGCCGATCGACGAAGAGCCGGTACCCCCGGTCCGTGGGGACGCGTCCGGCGCTGGTGTGCGGCTGGGTGATGTAGCCCTCCTCCTCGAGGGCCGCCATGTCGTTGCGGATCGTCGCCGGGGACACGCCCAGGCTGTGCCGCTCCACGAGGGCCTTGGAGCCCACGGGCTCGTGGGTGGAGACGAAGTCCTCCACGATGGCGCGCAGGACGGCGAGCCGACGATCCTCGAGCATCGCCCTCCGTCCTTAGCACTCGGTACTTCTGAGTGCCAAGTGTAGGTGAGATTCCCCGAACCCACCCGGCCCGGATACATGCACTTTCCTACTAAGTGAGTAGGATTTGTTTCCGTGCTGCCCCTGTTCCTCGTCGCCCTGGCCGGCTTCGCCGCCCAGCTCGTCGACGGATCCCTGGGCATGGGCTACGGACTGACCTCCTCCACACTGCTGATCGCCATCGGACTCACCCCGGCCCTGGCATCGGCGTCGGTCCACCTCGCGGAGATCGGCACATCCGCCGTGAGCGGTTTCTCCCACGCGAAGCTCGGAAACGTCGACAAGAAGGTGCTCTCACGCATCGCGATCCCCGGTGGAATCGGCGCGTTCCTCGGGGCGACGGTGCTCGCGGGACTGAGTACCCAGGCGGCCCGGCCATGGGCGAGCGCCCTGCTGTTCGTCCTCGGGTGGTACGTCTTCATCCGGTTCCTCGTCAATCGCACGGTGCAGTTACGCAAGGGTCGTCCCGGGCGCCGCCTCTTGATCCCCCTGGGTCTCGTCGGAGGATTCGTCGATGCCACGGGAGGTGGTGGCTGGGGGCCCGTGACCACACCCGCACTCCTCGCCACCGGCCGCATGGCGCCGGCGCGCGTGGTCGGCACGATGAACGCGGCGGAATTCATCGTCGCGGTCAGCGCGAGTGCCGGCTTCCTCGTCGGACTCGGATGGGCGGCCATAAATCTCGAGGTGCTGCTTCCCCTCCTCATCGGCGGAGTGCTCGCGGCACCGATTGCGGCGTGGGTGGCACATCGACTTCCGATGCGCATCATGGGTGTGGCAGTCGGCGGGATGATCATCTTCACGAACTCGATCACGCTCACGAGCGCATTCGGGGTACCGGCACCGTTGCGTATCGCGATCATCATCACAGTCGCGGTGATGTGGCTGGGATCCCTAGCAGCCGTGACCGTCCAACACCGTAGATCACGTGCCCGTCAGCGTTCGGACGACATGGTTCGTCAGTAGTCGCCCGCGCCGGGTGAGCAGAGCGCGACCCGCTGCGAACGACGTCGGATCGAGCAGACCGTCACGGACCAGGGCTTCCGCCTCGGGTCCGACCTCTACGAGCGCCACCCCCTCGCGGGTGCGAACACCCAGCATCACATCCTCCGTCGCACGCTGTTCGGGAGTGAGGGTCTCGCCGGCCTCGCGCGGGCTGGCACCCTCGGTGACGGCCGCGGCGTAACGGGCCGGGTGTTTGAGATTCCACCAGCGCTCACCATCGATGTGACTGTGCGCACCGGGCCCCACACCCCACCAATCCGCGTTATGCCAATACCCGAGGTTGTGTCGGCACTCCGATCCGGGTCGGGCCCAGTTGGAGATCTCGTACCACGGCATTCCCATTGCTCCGAGGGTGTCATCGATGATCACGTACCGGTCCGCGCACGCATCGTCATCCGGAGCGGGGATCTCGCCGCGGCTCATGCGGCGCCCTAGAGCCGTTCCGTCCTCGACGATCAGGGCATACGCGGATACATGATCGACATCGGCAGCGAGAACTTCTTCCAGTGATGTGCGCAGGTCCTGGTCGGTCTCGCCCGGAGTGCCGTAGATCAGATCGATGTTGATGTGCTCGAAACCTGAATCCCGTGCCCATCGCGCCGCCTGGCGTGCCATACCGGGGGTGTGGGTGCGCTCGAGGACCGCGAGGACGTGCGGTGCTGCACTTTGCATCCCGAAGGAGATCCGGGTGAACCCACCGGAACGCAGGGCCTCGAGCATCGCGGGGTCGACGGAATCAGGATTGGCCTCGGTGGTGATCTCTGCGTTCGGGGCCACAGGAAAGTGCCCTCGGATCGCATCGAGGATCCCTACGAGGGGACCCGCACCGAGCAGGGTTGGTGTGCCACCACCGATGAAGACCGTGGACACCTCGCGGGGACCGAGTGCGTCAGCGGCCTGAGCAATCTCCGCCGCGAGGTGGTGGTGGAAACCTGCGCGGTCCACACCCGGACCGAGTTCCTGGGCGGTGTAGGTGTTGAAGTCGCAGTACCCGCACCTGCTCGCGCAGAAGGGGACATGCACGTAGATCCCCAGGGGTGTCATGCGCCTACTTCTTCACCTCGGTGGTGGACAACGCGGCGATGAAGGCCTCCTGCGGGACTTCCACCCTGCCCACCATCTTCATCCGCTTCTTGCCCTCCTTCTGCTTCTCGAGGAGTTTGCGCTTGCGGGTGATGTCACCGCCATAGCACTTCGCCAGCACGTCCTTGCGCATGGCGCGGATGGTCTCGCGGGTGATCACACGGGAGCCGATGGCTGCCTGGATGGGCACCTCGAACTGCTGGCGCGGGATGAGTTCCTTGAGCTTCGCGGTCATCATCGTGCCGTAGGCCATGGCCTTCTCCCGGTGAACGATTGCGCTGAATGCATCCACCGGATCACCGTGCAGCAGGATGTCGACCTTCACAAGATCCGCATCCTGCTCACCGGTCAACTCGTAGTCGAGTGACGCGTAGCCACGGGTCCGAGACTTGAGTTGGTCGAAGAAGTCGAAGACGATCTCCGCCAGTGGCAACGTATAGCGCAGTTCGACACGTTCCTCGGAGAGGTAGTCCATCCCCAGCAGAGTCCCGCGGCGCTGCTGACACAGTTCCATGACAGTGCCGACGAACTCACTCGGCAGGATGATCGTCGCCTTCACGATCGGTTCGAAGATCTTCGCCACTTTCTGGTTCGGGAATTCACTGGGATTCGTCACCACCAGTTCCTGGCCGTCATCCCGCATAACTCGGTAGATGACGTTGGGTGCCGTGGAGATGAGGTCGAGGTTGTGCTCTCGCTCCAAACGCTCGCGCACGATCTCCATGTGCAGGAGACCGAGGAAGCCGCAGCGGAAACCGAAGCCCAGTGCGAGCGATGTCTCCGGCTCGTAGACCAATGCCGCGTCGTTGAGCTTGAGCTTGTCCAGGGCGTCGCGCAATTCCGGGTAGTCGGATCCGTCGATCGGGTAGAGACCGGAGAACACCATCGGCTTGGGATCGCGGTAGCCACCCAGTGCGTCGGTGGCTCCGCGCAGCGCCGTGGTGACCGTGTCACCGACCCGGGACTGCCGCACATCCTTCACGCCCGTGATCAGGTAGCCGACCTCGCCGACACCGAGACCCTCCGCAGGCGTGGGCTCGGGGGAGATCACACCGACCTCGAGGAGTTCGTGGACTGCACCCGTGGACATCATCGTGATCCGTTCACGACTGCCGATCCGTCCGTCGATCACGCGAACGTAGGTCACGACACCTCTATACGTGTCATAGACCGAGTCGAAGATCAGTGCACGCGCCGGGGAGTCGGCGTTGCCGGTGGGCGGTGGGATGAGGTGCACGATCTCCTCGAGCAGCGCATGAACGCCCTCACCGGTCTTCGCCGACACCTTGAGGATGTCCGCGGGCGAGCAGCCGATGATGTGGGCGAGCTCCGCCGCGTACTTCTCCGGCTGGGCGGCAGGCAGATCGATCTTGTTGAGCACCGGGATGATCGTGAGGTCGTTCTCCAGCGCGAGGTACAGGTTGGCCAAGGTCTGTGCCTCGATGCCCTGCGCCGCATCCACCAGCAGGACGGCACCTTCGCACGCCGCCAGAGAACGCGACACCTCGTAGGTGAAATCGACGTGGCCGGGGGTGTCGATCAGATTGAGGACGTAGGAGACACCGTCATCGGCGCGGTAGGGGAGGCGGACTGCCTGGGACTTGATCGTGATGCCTCGTTCACGCTCGATATCCATCCGGTCGAGGTACTGGGCCCGCATGCTGCGCTCATCGACCACGCCGGTGGCCTGCAGCATCCGGTCGGCCAGGGTGGACTTCCCGTGGTCGATATGGGCGATGATGCAGAAGTTCCGGATCACCGAGGGATCGGTGGCACCAGGTTGTGGGGCAGCCACGGGACCTTCCACGCTCGGGGATGGCCCGATTTGGGCCGTCACCAGCCTACGGGTAACCTTGGCGATCGCACTTCCCCGGGGACAGACAAGAGGACGGTCATAGAGCATGGCGAACATCAAGTCGCAGAAGAAGCGCATTGGCACCAATGAGAAGGCTCGCCTGCGCAACAAGTCCGTCAAGTCCTCCCTGAAGACGTCGGTCCGCAAGTTCCAGGAGGCCGCCGAGGCCGGTTCCCCCGACGCCACGAAGCTCGCCGCAGCCGCAGGTCGTGAACTGGACAAGGCCGTGAGCAAGGGTGTCATCCACAAGAACCAGGCGGCCAATCGCAAGTCCGCCATCGCTAAGCGCGCAGCAGCCCTCTAGGTCGCGCGGGCGCTCACCCGCGTCACGAGCATCTCCAGTTCGAACATCTTCTGTTCGTCATCCAGGCTCGCTCCGCCGAGTCCGCCCTTGATCCATGCATCGGCATCAGCGAGCGACACGATCGCAGATGCGAGCGAACGTTGATCACCACTCCACCGTGACCACTGACGACGCACATCCTTGACCTGCCACGGTGGGATGCCGAGTTGTTGGGCGACATCGGCCTCGGAGAGACCCTGCTGCAATCCACCGAATGCGACCACCGTGCGCAGACCCCGTGACAGCGCGGCGACGGTCATCACGCCCGTGCTCCCGACTCCGACGTTGTTGAGTGAGTGGCGCAGAGCGGTCAACGCCTTCACAGCATCGCGATCCCACACATGTCCGGAGATCTGCCAGCCCGCAACATCGGCAACGCCGGCGAAGTACTCCTGCACGTGTTCGATCGTGATCGGATCGTCGGTGACGTCGTCGAGGAGTTGATCGAGGCCGGCGAGCAACATCGGGAGGTTGTGCCCGACGGCGAGGTAGTACGCAGCGAGTGCATCGGAGGACATCCGACGCTTGCGTGTCGCCACCTCGGCGGCGAGAAGCTCCAGGGTGGCCTTTCCCTTCTTGATCGCCTTGCACTCGATGACATCCGCGCCGGCCTTCTTCAGGGCATCGACGAGACGCTTGCCGCCAACACCGCCGGCATGGACGCATACCCAGCGGACATGATCGGGCGGATCGGCGAGTTGAGCGAGAAGTTCTTCCGCACCCGCGTCGTCCGGTGACTCGAGACCGGAAACGACAACCACCACATCCGATCCGAACAGCGTGGGCTCGCATGCTGCACGAAGATCTGCGGCGGCAGCCTCGGTGTTGAGTTCGACCGTGGAGCGATCCTCGATCGCAAGCGCCGCGAGCACCCTGGATCGTGCTTGATCGCGCAGCACCTGCTCCGGACCGATGATCAGTGTGATGGAGGCGCTCATGAGGGCTCCAGCATGTCAGAGCGTGCAGTCTGGATCCGGAGTTCGTCACCCTCGCGGGCGAGGGCGACGGCACCCTGCAGATCCGTCCGCAGGATCAGCGCCCCGGTAGCGCGCCAGGCTTCCAGCGTCTCCTCGGCCGGGTGGCCGTAATCGTTGTCGATACCCGCGCTGACGAGGGCAACCTCGGCACGGGCCCACCGGGGCAGGTCCGGGTGCTGGAAGCGGGACCCGTGGTGCGGGATCTTGGCCACGACGACGTCGATGGCCGGCACCCGGGCCATGATCGCCTCCTGGGCCTCGGGCTCGATGTCACCGGTGAGCAGGACCTCGATTCCATCCACGTCACCGAGGAGGACGACACTCGAGTTATTGGCGAGTGATCCGGCCCGGATCTCCCGCGCCGGCCAGATCACCTCGAGCCGCGAGCCCCCGAAGGTCAGGGTGTCCCCGGCGCGTAGGGGTTGGATGCGCAGGCCATGGGACTCGGCGTCGACCGCGGCGAGGGCTGCGCGATCGGCCGGGTCCTGCACAGGAGTCGCCCAGATCGCGCCCACATCCCTGGTGTCGAGGACGCGTGCCAGTCCACCGACGTGATCGGCGTGGAAGTGGGTGAGGACCACCACGTCGATGCTGTGCACCCCGAGCTCGTCGAGGCAGACATCCATCCCCGCCTCGCGGGAACCGACGTCGACGAGAACGACGGGCCCCTGCGGGTCTCGAAGCACCAGCCCGTCTCCCTGACCGACATCGCACATCACCATCGACCAGTTCGGTAGCGGGACGGACCGGATCGGAATCCACCACAGAATCACAGCGATGACCACCGGCGGTAGGACGTAGAACCAACGGGCCCGACGCAGGATCACGATGAGGACCACCACGATCAGTGCCGCCGTGACGAAGCCGGCCAGTGATGTGATCTCCGGTGAACGCGTGGTCGCAGCCCACCGCGCGACTCCGGCGATCCACGAACCCGGTATCGCAGTGACCTGGGCCACCAGCGCTGCGAGGAATGGCTGGATCGGTCCGATGAGTGCTGTGATCAGGCCGCCGATGGTGACGAGCGGGACCACAGGCATCGCGACGAGATTCGCCGGAATCGCGATCAGGCGCACATCCGCGTCCATGAGGAGGAGGACGGGTGCAGTGGCGATCTGCGCCACGACCGTGACCGCGATCGCGGCGGCAAGCACCATCGCCACGCGCTCACTTCTCAGGTGGGCCTGGAGGCGAGGCTTCAGCCACGAATACAGGGGTGGCACAGCGAGGATCAACGCGGCGGTCGCGATGACCGAGAGCGCGAATCCCCAACTGAGCGCGAGGAACGGGGCGAGGATCACGATCACGACGAGACCCGCGCCGAGAACGGCGGGACCCGCGCGACGTCCACCGATGAGGAGTGCGATCACGGTGATGGCACCCATGACACCGGCCCGCACCACGCTCGGCTCCGGGCGGACCAGGATCAGGTACCCGGCGAGCACCGCGAGTGCGAGCGCGACCCGGACACGAACTCCCACCCGGACCAGGCCCGCGAGCAGGAACACCGCCCCGACAACGATGGCGACATTCCCACCCGAGACGGCCATCAGATGCGCGAGTCCCGCCTCACGCATGTCGATGCGGGTCTGTTCGGGTAGTCGGGTCTCGTCGCCGATCGCAAGCCCGGCGATGATCCCGCCCGCGGCAGGTTGGATTTCCCCCACGGCAGTCAGCAGCGCATCGCGCATGCGATTCGTGATGCGATCTATCCAGCCGGGTTCCCGCGTGATCTCGGGAGCGGTGTCGATCCGGACGACGCCGAACGCGCGGGTGCTCCCAGGAGTCCGTTGGGCCGCGCCGCGCACCACGATCTGTGCACCCGGTGATGGAAGTGCCGCCGCAATCACCGGATCGGTCGTCTCGAGGAGGACGGGAAGGTCGACGGGCACCGAACCGCCGGAGCCTCCGATGACGCGCGCACCCAGGAGCAACCGCCACCGTGCAGCAGGCGCCCACACCGGGCCTTCGGACGTGTCGATGCGCTCCACGGTCCCGTGGACACCACCGGTGATGACGACGTCGTCGCGGAAGGCGCGTTGAACATCGGGGTCGGTCCACGCCGATACCTGCAGCGATGCGGATACCGCTGCGGCACCCGCGATGGCGCAGACCACCCCACCCCACCACCCGACGCGTGGGGGACGTGCGAGGAGTGCAACGAGACCCGCGCCGATGAGGAGCGCTCCCGCGGTCACCGCGACGCCCGTGCGAGAGTCACCCTCCCTGCACCACGTGACCGTTGCCCCGACCACCCCCCAGGCGATGAGACCGCAGAGGAGCAGCCGGACGTCGATCACACCCGCGCCACCCCGCGCAACTGCTCCAGGACGGACGTGCCGATTCCACTGACCTGACCGAGATCATCGATCGATGTGAAGGGCCCGTTGGCGGTGCGCCACTCCACGATGCGTTGTGCGAGCACGGGTCCCACTCCGGGCAGATCTTCCAGTTCGGAGGCCGAAGCGGAATTGATGTTGATGCCGCCGTCGCCGCTCACGGTGGATGCACCCACCTGGATCTGCTCACCATCGACGAGTACGCGCGCGAGGTTCACGCTGTCCAGGTCACGTTCCTTCACCGCGCCACCGGCTGCCTCGATCGCGTCCGCCACCCGTGAACCCACGGGAAGCCGGATTACGCCCGGCTCCTGAACGCGGCCGGCGACGTGCACCACGACATCGGCGACCGGGGCGGCACTCGATGCGACGATCGGCAATTCAACGGATTCGGGTTGATCGGGACTACGCATCCACCACCAGGCCACCACGACCAACAGGACCGCGACGATCACGACCAAGGCGCGCACACTCCGCCGATCCCACTGCAGGAAGAACGTCGAGCGCCAGGAGGTCCCGGGTTCATCGCGAAGGAGACGAGCCGCAGGTTGCGGTGGGTGGGCGTTCAATGCTGTGCGTAGCCGATCGGTCTGTGTAGTCATGCGAAACGGTAGGCACCGATCGACCTGCGCCACCAGATCCGTCTGCCCGTTGTGGACAAACGTCAGTGGATGATGACGGCAACCATCCCGGGACCGGTGTGTGCGCCGATCACGCCACCCACAGGACAGTCGACGATCTGCGCCTGTGGCAACTGCGCCCGAAGCACTTCTGCGAGTTCGCGGGCGCGCTCAGGTGCCCCGATGTGCTGCACGGCGATCCGAACCTCGGACCCCGTCGCCGCATCGAGCGCGAGTTCCTCGAGTCGCTGCATGGCACGTGCGTCGGTGCGCACCTTCTCGAGTTCCTCGACACGACCATCGACCAGCGTGAGGATCGGCTTGACCTGCAGGGCAGCACCGAGGCGGGCCGAGAGGTTGCCCACGCGACCGCCACGGCGCAGGTACTCCAGCGTGTGCACGGAGAAATAGGTGTGCACCTCCGCGCGGGCGACTGCCTCGGCGATCTCAGCGGGGGAGCCCCCGGCATCTCGACAGCGTGCCGCGGCAAGGACCTTCCAGCCCATGCCCATCGCGATCTGTTGGGAGTCGACGACGTGGACGGGCACCGGCGCGGCCTGTGCTGCGAGCGATGCCGACTCCCAGGTGCCCGAGAGAGCAGCCGAGAGCGTCACGACGACAACGTGATCGAAACCTGCGGCGGCCGCGGACTCGAAGACGTCGGTGAATCGCTGCGGGGACGGCCGTGACGTCGTCACCGGCTCCATCGCAACCAAGGCGTCGACAACATGACGAGCCTGGGAACTGTCCGTTTCATCGAAACTACGTCCGTTGATGATGACTTGGACGGGCACCACGGTGACACCGAGTTCTGAAGCCCACCCCTCGGGAAGGTACGACGTGCTGTCGGTGACCAACAGCGTGCGCGGCATTTTGGCAGCGTACGGGCTGGCGCTCAGTTCAGCACGATGTTGACGAGCTTCGGTGCCCGCACGATGACGGTTGCTATGCCTGCATCGCCCACGGCACGCACAACCGCGTCCGAGGCGAGCGCCAATTCGCGTAGTGCGTCCTCCTGTATGTCGGGCGACACCTCAAGCCGGTCCTTGACCTTGCCCGCCACCTGGACGACGCAGGTCACCGTGTCCTGGACGAGCAATTCCGGATCGATCTCCGGCCATCCCGCGAGAGCGACGGATGGCTGGTGGCCCAAGCGTGCCCACATGTCCTCGGCGGTGTACGGAGCCGTGAGGGACAGCATGATCGCAATCGCCTCGACCGCCTCGCGCACGGCAGGATCCGCTGGACCGCACCCCGAGTCGATCGCCTTCCGTGTCACGTTCACCAGTTCCATGATGCGTGCGACTGCAACATTGAATCGGAAGGTCTCCACCGCGAGTGACGCATCGTGGAGGGCGCGGTGTGTGGCTTGACGCAGTGCATGGTCACCGGTGCGCGGATCGACGCCGACGGGTGATGTGACATCGCCGCTCAAGCGCCAGGCACGGGCGAGGAACTTGTGCGATCCCGCGGGGGAGACATCTGCCCAGTCGACGTCGTCCTCGGGCGGTCCGGCGAACACCATGGTCAAGCGCACTGCGTCGACACCGTGCTCGGAGAGTTCGTCGGAGAGCCGCACAAGATTGCCGCGCGACTTACTCATCGCTGAACCGTTCATCACCACCATGCCCTGATTGAGCAAACGGGTGAAGGGCTCGGTGAAATCCACCAAGCCCATGTCGAAGAGCACCTTGGTGAAGAACCTGCTGTAGAGCAGATGCAGGATCGCATGCGTGACCCCACCCACGTACTGGTCGACGGGCAACCACTCACGCACCTTGACCCGATCAAACGCCGCGGATGCATCATGCGGGTCGACGTAGCGCAGGTAGTACCAACTCGAATCGACGAAGGTGTCCATGGTGTCCGGGTC
>JBEIHR010000017.1:0-24859 GCA_040381195.1 Rubricoccaceae bacterium
GCCAGGCGCGCCCCGGCGACCTCGTCTTCTATTTCGGCAGCGGGGCGCACCACGTCGGCCTGTACATCGGCGGCGGCAAGATGGTGCATGCCGCCAACCCCAGGTCCGGGGTCCTCGTCACCAACATTCTCGGACCCTGGTACTCCTCCCGATTCAGTGGAATCGGGCGCGTCGTCAGCTAGCGGTACAGCGCCTCGACCTCTTCGGCGTGCTCCTTCATCACCACAGCGCGCTTGATGCTCTGCTTCGGCGTGAGTTGGCCGCCGTCGATCGTCCAGTCGGTAGTGAGGATCGCGAACTTCTTGATCGCCTCCGCCTGGGACACGGCCTTGTTCGCCTCGTCCACCGCCTTCTGGATCTCGGCGTTCAGGTCGGCGTCGTTCACCAGGTCCGCCACCGTCGAGCCCTCGGGCTTCCCGGTGAGCTTGACCCAGCCGGGGAGTGCCTCCACGTCGATCGTCACGAGCGCTCCGATGAACGGCTTCGCGTCGCCGACGACCACGCACTGGCTGACCAGGAAGTGGCTGCGAAGTCGGTCCTCGAGCACGGCGGGCGCGACGTTCTTGCCACCGGCGGTCACCAGGATCTCCTTCTTGCGCCCGGTGATCTTGACGAAGCCACGGTCGTCGATCTGGCCGAGGTCACCGGAGTGGAACCACCCGTCGGGGGTAATGGCCTCCGCCGTCGCGGTCGGGTTGTTCCAGTAGCCGACGAAGATCTGGTCGCCACCGAGGAGGAGTTCGCCGTCGGGTGCCACCTTGACCTTGGCCCCCGGGATCGGCTGACCCACGGTGCCGATGGACAGGGCGTCCGGGCGGCTCACCGTCGAGGCGGCACTGGTCTCCGTTAGGCCGTAGCCCTCCAGGATGGTGACGCCGATGCCACGGTAGAAGTGGCCGAGGCGCTCACCGAGCGGTGCGCCACCGGAGACGGCCCACTCCACCTTTCCGCCGAGGGCGGCGCGGAGCTTCTTGTAGACGAGCTTGTCGAAGAGAGCGTGCTTGATCTTGAGTCCGAGTCCGCCGCCGCCCTCGTCGAGGGACTTGCTGTAGTCGATGGCCACGTTCGCGGCGGTGTCGAACAGGTGACCCTTGCCGTTCGCGGTGGCCTTTTGCTGTGCCGAGTTGTAGACCTTCTCGAACACACGGGGCACGGCCAGGATGAACGTGGGCTGGAACGACCCGAGGAGCGGCAGCAATTCGGTGACATCCGGTGCGTGTCCGAGGCGGACGCGTGCTCGGACGCAGCCGAGTTGCACCATGCGGCCGAACACGTGCGCGACCGGGAGGAAGAGGAGGGTCGAGGACCCGGGGGAGAGGAACACCTCCTTCATGCCGAGCACCACGCTGTCCACCTCGAACATGAAGTTGCGGTGCGTGAGCATGCATCCCTTCGGGCGACCCGTGGTGCCCGAGGTGTAGATGATCGTGGCGAGGGAGTCCGGGGTCAGCGACGAGCGACGGGCCTCGAGCTCCTCATCGGTGACCCCGACACCGGCTGCCTTGAGCTCGTCGATGCAGTCGGATTCGAAGACCCAGGCGCGTGTGACGTCGGGGACCTCGGAGGCGACCGAGTCGAAGATCGCGCGATGGCGCGGCGCCTCGAAGAAGCAGGCGACGGATCCGGAGTCGGTCAGGATCCAGTGCACCTGCTCGGCGGAGCTGGTCTCGTAGATCGGGACCGAGATCGCTCCTGCGAACCAGATGGCGTAGTCGACGAGGGTCCACTCGTACCGGGTGCGGGACATGATTCCGATGCGGTCCCCGGCCTGGACGCCCGAGGCGATGATGCCCTTGGCGACGGCCTTGACCTCCTCGTAGAACTCCTGAGACGTCATTCCGACCCAGGCATCCCCGCGCTGCAGGGAGATGATCACCTGGTGGGGTGCCTCACGGACGTTGTCGAGCACATGCTTGGTGCAGTTGCCCTCGGTCGGGGTAGGGGCGACGGGGGGAACGCTGAACTCGGTGAGCACCGGGACCTCCAGGACGGTCGTGGACGTGATCCCAATCACGTTACGGCACCAACGGGAAATCCACCACCCGTTGCCGGAAAGGGCGGCCGTGGCACCCTTGACCCATGCCGAGCGTGGACATCGTCGACGAGTCCTTCATCGTGGTCCCGCGCCGCATCGTCGCGGAGGTGGTCGCCCGACCCGAGCGCTGGCGGATCTGGTGGCCCGACCTGGAACTCGAGGTCTTCCTCGACCGTGGTGTGGACGGCATGGCATGGACCGTGGCGGGGCCCCTCGTCGGCTCGACCGAGATCTGGCTGGAGGAGCACCCCCGGGGGGTTGTCGTTCACTACTACCTGCGGGCCGAGCCCACGGTCCCTGGATCGTCGACGCAGCCGCGGACGTTGCCCGACTCCCCCCGGAGCCGACGCCATCTCGAGGGAATGCGCCGCGAGCGGGTCCTGCACTGGAAGCGGGTCATGTGGGCGTTGAAGGACGAGCTCGAGGCGCAGAGCGCCTCCACCTGGTCCTGACGTGCGCGTCCACATCGCCAGCGACGTCCACGGAGCCGGTCAGGCGCTCGCCCGTGCGGCCGAGGGCAGCGACGTGTTCGTCTGTCTCGGCGATCTGATCCTGTTCCTGGATTACGACGATCCCGGGCACGGCATCTACGCCGATCTCTTCGGCGTGGACCACGCCCGCCGCTACATAGAACTGCGCACGGCAAATCGATTCGATGAAGCGCGCGCCCTGAGCCACGCCGCATGGGAACGCATCGGAATCACCGACCAGGGTGCGCGCTACCAAGTCCTCGAGTCGATGGTCCGGGTGCAGTACGAGGAGTTGTTCGCCGCGATGCCAACACCGGCGTACCTCACCTACGGCAACGTGGATATCCCTCGCCTGTGGACGGACTACCTACGCCCCGGTCACACGGTCCTGGACAAGGAAGTGATCGACGTCGAGGGTCAGCGGTGGGGGTTCCTCGGCGGTGGGCTCGTTAGTCCCATGCGCACTCCCCATGAAATCGATCCGGAGGAGTACGCCCGGGCCGTCTCGGATCTCGGACCGGTCGATGTCCTCTTCACCCACATCCCTCCGGCCCTGCCGGAACTGACCTACGACACGGTTGCGCGCCGATTCGAAATCGGGAGCACTGCGCTGCGCACCTACGTCGAGGAGCATCAACCGCGCTACCACTTCTTCGGTCACGTCCACCAACCGCTCTCTGCGCGTACCCGGATCGGCCGGACCGAATGCGTGAATGTGGGTCATTTCCATGGGAGGGAAGCACCCTTCGCCGTAGATCTCTAAGGAGTAGCCTGCAGACATGGCTGAGCAGACGTCCTCCGAAATCGTGATCGATGCATCTCCCGCCGTGATCATGGACGTCATCGCCGACCTCGCTGCCTACCCCGAGTGGAGCGATGGCATCGAGGCCGTCACGGTCCTCAGTCGCTATGAGGACGACAACCGACCTGCGGATGCGCGCTTCACCGTTCGCTCGGGTCCGATCAACGACACCTACGAACTCGAGTACGACTGGACGGGTGATAGTCGGGTCACGTGGACGTTGACGAAGGGAGAGATGCTCACCGCCATGGATGGTGAGTACGAGTTGGTCCCCCACGCCTCGGGCGGAACCACCGTCCACTACCGGCTCTCGGTCGACGTCAAGATTCCCATGATCGGCATGTTCAAGCGCAAGGCGGAGAAGGTCATCATCGACACAGCCCTCAAGGGATTGAAGACCCGCGTTGAGTCCCGCAGTTCTGGAGCCTGAACTCCGCGAGTGGGATCTCGATGCAGTTCCCATCGAGGTGCTGGTCTCGGCTCTCTCTCCGACCACCTCGCCTGCCGAACAGTGCGCGAGCACGAGTTGTGCGATTGCGATCGCCGACTACGCCGCGCCACCCGACTCTCCAGGTACGTCGGCCACCCTCGTCACGGCCGCCACGGCGCTGACGGATCGAGTCGACCTTCGCCTCGATATCCGCGTCGCGGAGTGGTGGGCCGAGGTCGCGACATTGCTCGTTCTCGGTGTTCCCACGTCGATCTGCGTCGGACCCGTGCCGCGGAAGCGTCACGGGTGGCCCGGGGAGTACCGAGCGTCACTCCGTGACACTGCACGCGACCTCGTGCGCGGGTGGGGTGATGCTGCGGTGATCGCGCGGGAGTCGCGTGAGCAGCCGGGTCAGTGGCCGGCGCAGGAGAGCGCTTCCGATGCCTTCGTTGCCGATCGTGTCCTCGTGCGGATGGGCGACGGCTTCGAGTTGACCTGGCATATGCCGGGGCTTCCGCGCAGCGCCGTCGACGTGCGGGCGGGTCGATGGCGCGAGTACCTGGTGTGGCAGATCGGATCCCTCGTATCTGCGGTCACGCTTCCTCCGGTGCTCACGCGCTGCACTCTCACCGATCTCGACCTGTCCCGGGACCGATGGGTGACGCGCTGGTCACCGGATCGATCGGTGTGGCCCGATGTCTGAGCCGCGACCCTGGTGGTTGTCCGAACCTGCCGCACCAGCCGGATGGACCGGCGTGCTGACGCAGGCCCAACGCATGATCGGTTGGGCAACCGCCTATGCCACCGAGCAGATCCTGGCCCCGCACTCCACGCACTCCCGACCCGAGGATCACCCCGACTGCGCCCTCTGCCAGGCGACCACCCTCCTGTCGCCGACCACCCCCACCGCCCGGGAGGAGATCGCGTGGGTCGAGGCTCGGTGGACCACCTAGGCTTCGCGCGTGGACGTGACCATCGGTGTCGATGTCGGAGGCACCAAGATCCTTGCCGGTGCGGTGGATACCTCCGGCCGGATCCTGCAGACCGCCCGCCGTTCGACCGCGAAGCATGATGCCCACGAGGTTCTCGAGCAGGTCGCAGACATGGTGGCCGAGCTGCGTGCGACCACCGACATCGTCGGGGTCGGAGTCGGTATCGCCGGAGGTGTGGACCAGCACCGCTCGCACGTCTATTTCGCACCGAATCTCGGCTGGGAGCAGGTGCCCGCGCGCGCGATCTTGGAGGAGGCCTGCGGGCTTCCCGTGGTGGTGGAAAACGACGGGAACGCAGCGGCGTGGGCGGAAGCCCGGTTCGGTGCGGGGCGTGGGTGCACCGACTTCGTCATGGTGACCGTCGGGACGGGTATCGGGGGAGGTGTCATCCTCGGCGGAGCCGTGATGCGCGGTGCGCACGGCGCTGCGAGCGAGATCGGCCACATCACCACCGTCCCGGACGGCCGCCCCTGTGGGTGTGGCCGGAAGGGATGCTGGGAGCAGTACGCGAGTGGCAATGCGCTCGTGCGCGAGGCACGTGCACTGGCTGCCGAGCATCGCGGTGAAGCGACGTTCCTGCTCTCCCTGGGCGATGGGACTCCCGAGGGAGTCCAGGGTGAGCATGTGACCGAGGCTGCGGCAGCCGGGGATCCGGTCGCCGTGCAGGCGTTCGCCGTGATCGGCACGTGGCTCGGGCGCGGGCTGGTGGATCTCACCGCGGTGCTGGATCCGGAGATGTTCGTGATCGGCGGTGGTGTTGCAGACGCGGGCGACTTGCTGATGACCCACGTGCGCGCGGTCCTTGATCGGGATGTGGTCGGTTTCCCCTATCGACCGATCCCGACGCTGACCCTCGCCGAGATGGGCAACAAGGCCGGACTCATCGGAGCAGCCGACCTCGCACGCGTGCCCTAGACGACCGCACCATCCCCGTGGTCCTCACCCGGGGGAACGTGATGCTCGCGGCGCGAGACCAGGATCGCGAATCCTGCGATCGCACCCGCCACGCCGACCGCCCCGACGAGTGGACCGAATCCAAGGACGTACCCACCGAGGGCGACGAGGGGCCCCCCGAGTGCGCCAGCCCACGCGGCGCGCGCGATGGCATCGGGTGGTGCGGTGATCGGTGGAGGTTCAGGCGGGGTGTAGCCCTCATCGAAGTACGCATCGATGTAGTCGTACTCCTCGACCGGGGGATGATCGAGTTGACCGCTCAGGTCGGCAACGATCGCATCCCACGCCTCCTCGTCCGAGGGATCGGGCCGGCGCGTGTCGCTCATGAACGCAGACGGTTGACGAAGTCGATGCTCTCGCGCTCGATGATGTCGGCATCGAAGTCGAGGGTGGCGACATGCGCGCTGCGCTCCAGCACGATCTCACGCCGGTCCGTCGACGCAACGTTGTCCAGGATCCAGCGGGAGTTCGACGGTTCGACGACATGGTCGTCTGCGCTGCGGAAGAGCAGCAACGGCTGCCGGACTCGTCCGATATCGGACTTGACGGCGCCCCAGAGTTGCGTCATCGAGTACGCGGCCTTGAGCGGGATCTTGTCGTAGGCGATCTCGTCCTGACCTGGCTTGTTGATGTCGTTCGAAATCCCCGGGAATGACGGAACGACGAGTCGCAGGACGGGGAGGGCGTGGCGGTCAGCGCGCTCGCTATGGACGGCGGGGTTGACCAGCACGATGCCGGTGATCGTGTCCCCTTCGTTCTCGGCGATTCGAAGTGTCAGCGCGCCGCCCATGCTGAGCCCCATGACGAAAACCGAGTCGCAGCGCCGACGGAGCTCGTCGACGGCGCGGAACGCCTCCGAGTACCAGTCCTCCCATCGGGTCAGGTTCATCTCCTGCCAGCGGGTGCCGTGGCCAGGCAGGCGGGGAACCCGCACTGTCCAGCCCTGCTCGGCCAGCTTCCGTCCCCAGGGGACCATCGAGGCGGGCGAGCCCGTGAAGCCGTGGATCAGGCAGATGCCGGTGGAATCACCATCGTGGGACCAGGGCTCGGCTCCGGGACGAATCGGCATCGCCACTCCTCACTGTCGCCGCTAGTGTGCCACCAAGGAAAAGGAGACCGATGAGCGATTCCCCGCGTCCGGGTGCGCTGTATTGGTTCCTCAAGCACATCGTGATCGGCCCGTGGTTGCGTGTGCTCTTCCGCCCGTGGGTCGAGGGTCTGGAGAACATCCCTGCCAAGGGCCCCGCAATCCTCGCGAGCAACCACCTGTCCTTCTCGGATTCCTTCATCCTGCCCCTCGTCGTCCCGCGCTCGATCGTGTTCCTCGCGAAGAGCGACTACTTCACTGGCCGGGGCTTCAAGGGGTGGTTCAGTCGCCTCTTCTTCACCAGCGTGGGCCAGGTACCGGTTGACCGATCGGGTGGTCGGGCCTCGGAGGCCGCGATCGCCACCGCCACGCGCGTGTTGAGTGAAGACTCGCTGCTCGGCATCTATCCGGAGGGAACGCGGTCACCGAACGGGATCATGTACCGCGGCAAGACCGGTGTGGCGCGCATGGCACTCGAAGCGAAGGTGCCGGTGATCCCGGTCGCGATGATCAACACGTACGAGATCCAACCCCCGGGACAACTGTTGCCGCGGTTGTACCGCGTGGGCGTGCGTATCGGTACACCGCTGGACTTCAGTCGGTACGAGGGCCTCGAAGACGATCGTTTCGTGCTCCGGTCCGTCACCGACGAGATCATGTACGCGCTGATGGAACTGTCCGGTCAGGAGTACGTGGACATGTACGCCACGCGGGCAAAGGAACTCATCGCCGAGGGCAGTCCGGCCGACGCCTCCGCTGCGCGGCCCTCCTAGTCGGCCCAATCGCGACTGCGCTCCACTGCGCGCCGCCACCGAAGGTGGCCCGACGAGGCGATGTCGCGGTGCGCGGCATCCGGGGTGAACCGCCCCGAGGACTCGCGCATGCGGGCAAGGTCCTCCACCGATGTCCAGATCCCGACACCGAGACCGGCGAGGTACGCGGCACCGAGGCCGGTGGTCTGCAACTGCGCGGAGCGGTCCACGGGGACGCCGAGGACGTCGGCCTGGATCTGACAGAGCAGATCATTGCTCGCGGCGCCACCGTCGACACGGAGATCGGGGAGGTGCACCCGGGCCTCGGATCGCATCAAGTCCACGACATCGCGCACTTGGTAGGCGATCGCTTCGAGTGTGGCGCGGGCGATGTGACCGCGGGTGGTCCCGCGCGTCAGGCCGATGATCACACCGCGAGCCTGGGGATCCCAGTCCGGCGCACCGAGGCCGGTCAGCGCGGGAACGAACACCACGTTCCCGGAGTCGGGGACCGAGCGCGCAAGACCCTCGATCTCCGCGGCGCTGGTGATGATCCCGAGGCCGTCACGCAACCACTGCACGGCCGCACCCGTGATGAACACCGCACCCTCGAGGGCGAAGGTGCGTCGACCATCGGGGAATCCCAAGGCGACCGTGGCGAGGAGCCCGTGGGTGGATGTGGGGCGATGCTCACCGGTGTTGACGAGCAGGAACGAGCCGGTGCCGAATGTGCACTTCGCATCCCCGGTGCCGAAGCCGGCCTGTCCGACGAGGGCCGCCTGCTGATCACCTGCTATCCCGCTGATGGGGATCGACAGACCCAGGAACGACGCAGGATCGGTCATCCCGACCGTGCCGGTGGACGGGACGATCTGCGGCAGTGCGTTCATCGGCACTCCGAAGAGGTCGCACAACTCCGGAGACCACGCCCCGGAATCGAGGTCGTAGAGCAAGGTCCGCGAGGCGTTCGTGTGGTCGGTGACATGGTGCAGGCCGCGCGTCATGCGGGCGATCAGGTAGGAGTCCACCGTCCCGACCACGATGCGTCCGGACTCCACGTGATGCCAGGTGTTCGGCTCGGACAGTCGCAGCCAGGTCAGTTTCGTGGCGCTGAAGTACGGGTCCAACCGCAGTCCCGTCCGCTGGGTCACCTGCGGTTCGTGTCCCTCCGCGCGCAGGTGATCGCAGATCGGAGCGGTACGCCGGTCCTGCCAGACGATGGCTCGGCGGGGCGAGCCGAGGGTCTCGGCGTCCCAAAGGCACACCGTCTCGCGCTGGTTGGTGATCCCTACCGCGATCGGGGAGGCGGGGGAGGCATCGAGCGCGTCTCGGCACGCCTCCAGGGTCGCGGCCCAGATCTCACCGAGATCGTGTTCCACCTGGCCGTCGGCGGGGAAGTACTGCGGGAACTCGCGATACCCCTGGGCGACCACGCGGCCGGAGTCATCGACGATCAGGGCGGTGACCCCGGTGGTCCCCGCATCGATGGCCAGTAGGCACGCACCCATCGGCGCATCGTAGGGACGTGGTCGGTAAGTTGTTCCATGACAGCGATTGCATACGGAGGGATGAGGCATGCGGGTCGGTGTCCTAACCGGTGGCGGGGACTGCCCCGGACTCAATGCGGTGATTCGCGCGGTGGTGCGCCGGGGGGTGACCGAATACGGCTACGAGTTCGTCGGATTCCGCGACGGCTGGCGCGGTCCCCTCGACGGACTGACCATGGAGCTGGGTATCCCGCAGGTGCGGGGAATCCTCCCGCGCGGCGGCACGATCCTCGGATCCTCGCGGACCAACCCGGCGAAGATCGAGGGTGGATTCGCACGCATCGAGGAGAACCTCAAGGCCCTCGGCGTCGACGCCCTGGTGGCGATCGGCGGTGAGGACACCCTCGGTGTCGCGACATCACTGCACGACCACGGCGTCCACGTCGTCGGCGTTCCGAAGACCATCGACAACGATCTCAACGCCACCGACTACACCTTCGGTTTCGACACCGCGGTCACGATCGCCACGGAGGCCATCGACCGTCTCCACACCACGGCCGAGTCGCACCACCGCATCCTGATCTGCGAGGTCATGGGGCGTCATGCTGGCTGGATCGCGCTGCACTCGGGAATGGCCGGTGGGGCGAACGTGATCCTGATCCCGGAAGTCCGCTTCTCCCTCGACGACATAGTCGGATGGGTGGAGTCGCGGTTCCGTGCGTCCTACGCGCCGATCATCGTCATCGCAGAGGGCGCCATGCCCATCGACGGTGACCTGATCACCAAGGACGCCACGCTCGATGCATTCGGGCACGTCAAGCTCTCCGGCATCGGCGAGTGGCTCGCGAAGCAACTCGAGGAGCGCACCGGCAAGGAGGCGCGCACCACGGTGCTCGGCCACATCCAGCGTGGTGGAACCCCCACGGCCTTCGATCGCGTGCTGGCCACCCGCTTCGGCCTCAACGCCATCACGGCGGTGAAGGACGGTGACTGGGGGAAGATGGTGGCTCTGCGGGGCACCGACATCGTCCGGGTTCCGCTGCGGGATGCGACCGGTGAGCTCAAGACGGTGCCCATCGCCCGGTACGAGGAAGCCCGTAGTTTCTTCGGATAGGGCACCTCTACCCTTGTCGCATGAACACCTGGCCCGAGTTGCCTGCTGCCCAGCAGCCGCCGTGGCCGGATAGGGCCGAGCTCGACCGTGCGCTCGCCACGCTGCGCAAGCTCCCGCCCCTGGTCTTCGCCGGGGAGTGCGACCTGCTTACCGAGCGCCTGGCCCAGGCGAGCCGAGGTGAGGCCTTCGTCCTGACCGGCGGGGACTGCGCGGAAACCTTCGAGGCGAACACCGCCGACTCGATCCGGGCCCGACTCAAGACCGTCCTGCAGATGTCCGTGGTGCTCACGTACGCCGCATCCATGCCTGTCGTGAAGATGGGGCGCCTTGCCGGCCAGTACTTCAAGCCGCGCAGCAGCGGTGTCGAGGTGCGCGACGGAGTCGAGCTCACCAGTTACCTCGGTGATGCTGTCAACTCATTGACCTTCGATGTGGATGCGCGTCGACCGGATCCACAGCGTCTCGTGCAGGCCTACCACGCATCCGGCTCCGCACTCAATCTCGTGCGCGCCTTCACCCAGGGTGGCTATGCGGACCTACGACAGGTCCATGCATGGAACCAGGACTTCGTGCGCGAGTCCGTGGCGGGGGAGCGCTACGACGCCCTCGCTCGGGAGATCGACCGCGCACTGGAATTCATGAAGGCGTGCGGCGCGAACCCAAGTGAGTTCGAGCGCGTCGAGTTTTACGCAGCGCACGAGGCGCTGTCGATGGACTACGAGCGAGCACTCACGCGCATCGACTCCCGCACGGGGAAGCCCTACGACGTCTCGGGTCATTTCCTCTGGATCGGCGAGCGGACGCGGCAACTCGATGGTGCGCACATCCATTTCGCGTCGACGATCCACAACCCGGTCGGTGTGAAGGTCGGACCCAGTGCGTCACCGGATGAGATCGTGGAGATCGCCGAGCGCCTGAACCCCGAGCGCATCCCCGGGCGGCTCAGCCTGATCACCCGCATGGGTGCTTCCAAGGTGCGCGATGCGCTTCCTGGCATCGTGCAGAAGGTCGATGCCAGTGGCATCCCGGTGGTGTGGGTGTGCGACCCCATGCACGGAAACACCCGTGAGGCGGCGTCCGGGCACAAGACCCGCTTCTTCGACGACGTCATCGCCGAGGTCGAGGGGTACTTCGACGTTCATCGGTCTCTCGGCACGTACCCGGGGGGCATTCACATCGAACTCACGGGCGACGACGTCACCGAGTGCATCGGTGGAACCGGCGGTGTCGCCGAGGCGGACCTGCACGAGCGCTACGAGACGGCATGCGATCCACGCCTGAATCGTCAGCAGAGCCTCGAGTTGTCCTTCCTCGTCGCGGACATGCTCATCCGTCGCTAGACCTCCCCGAATTACGGGTCCGGTGTTGGGTCTGGTCATTCCCACGACCGACCGGCAGGATGGCGGTGTGGCCCCCCTCTATGCGGTTCGGACGACCGGGATCGTCTGCCGGGTCGGGTGTGCGAGTCGGGCCCCACGGCCGGAGAACATCGTGTGGTTCGACGATCTGCACTCTGCCCTGTCCTCCGGGTTCCGTCCCTGTAAGCGGTGCCGCCCGGAATCCGAGCATCCGCAGACGGCCTTCCGCGCCGATGTGGTCGCACGTGCCCAGGGATTCCTCCGACTCGGACTATCCGTGCGTGAGACAGCGGCCTACCTGCACGTCAGCGATCGTCACCTGCGTCGGCTCGTCAAGCAGGAGACGGGCGTGAGCCCGCGAGAGTTGGTGGGGTCGTGACGTCACGTCGATTCGCGCACGTGCGGCGTTCCTCTGTCAAGACTCCGTGGGGGCCGTTGGGATTCGTCGCGGATGAGGATGGCGTCGTGATCGCCTCGTGGTTCGGCGCGCCGCGCACGAGTGACACTGCGCACGTCGACCTCGACTCTGCTCGATCGGTTCGCCGGGTCGTTGGTGTGAGT
This sequence comes from Rubricoccaceae bacterium, assembly GCA_040381195.1. GTDB lineage: Bacteria > Actinomycetota > Actinomycetes > S36-B12 > S36-B12 > VGCC01. The sequence continues at coordinate 12,043 of JBEIHR010000017.1, forward strand.
GATGTCGTACGTGACTGGATCGATGGGGATGTCGATGCCATCCTGACGGTGCCGGTCGACCAACCGGGTGGGGACTTCCAGCAGAAGGTGTGGCGTGCCCTGCGCAAAGTGCGCGGGGGGACGGTGTCGAGTTATTCGTACCTTGCCAAGGCAGCAGGTAATCCGAAGGCGGTGCGTGCAGCGGGAACCGCGTGCGCGATGAACCATGTGGCGCCGTTCGTGCCCTGCCATCGCATCGTCCATGCCGATGGTTCGATTGGCGCCTACGGTTTCGGCGCGGACCTCAAGGTTCTGCTCTTGGAGCATGAGGGCGCGCTGCTCTGATCCTGCGCGCGTGGGTGACTCGGCGCTCAGATGATTCGGATGGTGACCGTACTTCCCTTGGGGACTTCAGTTCCAGCCGCCGGAATCTGCGAGATCACACGATTCAGCGGGGTGAACTCACCGGCTTCCACAGTGACCCGCAACCCGAGGTCTTCGAGTGCTGCGACGGCAGCCTTGCGTCGCATGTCGATGAGGTTGGGAACGACAACGGGCGGAGGCCCCTTGCTCACCAGGAGTTCGACGGTCGAGCCGGAGGGGATGGTCGTTCCCGGTGCGGGGGACTGACCGATGACGCGGCCCTGCTCGATCTTCTCCGAGAAGCGCTCGATGACCGCGACCACGAGCCCACGCTCCTCGAGGGAGTTGGTTGCCGGAGCGACCCGGCGGTTGGTCAGATCGACGAGTTGGATCGGTTCGGGCCCCTTCGACACCAGCAGGTCCACGGGGGTGTTCGGTGCCACCACGGCGCCCGCCGCCGGTTCCGTGCCGACCACCTGTCCTGCGGGAATGACCGAGTCGAAGACCTCGGTGCGGCCTCCCGTGGCGACGGGGATGGCGAGTAGCTGGTCGACGGCGGCATCCGGTGCCAGGCCTGCCAGGTCGGGGATCGGGTAACGCTCGGGTCCCTGGGAGACGATCACGGTCAGTGTGCCGGCCTCACGGATCCCATCGCCGGGAGCCGGGTCGGTGGTGATGATCACCCCCGACGGAACCGATTCGCTGAATTCCTGCGCCCCCTCGGCGAGTAGGTACCCGGTGTCGGCGAGTGCGGTTTGGGCCTGGGCGACAGTGAGTCCGGTGACGTCGGGTGCCGGGGCGGATTGTCCCTGCAGGAGCCACCAGGCGCCGGCGCCAGCGGCCACCAGGGCGATTGCGAGGAGGGTCAGGACCCACGGTGCGCGTCGGCGACGGGGCTCGGGACGGTCCCAGTGCTGCGTGGCCATGGGGGCACCGACGATCACGGTGTCCAGGGTCAGATCGCTGTTCCACGCCTCGGGTGGGGGAAGTGTCGGACGCACGCGGCGTACGTCGGCAAGGAAATCATCGGCGGATGCGTAGCGCCGATTCGGATCGCGCCGTGTCGCCGTCACCACGATCGCGTCGATGTCCCTACCGGTGGTGGGTACCACGGCCGATGGTGCGGGAACGTCGGAGTTCACATGCTGATAGGCGATGGCCAAGGGGCTCTCGCCCGCGTGGGGGAGGCGGCCCGTGAGCATCTCGAATAGGCAGATGCCCGTGGCGTAGATATCGGAACGCGCATCGGCCGAACCCGTCTCGACCTGTTCCGGAGACAGATATGCGACCGTTCCGATGATCATGCCCGTGGTTGCCGACGTCGACGTGGTGGCCATGGCGCGCGCCAGACCGAAATCCGCGACGGTCACTCGACCGTCATCGGAGATGAGGATGTTCTCCGGCTTGATGTCGCGATGCACGAACCCTGCCCGGTGTGCATCCGAGAGCGCCCCGAGTACCGGTTCGATGATGGCGAGGGATTGCTCCGGACTGAGTCGCCCCTGCGCGCGCAGGATGTCCCGGAGGGTGCGGCCCGGGATGAACTCCATCGCGAGGTACACCAGTCCATCGGCGGCACCCTGGTCGTACACCGACACCACGTGCGGGTGGTTCAGGCGCGCGGCCGACTTCGCCTCACGCTCGAACCGGGCGACGAACTCGGGATCGGCGGCCAGGTGGGGATGCATGACCTTGAGGGCCACGACACGGTCGAGGCGCAGGTCGACGGCTTCGTAGACCGTCGCCATTCCGCCGCGCGCCACCAGGCGACGAACGCGGTAGCGGCCGTCGACGACCTCACCGAGGAGATCGGCCGGGGAAGTGGTCTCCACCCGTGCGAGTGTAGGTACGGGTGAGCACCGATTAGGGGTGCCACGCCTCGGGAAGATGGGCACGCACGGAGGACCAACGCGCATCGACGCTGCCACCCACTTCGAGCACCGTGATGCCTGCAGCGCGGAGCCGGGGAACGACATGCTCGGCCAGCACGGCGTGTGCGGCCGCGCGGAACTCGGGGCCGTCGCGTTGGGCGCCGTCAGGTTCCCAGGGGATGTCGGTGTCGCACCACACGAGCAGGTCGAAGCGGGCCGAGTCCTCGATCGCCCGGTCGAGGAGGGTCACGTCATCGAAGTAGACGGCGCTGTAGACCGCTGTCATCGCCGGGACCGGGTCCGCCACGTGGATGGGGGTCGGACACGGGTGCAGGTCCCACGACCTCTGCACCTCGAAGATCGACATCTGCTCATCGGGTCCCGGGGGGCGACCTTCGCGTTCGACGAAGGTGCGCAGGTATTCGCCGATGACGTGAGCGCCTGTCTCGGCACTGACCCGCTCGGCTAATGCGCTCTTTCCCGTGCACTCGCCGCCAAGGAGACCCAGACGCAGATGCGGGTGAGCGGCCATGGATGCGTCAGTATAGGTAGGTGCTCGGTCGCTTCTCCTACGTCGCGGTGCTCGTCTTCGTGCTCGCAGGGTCCCTCTGGCTCGAACTTGTCCTACGCACCCGCGTTCTGGCGCGGCCGCGTCGACTGCTCGCGGTGCTCGTCATCGTCATCTGGCCCTTCCTGGTGTGGGATGCCTACGCGATCAGTCAAGGCCACTGGTGGTTCGACGAGGACCGGATCCTGGGGATCTACCTTCCAGCCGAAATACCCATCGACGAACTGTTCTTCTTCATGGTGATACCGATCGCCTCGATTCTCACCCTCGAGGCTGTGCGGAGCGTCAAGGGGTGGAACGTGGGTGATGGCGCATGACGTACACGGAGATCGGTTTCGTTGCGGTCCTCGTCACGCTGATCGTCGACCTATTCGTGTTGCGCACCCGCATGGTCACCAGAAAGGCGTTCTGGGTCTCGTACGCGATCATCCTGTTCTTCCAATTGATCACCAACGGAATGTTCACTGGATTCGGGATCGTGCTCTACAGCGGCGACGCGATCATCGGCTCGACATCACCGGAGAGTGGACCCCCACCGATGTTCGGCGATGGTCGCATCGCCTTCGCACCGGCCGAGGACGTCCTCTTCGGGTTCTCCCTCGTCCTGCTCTCCCTCAGCCTGTGGGTGTGGTTCGGGCGCCGCGGACTGCAGCGCACACCGACGGCCGGCCCCCCGATCTGGCGGCGCTAGGCCGCAACGATCCCCTGTGGATGGCCGACGCCGTAGCGATGCCGCGCGCGGACCGCACGTCGCCAGGCAGGCAGCGCTACCGATAGGCGTCGGGTCATCGGGACTTTCGCGCGCTTCTTGAATACCTCGTAGTCGATGGCGACCACCTGATCGGCGATCCCGCAGTAGAGCACGCGCGCTGCCTCGATGCAGTCACGTGACGAGGGATGCAACATCTCGACGCCCGGGCGTGAACGTTCCTCGAGCCGCTTCACCCGATCGATCTGGTGCCGGAGAGCGGCCTTCACCTGAGGGGTCGCAACGCGACGCTCCAGAACCTCCCGGGTTACATCGAAGCGGGCGAGTTCATCGAGTGGGAGGTAGACGCGACCACGATCGAGGTCCTCGTTGACGTCCCGGATGAAGTTGGCCAACTGGAAGGCCACACCCAGGTCCATCGCTCGCTCGTAGGCCTCCGGGGAACTCGGCTCCAGGATCGGGACCATCTGCAAACCGATGACCGCCGCCGATCCGTAGACGTACTCGTAGAGATCGTCGTAGGTCGGGTACTCGGTCACCGTCAGGTCCATGCGCATCGAGTGCAGGAATGCCTCGAAGTGCTCGGTGGGGATGTCCCATCGCTGCACCGTGTCGACGACCGCACGGCACACCGGATCGTCGGAGGAGCCGCTGCGGATATCAGCGAGGAATGCGTCACCCCAGCGACCGAGCCAGTCCGACTTCTCCTGGTCGGTCAACGTGGAGGAGAGATCGTCGACGATCTCATCCGCGTAGCGCGCGAACCCATAGAGCGCGTGGACGTAGGGCCGTTTCGCCGGCGGTAGGAGGAGTGTCGCGAGGTAATAGGTCTTTCCATGCTGGGCATTGAGTTCGCGGCAGCGCTCGTAGGAAGCGCGCATGTCCGGATCGGTGATGCCGGCGGCATCGAGGTCCCGGGAGCTCACGGGTGCAGTCTGCCCGACCTAGCGCATCGCCCGTGAACGGTAGTTCGGGTCCCTGCCCGTGATGCGCTCAGCAGCGAGGCGCCCGGAGATGAGGACCATCGGTACCCCGACCCCCGGCTGGGTTCCGGATCCGGTGAACACCACGTTCTCACCCCACAGGTTGCTCGGCCGGAAGGGACCGGTCTGCAGGAAGGAGTGGGCCGACGCGAAGGGTGCTCCCCGCTCCATTCCGCGCGCACCCCATTCGATGGGTGTGGTGACGTCTTCGACCTCGATCGCGTCGCTGAATCCGACGTATCCCCGCTCTTCGAGGGTGCGCAGAACCTCCTGCCGATACCGGGGCTTGGTCCGCTCCCAGTCGATGGGTGAGTCGAGGTTGGGTGTGGGGAAGAGCACGTAGTAGATCTCCTTGCCCGCGGGGGCGAGTGAGGGATCAGAACGTGTCGGGTTGGTCACCAGGACGCTCGGGTCGGACATCAGGCTGCGGTGGTCGATGAGGTCCTCGAAGACGCCCTGCCAACTGCGACCGAAATGGATGTTGTGGTGCGCGATCTTCGAGTAGTGCGCGGAGGAGCCGGCGAGGAGCAAATAGCAGGAGGGGGAGTACTTCAAGCGACGGACAGACCACGGTTCGCGACCGAGGAGATCCCGGTGTGCGACGGGGAGATCTGCGTTGACCACCACGACATCCGCCTCGATGCGTTCACCGTCCTCGGTGATCACTGCCGTCGCGCGATCACCGCGTGTCTCGATCGACGCGACGGTCGTGCCGTAGCGGAAGGTCACCCCGTGCTTCTCAGCTGCACCGGCCATCGCAACGGGAAGGGCGTGCATGCCTCCCTTGGGGAAATAGACCCCGGCCACGGAGTCCATATAGGCGATCACCGCGTAGATGGCGAGCGCGTCATAGGGCGAGAGTCCGGCGTACATCGCCTGGAAGGAGTAGATCCGCTCGGTGCGCGGGTCCTTCAAGTATTCCCGCACCTTGGGTGCGAGCTTGCGGAAGCCACCGATCGCGATGAGCTTTGCGAGATCGGGGGTGATCAAGTCGAGGGGTGAGTCGATGTTGCGGTCGATGAAGTCACGCATCTCGTACTTGTAGAGCTGGGAGACGAAGTCCACATAGCGGCGGTAGCCGGCTGCCTCATCGGGACCGATGACCTCGGTGATCTCCTGGGCCATGGCCTCGGTGTCGGAGTGCACGTCGAGCACGGAGCCGTCGGGGTAGAACGCCCGATACAGCGGTGAGATGGGCTCGAGGTCGAGCCAGGTATCCATGTCTTCGCCGACGGAGTCGAATGCATCGGCGATGAGGTCGGGCATCGTCAACACCGTGGGACCGGTATCGAACCGGAACGTGCCCTCCGCGGTGGTGATGTCCAGGCGACCGGCGCGACCACCCGGCACCTCCTCACGTTCGAGCACCGTCACATCACGCCCGGCACCCGCCAAACGCATGGCGGCGGACAAACCGGCCAAGCCTGCGCCGACCACCACGACCCTCTCGCTGGGACCGGTCACGGTGCGCGGACCGCCGAAGGGCAGCCAGCGAGAAAGGGATGTCATGGGGACAGGCTAGAAGGAACGGCGCGTCGCCGCATATGCGAGCCCGGTGAGGACCCCGCGGGCCTCGTCATCGAGGGGTGCGGTGTCCAAGGCCTGCAGGGAGGAGTCGAGGAGGTCACCGATCAACGTTTCGGTGGACTGTCGTGCCCCGGTGTCCTCGATGACCTCGCGAAGCGACTCGATTCCGCGCGCATCCAGTGCGGGATCACCCAGATAGCGGTGCAGGACTGAGGCTTGGGCGGTCGACGCACGTTCGGTTGCGATCGCGACCAACACCGTGCGCTTACCCTCGCGCAGGTCATCGCCTGCTGGTTTACCCGTCTCCGCCGGATCACCGAACACACCGAGGACATCGTCACGGAGTTGGAATGCTTCGCCGAGCGGAAGTCCGTACCCGGTATAGGCGGCGAAGATCTCGGCGGGAGCGTCGGCGATCGCGGCACCGATGTGGAGGGGACGTTCGATCGTGTACTTCGCGGACTTGTAGCGCACGACCCGCAGTGCTCGATCGACGGAGCCGCCGCGGCGGGCTTGCTCGAGCAGGTCGAGGTACTGGCCGGCCATGAGTTCGGTACGCATCTCGTCGTAGACCCGCTTGGCGCGGGTCAATGCTTGCGGCGGAAGCGATGCGGTGAGCATGACTTCATCGGCCCAGGACAAGCACAGGTCGCCCAGCAGGATCGCTGCGCCCACTCCGAATCCCTCGGGTGAGCCATGCCACTGCTCCTCTCGATGAAGCGAGGCGAAGTGACGGTGCGCGGCGGGCAGGCCGCGTCGAGTATCCGATCCGTCCATGACGTCGTCGTGGATGAGGGCACAGGCCTGGAGGAACTCCAAGCTGCTGGCTGCCTCGAGGACCCCCTCATCAGATGTGGATTCGGTCGCGCAGCCGCGCCAGCCCCAGTAACAGAACGCCGGGCGGAGGCGCTTTCCGCCCGAGAGCAATCCCGTGAGCGAGTCAGCCAGTGGTGCGAGGTCGTCGCCGAGCGAGGTCAGGAGAGATCCCTGATCGACGAGCACGCGATCCACAACGGCCTGGACCCGGGCGCGGAAATCCGCAACGTCCAAGGGATTACCGACAGGTGCAGGGTCGCGCACGGAGTGAGCCTACGGGGCGCGATACGGCGCTGCAGGCGATCCGTCTCCCCGTAGGCTGACGCCATGACGGCGCGGACGGGAGTAACGCGTTCCGTGGGCGAGTTGCTTCGACGGGGCGAGATGTCCTTCTCATTCGAGTTGTTTCCGCCCAAGACCCCCGAGGGTGAGGTCGAACTCTGGGCTACAGTCCGCCGCCTTGAGGCGTTGTCACCGACATTCCTGTCGGTGACGTACGGCGCGGGGGGATCATCCAGGGATCGCACCGTACGCATCACCACGGAGATCGCGCAGGACACCACGATCCTCCCGGTCGCCCACTTGACGTGTGTCGGAGCTTCCCGCGAAGAAGTGCGCGGAGTCATCCAGGAGTACGCCGCTGGAGGCATCACCAACATGCTGGCCCTGCGCGGGGATCCACCCGCGTCAGGTCCGTGGGAACCGCACCCGGACGGTCTCACCCACGCCGATGAACTCGTCGCGATGATCACATCCCTCGGGGACTTCAGTGTGGGTGTTGCAGCTTTCCCGGAGGGTCATCCGGAATCACCGGATCTCGACTCGGACGCCCGCGTGCTGGCCCGCAAGCAGGAGATGGGTGCGGAGTATGCGATCACGCAGTTGTTCTTCCGAGCCGAGGACTACGTGCGGCTCGTGGAGCGTGCCCGGGCGCACGGATGCACGATGCCGATCCTGCCCGGGATCATGCCGGTCACGAATCTGAGTCAGATCGAACGCTTCACAGCGTTGTCGGGGGCCGACTTCCCAGCTGAGCTCGCAGCGCAGTTCGCCGCACTGGGTGACGATGTCGACGCCGTGCGCGCACTCGGGGTCGAGGTAGCTACGGAGCTGTGCTCAGGTCTGCTCGAGTCAGGTGCTCCCGGTTTGCACTTCTACACACTCAATCGTTCAACGGCCACGATCGAGATCTATCGCAATCTCGATCTCGCGGCGGCGCAGGCCTCCTAGGCCCGACCAACCAGTTCGGCGACGATCTCTGCACCCATACCGACGAGGGGGAGCCCACCTCCGGGGTGGGCCGAACCGCTGACCAGGAAGAGTCCCGTGACAGGTGACCTGTTGGCAGGTCGTGAGAACGCTGCGCGGGCGCCGTTGCTGGACTGCCCGTAGATGGATCCTCCGGGTGCACGCACACTCGCCTCGAGATCGGCGGGAGTGCGCACCTCGCGCCAGAGCACGCGATCGCGCACATCCATTCCGCGCCGTGCCAGGACGGCGAGCACGTGATCGGCGTACTTCTCTGCCACTCCGGGCGCGGTCCAGTCCACTCCTCCGCGACCGTGCCGGGGGGCGTTGACGAGGACAAACCACGCCTCGTGACCGGGTGGGGCCATCGCGGGATCCTCCGGGGAGCACACGTAGATCGCCGGATCGGGAACCGGACGCGGTGATGAACCGAAGATGGAGTCGAATTCATCGTCGTACTCCGCAGGAAACCACACGTTGTGGTGGTGCAGATCCGGAGTCCTCCCGCGGAGTGCGAGCAGGATCACGAATCCCGCGAGCGACGGGGCTGCGTTATCGACTCGGGCCCGCTCCTTCGATGCGATCGGATCGTCTACGAGGGATCCGTACACGATGCGTGCGTCCGCGTTGGCGATGACGATATCCGCGCCCACGTGGGCCCCTCCGAGGTCGATCCCGGTGACTGCACCGTTGCGGGTCGTGATGCGCTCGACCGACGCGTTGAGTCGGATATCCACCCCGAGGGATTCGCAGCGACGATGCAACGCCTCGCCCAGGGTCCCGAGCCCACCGCCGAGGTGCCATGCACCGAAGGCCTGTTCCACGTAGGGGACCGTCGCCAGCACCGCAGGTGCCTTGCGCGGATCCGATCCGGTGTAGGTGGCGTAACGATCGACGAGGGTGACGAGCCGCGGATCGCGAAAGTACTCACGACTCAAGGCTCGGAGCGACGTGAAGGGTGCGATGGTGCGCACGTCACGGGGTTTGGCCAGGGGCATCAAGGTGCGCCAGCCGTCGAGTGGGGATTCCAGGAACGGGCGACGCGTCAACTGCCACATGTCGCTGGCCCGGTCCATGAAGGACCTCCAGTCCTGCTGCGCGGTGCCTCCGAAGCAGTCACCGAGCGCAGCGGCACAGCGTGCGGGATCCACGCCCGGAAGTACCGCGGCGCTGCCATCGGCGAAGTGGTACCCGAAGGCGGGATCGAGGGGTTGGAGGTCCACCTCGTCCTCGAGCGGTGCGCCCGTTTTCAGGAAGAGGTCCCGATACACCGCGGGGAGGGTGAACAGGCTGGGGCCCGTGTCGAACGCGAATCCATCGCGACGGTACGTCGCGAGTTTGCCGCCCACGCGTGGTGCCTGGTCGTAGACGGTGACCTCGTGTCCTTTGACACGCACTCTCGCTGCGGCGGCCAGACCGCCCACGCCGGCGCCCACCACGACGACGCGACTCATACCGGTCGGCCCTTCCACTGCGTGGTGCCCGCGCGCCGGCGCTTCCAGGAGAGGCCGGTGAGGAAAGCGAATGCAGCGATGGACACGGGGTGGGCGAGGGGATCGGGGGCGCCTCGTGTCACACACGGCTCACCGGTGCGACGTGCGACGAGTTCGCGTCCGATGACTCCGGCGGTGTAGCCCAGTGCACCCCAACGGCGCGTGCGAGCATCGCGGGAGACCATTCCCACCGCGGGGAGGGTGTAGGTGCAGACGAGGAAGGACGTGGCGATCACACTGCCAGCGAGGCTGCCGAAGGCGTCCCACAGCGACTTCGTGTAGCCATCGATCATCTCCTGATCCGTGGCATACATCCGACAGGATGCGACACCGGAACCATCGGCGGTGATCGCCCGACCGCCCGCAGTTCTGATCGCTCGCATCAGCGCGATGTCCTCGAGTACCTCGGCGCTCACCGCGGCGTGACCGTCGATGCGGTGGTAGGCACCGGCGTCGAAAACGAGGAATTGCCCGTTCGCCGCGGAGAGTGACGGCCACTGGGATGCCTCGGCCCATCCGAGTGGCACCGTCGTCGCCCATGACCAGGGAACAAGGGGTTGCACGAGACGCTGGAGAGGAGTGGGTGCATCAATGCGCGGATAGGGCGCCACGAGGTCGAGTCCGAGGCTGCGCAGCAGGTGGATCCCGCCGGCGACTGCGCCCGGCTCCAGGCGGACGTCCGCGTCGAGGAACACCAGCACGCTCCCGGACGCATGCTCGGCGAGGCGCGCGCACGCCCAAGGTTTGCCCAGCCACCCGTCGGGCGGGGAGTCATCGGGAGCGTGGATGACCGTGAGTCGCGGGTCGTGGATCGCATCGAGGATTGCACCGGTTCCATCGGTTGATCCGTCGTCGAGGACGACCACCTGCAACTTCTCGATTCCCGTCTGACCGAGCGCATCTCGCACCGTCTGTTCGACGTTCCTCGCCTCATTCCGTGCGGGGATGAGAATGCTCACTGACTCTGCGACATCGGGTGCGGTAGCGGGAAGCGATCGCAGGCGGGTGAGGTTGTAGGCCGTGTGCGCGGTGAGTCCGAGCGCGACCAGCGATGCCGCCCGCACCAGGGAGTGGCTCACCACCGGGGCTGTGTCCAGAGGCGCCACAACCACGGCACGATCACGAGACCCATGCAGATCCCTCCCCACGCGGCAACCCCCGGCCACCCGAAGAAGACCGCGGCAGCCAGGATGTTGGAGAAGTAGATCCACAGCAGCATCGCGTTGGGAACCGAGTCGTTGACCACCTTGCGCTTCAGTCGATCCAGGACCCATATCAGCGCGATCGAGGACAGCAACCATCCGAGGAAGTTCTGCAGCGGGATTCCGGGGATCCCCGGCAACGTCCAACCGATCTCGTTCCAGATCCAGTATTTCTCGCTGACCATCTGCGGATCGAGGAAGAGATCCCAGGACGCCAAGAGCCATCCACCGATGAATGCGGTGCCGAAGGACGTCGTGGAGAGACGCTGGGCGGCGAGGAGAACCGGGTAGGCCATCATCGACCAGGCCATCGGGATCAGGATCGGTACACCGAAGAGGGCAGGGCCAAGGAGGCCCGTGTAGCTGTAATCACCGAAGGGGAACTTCGTCATGGTGCCGAGAAACTCGATTCCCCAGCCGAAGGCCAGGGTGATGGCCGCATAACCCGCGGCCCAGGAGAGTCCCCGGTAGAGATACGCGTGGGTGAGTGAGGCGCAGAAGAACGTGACGACGGTGAGTGCAGTCAGGCCGAGTCGGACATTCCCGCTCACGAGGATCCAGAGGATCTGACCGAACACGGTCAGCCCAGCGAACGCCCAGGGGAGGGCGCGCACCCAACCAGCAGGACCGCGATTGCGGTCCGAGTGCGGCCCCGAGTACACCCGGACACTCATGCTCAGGAAGCATAGGTGGCGATGTCCCGTGACCTATCCGAGTGGCTGCCGCGCATCGTCGCGGCCATCGAGGAATGGGAGGACTCCTACGGCCCCTTCACACCCTTCGCCCGCGCAGGCATCGGCGGTCATGAGGCCCTCATCGAGGAGTACCTGGGTCGTCTGACGGGGGACATGTATCCGTTCTTCCACCCGCACTACGCGGGGCAGATGCTCAAACCCCCGCACCAGATCGCCGTACTCGGCTATCTGGCGGCGATGTTGATCAATCCGAATAACCATGCACTCGATGGCGGTCCGGCCACCGGGCGCATGGAGAAAGAGGTGGTCGCCGACCTCGCGACGATGGTGGGGTTCGGGGTGCACCTGGGACACCTCACGTCCAGTGGAACGATCGCCAACCTCGAGGCACTGTGGGTGGGTCGCAGGGAACGGCCGGGAACCGCGATCGCCGTGAGTGCCGATGCCCACTACACACACACGCGCATGGCCGAGGTGCTGGGCATCGACTCGGTGGTGGTTCCGACCGACGAACACGGCCGTATGTCCCTGACCGAGCTGGAGCAGATCCTCCGCACGCACAGCATCGGAACGGTTGTTGCAACGCTGGGCACCACAGGTCTCGGCGCCGTGGATCCGCTCGATCAGATCATCCCGATCGCTCGGGAACACGGTGCACGCGTGCATGTCGATGCCGCCTACGGAGGTTTCTTCCGCATCATCGCCGATGACCTGGGCGACGTGGCACCTGCATTCGCCGCCATGGGGGACGCGGACTCGATCGTCATCGACCCGCACAAGCACGGACTGCAGCCGTACGGGTGCGGTGCGGTGCTCTTCTCCGATCCAACTGTCGGGCGCCACTACAGCCACGACTCGCCTTACACCTACTTCACCTCCGACGAATTGCACCTGGGTGAGATCTCCCTGGAGTGCAGTCGTGCCGGTGCATCCGCTGGAGCTCTCTGGTTGACATTGCGCGCTTTCCCGCTCAGTGCCGATGGACTCGGCGCATTCCTACGTCCGTGTCTGGCTGCTGCGCGCACGTTCCACGGTTTGCTCGAGACAGACCGCTACCTACAGGCTGCGCAATCACCCGACCTCGACATCGTCTGCTACCTCACGCGACGTGATTCGATGGCGGCGGTGGACCGGGACACCTCCGCGATCTTCACCGAACTCGCGCACTCAGCCACGCGGGAGCAGGTGCACCTTGCGACCTACGGCATGCACGCCGACGCTCTCGCCGAGCGGGGCATCACACTCACCAGGGACCAAGCTGCTGCGCGGATTCTGCGCAGCGTCTTCATGAAACCCGAACATGAGGCTGCGATAACCGAGATTCATTCGCGGATCTCACGCGTCGCCAGCCATAGCATGACGC
>JBEIHR010000018.1:0-24652 GCA_040381195.1 Rubricoccaceae bacterium
CTCCGGAATTCCCAGGGAACATTCGTCGGTCCGGACACGCGGACGGTGCTCGAGGCCGGTGACCGTCTGATCGCAATCGCCGAGGATGACTCGAAGTTCTCCCTGGACTCGAGTCCGCAGGCCTGGATTCCGACCGCCTCCCGCACCTGGGAACCTCTGGCGCGGCCTCGCGAGCGCACACTGCTCATTGGATGGAGCCCCCTTGCACCCTTGATCGCGCAAGAGATCGATGTCCATGTTGCGCCAGAGTCCGAGATTCACCTTCTTGTCGATGTTCCACGCGAGGCGCTCGATGCAGTCGTCACGGCGATGACGTTGGAGAATCAGACTCTGACAATCCATCCCGGGAGCCCCATCAATCGGGCTGACGTCGCCGCCGTGCTCGATAACGGTCCGTACGACCACATCCTGCTCCTGAGCGAGAAGGAGAGTTTCCATTCCGATGAAGCGGATGCGCGCACGATGTTGGCGCTCCTGCATGTCCGGAACTACCTCAGTGCCCACGGGACCACAGGAAACATCGTCGCCGAGCTCGTCGACCCAAACGACGTTGATCTCACAGCGCCCGCAGAGAACAGCGACTTCATCGTGAGCCAGCGACTCATCGGACTCCTGCTGGCTCAACTCAGCGAGAGCCCAGACCTGGCTCCGGTCTTCCAGGAGCTCTTCGATTCCACGGGTGCGGTTATCGCGATGCATCCGGTGGAGCGCTACGTCGCACCGGGTTCGACGACATTCCGAACGATCATCGAATCGGCACGGGAATGGGGGGTCACTCCCATCGGAATTCGCTACGCCTCACAAGGTGGATCCTCGGGGATGGCGAGTGTCATCGCGCTCAACCCGGATAAAGATGCGCCTCTCACCCTTGGTGAGGACGATTCGATCGTCGTGATCTCCGTCTAGCCTGACGCATCGGAAGGGTGACGGCAAGGAGGTTGCCGGCGTCATGCCGGAGCCGGCGGGACAACCAGTGCTAGCAGCCCTCCAAGCTGCAGACTCCGAACGCAAATAACACCACGTAGATCTGGGAGATGACGGCGCCAGCGGTGACGATGCCGGCAATCACCATCGCCGCCGTGGCGAGACCAGCACGCGGCGTCGGCGTCAACCTCGATGCTGCACGCGCCCTGGCACCCATGATCACGGCGATGACGGGGACGGCCACAACGAGTAGTCCAAGCACGACCACGACCGCCGCCGTGAGAGCTTTGACCACGGGTGGATTTGTCGGCTCATAGATGACCATCGCCGCGAACAGGAATGCCGGCATCTCGATCATAAAGAGGACCGGGGAAACGATCACGCTCACCAGAGCCACGACAAAGGATGCGACGGGTCGCTTCACAACCACCGCCTCCAGACTGTTGTGACGGCCTCAGAGTAATGCTCGGAGGACACCCTTACGAGGCCATTTCACCTCGATTCCTGAACCTGTGCCCCCCGTCGCAAAAGCTCCACGACCTTGTCCTCACGCCGAAGTTATACTTGCGGCGTGACGCTCCGGGCCATGACTTTCGCGTCGGTAATCGCGATCCTCGGCCTCGCTGGGCACTCCCTCGCCGACGGATCGATGCCCGGCGGCGCGACAATCGCGCTCGTCTTCGGGGTCTCCCTGGCCTTGAGCGTCCCAGCGGTTTCCAAGCGCAGGTCGGTCCTCTGGGCATTCCTCTACCTTCTCGGCGCCCAGGCCCTCGTGCACTTCGTGATGATCTTCGCCCACACAAGTCATCGGTCTTCATCACCCTGGGCGATGATTCTCTTTCATGTGGGCGCAGCTGCTGTCGCCTCGATAGTCCTGATTCACCTCGATGATGTCTTGGCGCGTTTCGCTGCATGGGGACGCAGAATCCTTGGTGTCTCACTCCCGCCGATCGAGATCCCTCAGCGTTACCGCGCGAGATGCATTCCATCGCTCCTTGCTCCCCTTCAGTCCGCCGAAACAACCCTCTCCACGCGCGCACCGCCCGTCGGTCTCTGAATCAGCGAAACACACCGCTCCCGAGCCCTCGGGCAGCGGTCTCTCCGTCGTATCTCGACGGATTCCAATTCAGAGAGGACAACAATGCTTCGACTATTCACAGGTGCCGCACTCGCTGGTGCCACACTCACCGTCGGCCTCGCGGCTCCTGCCAGCGCGCACGTGACAGCGAACCTCAATGGGGCGACAGCCACGTCGGGTGGCTACGGGACCCTGTTCCTTCGCGTGCCGCACGGCTGTGATGGTGACGCGACGAACTCCGTCACCGTGACGATCCCGGCGGGTATCAACGCGGCCGGCGTGAAGCCACAGCAGAAGGCCGGCTGGACGATCACAAGATCAGGAAACTCGATTACCTGGTCTGGTGGACATCTTCCGGATGACCAGTTCGATGACTTCGGACTGAATCTTAGGTATCCGACACTGAACCCGGGAGAGGCCTCCCGCAAAGTGGCCCTTCCCACGGTCCAGGTATGCGATGCGGAAGTGAAGGTAACGCGTTCGGGCTCCGATGTGGTGGCATCCGCACTTCTCCCGTCGCTCGCGGGCAAGGAAGTCGGAGTGTTTTCCGGGGAGACACGCATCGGATCCACAACGGTGGCAGCCGATGGCGCGACGAGTTTCACCACGACGTCGGCGAAGGCACCAGCGGGGACACCCATCTCCCTGCATCGCGGCGGTCACACCCTCGCGAACTCCAACAAGGCCATGGAGGCATGGACTCAGGTGGCCGGTGATGGATCGGACATGAAGATGCCCGCACCAACCGTCACGGTTGTAGCGGCAACATCCTCGGGACACCGGCACTAGTGCTCCGCCTCCCGTTAGCAGTGGTGCTGGGTCTACTCCTCGCCGGAGTGGGCCCAGCACCCGCCCACGCCCATGCAGACTTCGTAGCTTCCGCCCCCGCGTCGGGTGCGACCGTGACACGCTCGCCGGCAGAGATCACGCTGCGGTTCAACGAGCCGGTCTCCGTGCAGGATCTCCGGGTCCTCGACGCTCGGGGCCGCACCGTTGACCACACGGTGAGCGTTTCTGGGACGCGCGTGACGGCGCGGCCTGGCACCGCACTCACTCGGGGCCCCTACGCGGTGACGTGGTCGGTCGTGTCGGATGACGGACATGTGGTCAGCGGCTCCATGAGTTTCCAGGTGGGACGCGGCGGTCGCGAAATCACGCCTCAATCGGTCACCACCATTCCTGGATCCCGCTTCACGTTGTCCGGTGTGAGCCCCGGTGCCGTCCAACTCTCATCCCCGGACGCCAGGACGGGTGACGTGAAATGGATGCATCCGGCGCTCCTCGGTCCCCTTACCTGGGCTTTCGACGGGAAGGCCTCATCGGGCGTCCTTCCGTTTACTGGTACCTGGGAGCTCCAGGCCACGGTGCTGAAAGGTGATGCGGTCGTTGTGCATCGCGGTCAGGTTCGGTTGCCATGAGGTGGCCGGCCGTGGTGGCGATCCTGGTGGCAGTTTTCGGGCTCAGTGTCTTCCCTGCTGCTGCCCACTCCCAACTCGTTTCCACCCTGCCGGTCGACGGCACTACCGTTGCCACACCGCCTACGGAAGTCCGGTTCACGTTCAACGAGAATCTGATGGACGGACTCACCACACTGGCGATCATCGATAGCGCTGGAAATGTCGTCACCTCCATGTCCATCGCTCCGACTGGCACCGAAGTCGCGCTGCCGTGGCCTGCGGACCTGGGACGTGGCACCTGGCAGGTCTCCTATCGAGTCGTGTCGGCGGACGGGCATCCGGTGAGTGGCGCGATCACGTTCACGGTCGGTGCAGGATCTCCCGTTTCGGCGGAGAGGGCACCGTCCGCGACCGAACGCAGCGTCACTCTCTCGTTGGTGGTGGGTGCGATCCTTGTCGTGATCATCGTGGTCCTCGTGATGGTGTGGAGGAGACGTAACGCACGTGGGGTATACTGATCTCGATCGCGAATCCTCGCAATCAACACATCGCGTACTTTCCCTCAGGGCGAGTTCGCCCCCACACTGCAACACACGGTGTGGTCATGGGAAATCTGGTGTAGTCACACATGTCGTTTTCAGAACTCGGTATTGCCGCGCCTTTGGCGCGCGCCCTCGCCCATAGCGGCTTCACGCAATCCTTCCCGATCCAGTCAGCGACGCTGCCGGATGCGGTCAAGGGCCGTGACGTCCTCGGGCGCGGCCAAACAGGGTCGGGCAAGACCCTGGCATTCAGCCTTGCCCTCCTCACACGACTCAGTGGTCGGACCGCGAAGCGGCACTTCCCCTTGGCACTTGTGCTCTCCCCCACCCGTGAGCTGGCCATGCAGATCAACGACACCATCGCCCCTCTCGCCCGCAAGGTGGGCCTGTCCTCCGTCGTCGTTGCTGGTGGCATGCCGCTCAATCGTCAGGTCCGAGCCCTCGAGCGCGCGGTGCCGATCGTGGTCGCGACCCCAGGGCGCCTGATCGACCTCATGCATCGCGGCGCGGTCGACTTGTCCCGCTGCGAAATAGTGGTCCTCGACGAAGCGGATCAGATGGCGGACATGGGATTCATGCCGTCTGTGCGCGAGATCCTGGACTCAACCCCGAACACGGGTCAGCGTCTGCTGTTCAGCGCAACCCTGGACCGCGATGTCGACGCCCTGGTCAAGACCTATCTGCGTAACCCGATCGAGCACAGCGTCGAGACCCCGATCGAAGACCAAGGCCAGATGGATCACCACGTCTTCGTCGTCAAGTCAGAAGATCGGGATGAGTTGACCTCTCGGATCGCAGCGCGCGAAGGACGCACCATCATGTTCGTGCGCACCCAGCGGGGCGCCGATCGCCTCGCCGAGAAATTGGCCCGTCGCGGGATCGCTGTCGGATCCCTGCACGGAGGTAAGGCCCAAGGCGCCCGCAATCGTGCACTCGAGGCGTTCAAGTCCGGTGCCACACCCGTTCTCGTCGCCACCAACGTCGCCGCACGGGGTATCCATGTGGACGACATCAGCCTGGTGGTGCACGTCGATGCGCCGACAGACCCGAAGGACTACCTGCATCGCGCCGGGCGCACCGCGCGCGCAGGCGAATCGGGAACGGTCGTCACTCTGGCACGCCCCAATGAACAGCGTGAGATGCGGAGCCTGGCCAAGCGAGCGAGCGTGAATGCCGAATTCACCACGGTCGATGCGCATGATCCACGCGTGGAACGCATCACAGGAGCCAGGGAGCCCAGCGGTGTCCCGTGGGTGCCTCCCACCAGCCACGTCCAGGTCAAGAAACCCGCGCGGCCGCATCAGACCGGTGGTGGGGCACGTCGTCGCCCACCACGTCATGGCCGCGCCAAGCCGGCTCACGGAGGACCACGGAAGTCAGGCGCCAGCAAAGGCCGGCGGCCCGCGCGCTAGTCACACTCGAGACTCATCGACCACTTCGATGGTGGACGCTGACGGATCACTGCAGTAGGCCATGCGCGTTGTCCGTCCCGCGATCTCGATCGCCTCGACCACGGCCTCGGTGACCCGCTCCCCTGGAGCGAGCAGCGGCACGCCAGGTGGATACGGGCAGAACTGCTCAGTGCTCACCCTGCCGATCGCCTTACGCAGCGGCATGCGGACCCGATGGGCGAAGTAGGCATCACGGGGAGAGAGCACTACATCCGGATGGATCTGCCAGGTCGCGGCGGGGGCGGGCGTCCGAGGCGTGGTGCGCTGGGATTCGATGACCGCGATCAGCGCGGTGACCACATCAGCGAGCTCCTCGGGTTCATCAGCCACCGACACCGTCATGATCACCGTGTCCGCATCGGCAGCCTCGACACCGATGCCCTGTTCCCAGAGATCGGCAGCGATCGCAGCACCGGTCGTGCCGGTGCGCGGGACCCAGATCGTGAGTTTGAGCGGATCCATGGAGCAGCCCAGGGTGGCGTCATCAAGAACAACCAGTCCCGGAACCCGGGCGAGTGTGGCCCGGGCATCCGCCGTCGCTTCGATCAGAAGCGACAGGTGGACGCCACGATCACGGAGTAACGCGATGCGAGTCGCATCGATTGAGGCGAGAAGGGTCGCCGACGGTGATGTCGTGGCCGTCAGGTCGACACCGTGCGACAACGTCGAGGGGAGTACGCGCGTTCCCTTCAGGGACGTGACCGCTGTTTGCGAGTAGCCCGTGAGCGCCTTATGCACACTCGTGGTCACGACATCTGCCCCGCGTGCGTGCGCCCCGCCTCCGGGCAAGAAGTCCAGGTGGGCACCCCAGGCCTGATCGACGATGAGTACCGAATTCTGACGATGGCATATCTCGGCGAGCGGAGCGATATCCGTGATCGTCCCCACGTACGCGGGAGAAGTCACGAATAGCGCGTAGGCCCCGGCCATGTCGACGTCGGAGGCGTGCACGCCCACCGGCACACCGAACTCAGGATGGATGCGAGGGAGGATCCACCGCGGTGTCGCACCCGAGGTGACCAGTCCGGCGTGGGCGCTGCGGTGGGAGGTGCGGTCGATGCTGACCGTGACCCCGGGAGCGACCACGGAGGTGAGAGCGGCAATGTTCCCCTGGGTCGATCCCCCGACGAGGAAGCGCGCGTGATCCGCGCCGATCGCTTCGGCCCAGAGCCTTTCGGCCTTCTCCAGCACCCGCCCACTGAACACGTTGTCGTCGGCTCCGCCCTGTAACGGAATGTCGTCTTGCAGAAGAGGTGCAAGAACGTCCTGCGCGAACGACGTCACGCCTTCACGGCCGTAACGCATCTTGTGGCCGGGGATCTGCATCGAGTGACTCCGGCGGGCACGTGCGGCGTACCACGCATCAACAAGTGGGCTATCGGACATGATCCGACGCTACCCCCCACGCTGATTTCCTTGGATATCGTCAGCGCACTGAGGTCTGAGGATCAGGGAGTCACCATGAATGCCCCGACCTCATCCGTGCGCGAGGTAGCGCGAATTGCGGTCCCCGTCAGCATCGAAGCGATTGTGATCCTCGTCCTCAACTTCGTGAATCAGATCATCGTCGGCGCCCTTGGCGTGGTCGCCATCGCCGCCGTTGGCTTCGCCAACAGCCTCAACTTCATCGTGCTGATCACCGTGAGTGCATTGGGGATCTCCGTCACCATCCTGGTGGCACGTGCCGCCGGAGCGGGTCGCAAGCACGAGATGGCGACGACAGTCTCTTCCGCCGTGATCGTGGGCGTCGTGGTCTCGGGTGCATTTGCACTCCTCATGGCAATTCGGCCCGAGAGCCTGCTGACGCTGGTTGGTGCGTCCACCAGCGTCGCGAGCGAGGGGGCGGACTACCTGAAGTACACCGCCATCGCTCTGATCCCCGCGGTGGTGAGTGCGATCCTCAGCGGCGTACTGCGCGCAACGGGGCGTCCCCGCGTTCCCATGGTGATCACATTCATCACCGCTGCGCTCGGCGCAGGCCTGGCGTGGGCACTCGTCTTCGGATTCGGCCCCCTCCCCGCACTAGGGGTTCCCGGAGCGGGCATCGCGACCCTGATATCCGCAGCCGTGAAGCTCGCCCTCCTCATCCCCTTCGTGTTCCGCGACACCATCGGGTGGGAAACACCCTCACGGCACGACCTTCGCGCTGTACTCGGACCGCTCTTCATCCTCGCGGTGCCGATGGGTCTGACGGAGTTCGTCTGGGCGAGCGGGACGTTTCTCTACAACGTCGTCTTTCAGCAGCTCGGCGATGACGCACTCGCGGCAGCCCAGATCACAGTGAATCTGGAGGGAGTCTTCATCGTTGGGGCGATCGGCATCATGACGGCGGCCACGGCACTCATCGGCAAGGCTGTTGGACAAGGTGATGTCGCAGCAGTCGACACCTGGATCGCACTGATTCGCCGGATCGGCCTCTACACAGGGGTCGCCTTCGGCGCCCTCTTCGCCCTGTCGTCGTTCCTCGTACCCATGTTCTTCCCGAATGCAGGGCCCGAGGTCCTCCGTCTGGCACTCCTCGGAATCCTGATCAACGCCGCCATCCAGGCGGTCAAGGTCGGCAACATGATCTTCGCCGGAGGCGTGCTGCCCAGTGGCAACGACGTCAAGGGAGTGCTCATCGGCACCGCGATCTCGGGATTCCTCATCGGCCTCCCGCTGGCGATCATCCTGGGTCTCTTCACTCCGCTCGGCATCATCGGGATCTTCATCGCCCGGGTGATCGAGGAAGTCGTCAAGTTCCAGTATTTCCGCTATCGCGCAGGGCGCATCGACTGGAACGCCATCGTCGTACAGCAGCGGGCAACCACAGGCTGATCACCGATGCGCACACCACCCACCGTGACATCTTTCATTGACAGGAACTCACGCAGGCTGGGGGCAGATCGGGCACGCCGCGTAGCGATCGCATGCACTCGACTCTTCGCTGATGCATCTGTCGCCCTCGATGATGGCACCGTCTTTGTGAGCACCGGTGATATTCCTGCGATGTGGTTGCGCGACTCCACGTGGCAGGTGCGCCCACTCCTTGCGATGGAACCCGATGATGAGCTGCTCGGATACCTCGGTGCGGTCAGCATGCGCCAGGCGCGCTACGTGCTCATCGATCCCTACGCCAATGCTTTCAACCCGACCCCCAATGACGCGTGTTGGCACCGGGACTTCCCCGATCAGAGCCCCTGGGTCTTCGAGCGCAAGTTCGAGGTCGATTCCCTGGCGGCATTCCTCGACCTCGCCATGCGCATCCACCGCGACACCGGATATCGGCGACATCTCGATGACACGTTCTGGCGGGCTGCACGAAGAGCCATCGACGTCTGCCTCCAGGAGACGCACCATGATCCATCCACGTATCGCTTCGATCGACCGGGTGCCCCCCTCCATGACACCTTGGGCAACGATGGATACGGCGCGGCGTGCGCGCCGAACGGGATGGTGTGGTCCGGCTTCCGCCCCAGCGATGATCGCTGCGCGCTCCCCTACCTCACACCAGCCAACGCGCACCTCGCCATAGTGCTCGAGTGGCTTGCGGATGACCCCGAGTGCCCAGATGCGCTAGCGGCGAGTGCGACCACGATTGCATCTGGTATCCGCACCGCGATTGCTTCCCTCGCCACTACCTCAGAGGCCCTGCCGTACGAGGTGGACGGCCGTGGGGGTGCGGTCTTCATGGATGAACCCAACATCCCCAACCTGCTCGCGCTGCCTTATCTCGGGTGGTGCGCACCCGACGATCCTGCCTATCGGGCGACACGTTCCTGGGTGCTCAGCGACGCAAATCCGTACTTCGTGGATGCGGGGGGCTATCAGGGTCTCTCAAGCGAGCACACCCCACCCGGGTGGATCTGGCCGCTCTCGATCGCCATGCGCGGCCTGACCACCAATGATGACCGGGAACGCACCGAGTGCCTTGAGTCACTCGAACGCTCGACAGAACTGGCTCAGCATGAATCCTTCGACCCGCTGGATCCGACAAGGTTCACGCGCCCCTGGTTCTCGTGGGCGGATATGACCTACGTGCAGCTGGCGCTACCCCTAGGGACGGATGACTGACCCGGTTGTCGCATCGAAGAACGCCAGCGACTCCGCTGGGACATGCAGGGCGACCTGCTCCCCCACCCGAACAACGGACTGCACCGGCAGGGTTGCGAGAACCTCGCTGCCCAGACGTGAACCCAGGGACGTGACGTCGTCCTCGGCACCGGCGATGCCGCTGCTCAAGAGCTCCTGCGAGACCGGCCGGGCCTCGAGCAGGAAGTGGACCAGAGCGCTGCCGCCGAGTACCTCGACGAGCCTCACCTGCGCCTGGATCGGCACGGTGCCGGGCGACTCGCTGAGGGAGATCGACTCGGGGCGCGCACCCACGATCACCTCCGCACCGTTCCTGCTGGCGAGCAGCGACGCACTGGGGAGTCCCGCGGGAAGGGTGATGGTCTGCGTCCCGAAGTGGAGGGACACCTGGCCGCCTTCGCTGCGCACCTGCGCGTGGAAGAGGTTCATCGGGGGCGTGCCGATGAACCCGGCGACAAAGACGTTTGCCGGGTTCTCGTACAACTCCTGCGGGGATGCCACCTGCTGCAACTTGCCCAGCCGCATGACGGCGACCCGATCCCCCATCGTCATCGCCTCGACCTGGTCATGGGTGACGTAGATCGTGGTGACTCCGAGACGGTCCTGGAGTTCGGCGATCTCCGCACGCATCTGCACGCGCAACTTCGCGTCGAGATTCGAGAGCGGCTCATCCATCAGGTAGAGCTTCGGCTCGCGCACGATGGCACGTCCCATGGCGACGCGCTGTCTCTGCCCGCCGGAGAGTTGCGCGGGCCGGCGGTCGAGGTACGGAGTGAGGTCGAGCATCTCCGCGGCTGCGTCCACCCGCCTGGTGATCTCGTCCTTATTCATCTTGCGGACCTTGAGCGCATAACCGATGTTCTGCCGCACCGTCATATGGGGATAGAGCGCGTAGGACTGGAAGACCATCGCGATGTCGCGGCCACGGGGTGGCACGTTGTTCACAACCGTTCCGTCGATGCTGACCGTCCCCGAGGAGATCTCCTCGAGGCCGGCGACCATGCGCAACGCAGTGGTCTTCCCGCAGCCGGACGGGCCCACGAGGACGAGGAATTCACCGTCGGAGACGTCAATCGAGAAGTCGTCGACGGCCGTGGTTCCGTTCGGGAACAGTTTCGTCAGGTTTTGCAAGGACACGCGTGCCATCAGCCTTTAACCGCCCCTCGGGAGAGTCCACTTACGAGATAACGTTGCGCAGACATGAAAACGATGAGCGCCGGTATGGTCACCAAGACCGCAGCCGCACTCAGGCGCTCCCATGACTGATCGAACTGGAAGATATAGGTGCGCAAACCCAGGGGGAGCGTGAACAGCTCGGGAGACAACAGGATGACGTTGGCGAACGCCACCTCGTTCCAGGCCGTGATGAAGGTATAGAAGGCGGTCACGGCGAGGCCGGGAAGTGACAGCGGCAGGATCAGGCGCCAGAAGGTCCCGAAGGGGGTCATGCCGTCCATAAGTCCGGACTCGTCGATCGCAATCGGAATCGTGTCGAAGTAGCCCTTGAGCATCCAGGTGCAGAACGGCACGGCGATCGTGGAGTATGCGAAGAGCAGGCCCACTCGGCTATCGAGCATCGTGAAACCGAAGATCGGGAACTTCACGAGCATCGCGTAGATCGGCACCATCAGGATTGCGGCCGGGAACATCTGCGTGATGAGGAAACTGTTGAGGGCTGACCGGTACCCCGGGAACTTGTAGCGCGAGAGTGCGTATCCGGCCGTTGCGGAAAGGAACAGGCCCACCACCGTGGTGACCGCAGCAGCGATGAGCGAGTTGCCGAACCACGTGAGGAACTCGCCGTCGTTGTCGGTGAGAACCTTGCGATAGGGCTCGAGGGTCCACTGCTGCGGAAGGATCTCCAGGCCGCGTGCCGACGTGATCTCATTTTCCGACTTGAACGAATTGAAGAAGGTGATGATCGCTGGCAGCAGGGCGAAGAGCGTCATGAAGATGAGGAAGCCGTGCAGGGCGATGGAGGAGGGAATCGGGCGCTTGCGACCCTTGCCCGCAACCGACGCCGTCTCCCGATGCGTGGTACTCACCAGGTCTCCTCCCCCATCTTTCGGACCGTGCGCCGGTAGAAACTGGCGAACACGATGAGAATTGACAGGATGATCACGCCGTAGGCCGTGCCCACCCCATACAGCCGGTAGTCGAATGCGTTGGTGTACGCCCAGGTGGTGAGGATCTGCGTGGACGTACCCGGACCACCTCCGGTGACCAGGTAGATGACGGCGAAAACGTTGAAGGTCCAAATGAGACCCAACAGGATCACCGTGGCCGACACCGGCCGCAGGCCCGGGAGGGTCACATCGCGGAAGCGCTGCCAGGCGTTGGCCCCATCCACTTCCGCAGCTTCGATCTGCTCCGGGTCGATGGCCTGGAGGCCACCGAGGAGCGCGACGATCATGAAGGGGAACCCGAGCCAGATGTTCACGAGGATCACGGAGAACTTCGCCCAGGTGTCATCACCGAGGAAAGCGGGTGGCGACTCCACACCCAGTGTGACGAGCAACTCTGACAGGAACCCGTAGGGAGAGTTGAACATGAAGCGCCATGCGAAGGCGGAGACGAAAACCGGCATCGCCCACGGGACGAGCAGCAGGATCCGGTACCCGGTGCGGAAACGGACCTTGCGATTGAGCGCCATTGCGAGCGCAAGACCGAGGACGTAGTGGAAGAAGACGCACGTGATCGTCCAGATGAGGGTGAAGATCAGGACATCCCGGAATTCCTGACTCTGCAGGATCTGGATGTAGTTCTCGAATCCCACGAATAGGTAGGAGTCCTCCATGAACACGTTCAGGGAGTTGAACTGATCGGCATTGGTGAAGGAGTAGATGATGGCCTGGATCAGGGGGTAGAGGACCAGGACGAGCATCGCCACGAACACCGGAGTGATCAGCGCGTAGGCGTACCACCATCGGGCCCAGCCATTGCGAATGCGCGTGGTAAGCGAATCACCCGGAAGCTGCGGCTTCTCATAGCCGGTTGGTTCGTCGATGGTGTGCGACTTCGGCGGCGTGGCACTCAGGCTCGGTGCACCCGGTGGCAGTTCAACACTCATAGTCGACGTACATCCCCTGTGCGGGCTCGTGGTTCCTGGAGGTAGTCGTGGGGCCCCATCCCACAGAGGACGGGGCCCCACGGGCTACCGCATGAGATTACTTGACAATCGTGTAGCTACCGAACAACTTGTTCTTCCACTCGTTGGCAACAGCATCCAGCGCAGCCTGGGCGGAGGACTTGCCGCTCAGGTAGTTCTGGACCTGCGGGCCGAACGCGGTGTAGATCTGACCACCCTGCGGCACGACCGGACGGGCCGTGGCCACGCGCATCTGCGGCAGGAACGCCGTGATCAGCGGGTTGGCCTTGACCGCGGCCGAGTTGTACGACGCGGTGAGAGCCGGCAGAAGGTTGTTCTTGACTGCGAACGCCTCGTTCGCCTGCGGGCCTGCCAAGTAGAGCATGAGCTTCTCGGCAGCAGCAGCGTTCTTGGAGTTCTTCGCGATGACCCAGCCGTTGCCACCGACGGGAGATCCCTGGCCACCGGGGCCTGCCGGGATGACACCGACGCCGAGCTTGGACTTGTCGTTGTTGAACGCCTTGCCGCTCAGAACATCAGCGGTCGACCACGGACCGTTGACGATCATGGCGACCTCGCCGTTCTTGAACGCGGTCATCGAGTTGCCGTAGTCGTTGGCGAAGTCCTTGTTCGGGACCGCACACTTGCTCGAGAACAGCGACTTGTAGGCCTCGAGACCCGCCACCGACTTCTTGTCGGCGATGAGGATCTGCTTCTTGGCCGGATCGATGAGCCCGCCGCCGTAGCCCCAGACCCACGGCTGCACCCAGTACGCGTCGCCGCGCAGGAAGATGCCGTTGGCGTTCGGGAACTTGGCCTCACACACCGACTGGAGTTCCGCGAGCGACGTCGGGAACGTCGTGATTCCAGCCTTGGCGAACAGGTCCTTGTTGTAGAGCACCGCGAGAGCGTCGGGAGCATTGGGCAGGCCCCAGACCTTGTTCGCGTACTGGTAGTAGGCGATTGCGCCAGGCAGGTACTGCTTGAGCACCGATGCCGGGACGACCTTGGACACATCGCGCAGGTATCCCTTCGACGCCCACAGGGCGACGTCGGCGATCTCGGCACGCATAACGTCCGGAGCCTTGCCGGCCTGCACCGCGGCGCTGAACTTCGCGTCGCGATCACCGAACGGCACGGAGACAACCTTCACCTTGACACCGGGGTTCGCCTTCTCGAATCCGGCGACCACGGTCTTCAGGGTCGGGGTCTCACTGTCATTTGTTGTCGTCCACAGCGTGAGTTCCGTCGCAGCGCTGGCGGGCGGCACCATGCCGATACCGACAGCACCCGCAACGAGGGCCGCGAGGCCCACGCGGACGAGGCGTGTTGTCTTCATCTAGTTAGGACTCCTTGAACAGGTGGTGGGTATACCGAGCCCCGGCCCCCGAAGGCTGTGGCCCATGTGTCGGGAATTGTTGTCCCTCTGTTCATGTTCTGGCAAGCGTTTTCATGACGCCCGTCACCTGAAACTTCGTTGCAACGAACACTCTCGTTGCAAAGGACTTACTACACGTGGCTCGAGGACACTTCGTTGCAGATTGTTGACACCATGTAAGCGTTGCCAACGACAGCCGGAGCCTGCACCCTCCCCACGGACCTAGAGGCCGAGGGTCTTCTTCATGCGTCCTGCCACCGTGAGGATGGCCCGCGTCGGGGCCAGGCGGGAGAGCCGGTCGAGCATGCGGGCGTCGCCACCGATCAGGACACGGGCGTCGCCCCGGGCGATGGCCTCCACGATCTGGCGCCCGGCGTCCGGGGCTGTCGTGAACCTCGGCTGGACACCCGCGGGCATCGCGGGGGCGGCAACCCCGGAGTTCTCGGTGATCTGTGTCCCGACCGCTCCCGGGAAGACCTCGGTCACGGTGACACGCGTTCCCCGCAGCTCGGCGAACAAACACTCGGTGAGCAGTTTCACCGCAGCCTTGCTCGCCCCGTACGCACCCTGACCGGGGACGGGCACGAGAGCCCCCATACTCGAGACGTTCACGACGCTCGCCTCGGGGCGCGTCAGTAAGTGGGGCAGGAACGCCTTGTCGACATACAGCGTGCCCCAGAAATTGACCGCCATCACGCGCTCGATCTCATCAATGGCCAGGTCCGTGATCGGGACGAAGCGCTGGATGATTCCCGCCACGTTGACCACGCCATCGACCTGCCCGAGGTCGGCGATGACGCGCTCCGGGAGCGCCTCGACCGCACCACGATCCGTGATGTCTACGTCGTAGGTCACCACGCGAGCGGGCAACGCCAGGCGTGCCGTCTCATCGAGGAACTCCCGACGTCGATCGACGGCGGCGACGCGTGCACCCCGTCGGATCAGCTCGAGGACGACCTCACGCCCTATTCCGTTACCGCCGCCCGTGACGACGAACACCTGCCCAGCGATACGCATGCCCACCCCCGGATTGTCCGCCATACGCGGGGTCGGATGCGCGGTGAGAACTACGCCGCGGCGAACTTCGCGTCGATTCGGGTGAACACGTCATCGGACATGACCACCGTGGCGGCGTCGCAGTTCTCCCGGAGGTGATCGAGGTCTCCGGTTCCGGGGATGGGGAGCATGACGGGTGACTTCTTCAGCAGCCAGGCGAGTGCAACCTGGCTGGGGGTGCAGCCGACTTCGGCGGCGAACGGTGCGAGCGGACCGTCGGCACCCACCAACTCCCTGTTGCCGAGGGGGAACCACGGGATGAATCCGATTCCCTGTGCGGTGCAGAAGTCGAGGAGTTCGGCGCTGTTGCGGAAGGCGACGTTGTAGAGGTTCTGGACACTGACGATGTCGAGTGTGCGCTGAGCCTCCTGAAGGTCGGCGACGGAGACTTCGGACAAGCCAATGTGTCGGATCAGTCCCTCATCCTGCATCTGCTTGATGACACCGAATTGCTCGTCACGCGGAACCTTCGGATCTATGCGATGCAACTGCCAGAGATCAATGCGTTCGACACCGAGCCGGCGCAGGGACATCTGCACGCATTGGTGCAGATACTCGGGGCGCCCCACGGGCGCCCAGGCATCCGGCCCCTGACGCGTCAGGCCACCCTTGGTGGCGATGATCACGCCGTCGTAGGGATGGAGCGCTTCGCGGATCAGGTCCTCACTCACGAACGGCCCGTAGGAGTCGGCGGTATCGATGAAGTCGACTCCGAGATCGACGGCCGTGCGGAGCACCCGGATCGCGCGATCCCGATCAGCCGGGTCAGCCCAGATTCCCGGGCCCGTGATGCGCATCGCCCCGAAGCCGAGGCGCCGGATCGTGAGCGGATCGGGTCCCCCCGCGGCCAGAGTGAACGTGCCGGACTGCTCGATGGGGCGAGACATGGGACTCCTCGTGGGGGTGCGTCGAGGGAACGCAATCTACGTGACCGCGACATTGGCACTCGAGGGTTCTTGTGTGCTCACCGCTTTTGACGCACAGTTGGCACACACTAGGAGGTGGAGTGACCGATATCGGAGTCTCGGCCTTCCATCGGGCCGACCACACGCTCGCGGGATTCATCCTGTCCGGCCGCTGGCCCGAGTCCACCCGCGAGTGGACTCAATTTCTCGCCGTGGCGGTACGCATCGCCGCGCGACCGGGCTACCTGCTCACAACGTCGGTGTTCCACGCGGCGGATGTCCTCCCCGAGGACCCGGCACCCGATGTCGTCGGATTGGTCACCTGCAGCGGTCCGATCATCGGCGAGGGAGCACCCGGTCCGGGTGCACTCAGCGATCCGCAACCGACAGCGCTGGTGGTCCTACATCCCCCGTCGGAGACGGTGCCCTCGACTCCCGAATGCCTCGGCGTCGCCTCGGGTGCGGTGCTCCTCCCCGGGGTCCCGCACCTCGGGCTGGACCACCGGGCGGCCTGGGTGGAGGCCGAGGCGGATGGCACGGTGACGAAGTTGCTCAGCCGGGTCGGTGTCGATCCGCGCGAGGACCCGGACATCGCCGTGCTCGCGACGCTTTGCGCCGCGTAGAACTAACGCGACTCCAAGGCTGCAGCGCGCACGTCCAAATCCCGCATGATCGGACGGATCAGGGCGTCGGGAACACCTTCCTCGTCACGAATCCGAATCAGTTCCGTCTGCTCCGCGTGCACCATGGACAGTGACACGGTCACCCGCTGGTGATTGGCGTCGTGTTCGTTGATTCGGCTCTCCATCGCATCTTCCACCTGCTCGATGCGTGCCAGTGCATCATCGCGCAGGCGCTGGATCACCGTCGGATCAAGCGGCGTGGCGGCGATCTCTGCCTCCGCGATGATCACGTCGAGACGCTCGAGGGCGGCGCGCGCCAGCAGCGTGTCGATTCGACGCACCTCGCTCGAGTTGTCCTCTCCCGTGATCTTCAGCACCCGCGCCAGCGGCGCGATGGTGAGTGACAGCAGGAGCGTGATGACGATGATGCTGAAGGTGGTCGCCAGAATGACATCGCGGAACGGGAATTCCGTCCCCGCGGCGACCGTGAGGGGGATGGAGAAGGCCGCAAGGCCCGATACCGGGCCGCGCGCGCCCGCCCAGGCGATCAATACGCCCGCCCGACCCCACCCGTCGACCTGTCGATACTGCGGGGTGACCCCGAGGATGCCGAAGACGAAGACGAATCGCGTCACGATGAGCGCGAGGAGGACAGCAGCGACCAAGCCGGGGACGAGGGGCAACTGCCCGCTGGGAAGGCGCCCGAAGACATCGGGGAACTCCAGGCCGATGGAGAAGAACGCAACGGCCTGGAACACGAAGGTGATGTGCTTCCAGACGTAGGTCGCTTGCAGTCGGCCGGAGGAACCTGGTTCGGAATGCTGAGCGTGCGCGATCCACAGCGCGGCCACCACCACGGCGAGGATCCCCGATCCCTCCAGGTGTTCGGTTCCCAGATAGATGGCGAAGGGAGCCACCAGGATCAATGCATTGGCCGCTACGGAGTCACGCGTGCGACGCAGCGCCTGCGAGAGCAGCACACCGCTCAGTGCACCGATACCGACGCCGACGACCACCGCCAGGGCGAAGATCTCACCGACTTCCAGCAGCGTGACACTTCCGACGATCGCCGCCGCAACGGCGACCCTGAGTGCTGTCAGCCCCGTACCGTCGTTGACCAGGCTCTCGCCTTCCAGGATGGAGATGATCCGACGTGGCAGCGATGCCTTCTTCGCCACCGTGCTAACCGCGACGGCATCGGTCGGTGCCAGCACCGCACCGAGGGCGAGGGCGGCCGCGAGCGGCATGGCCGCGATCCACACGGCTGCTCCCCCCACCACGACCGTTGTGGCGACGACGAGCCCGATGGCCAGGAGGAGGACTTGACGGCTGACCTTGCGTAGATCCAGGAAGGACGACGACAGCGCCTCACCGAAAACGAGGGGGGCGAGGATCGCGACGAGCACGATCTCCGGATCTGGCAACGCATCGGGGCCCCAGGGGGAAATCGCGACGAGCGCACCGGCGCCGATGAGCGGGAGTGCGATCGGGATTCCGAAGTGACGCAGCAGCACAGCCAGTGCCAAGGCGACCACGGCACTGAAGGCGAGCGAGGCGAAGACCTCGTTCATGGATTCCTCCCGATGCCCCGATGGGAATCCGCAGAACGATAGTGCCTAGCCAGCAGCTCGGAAGCGCGCCGAGACAACCTCCCCCGATTGACTCTCGGGAGGCATGTAGATCACCCACACATCGAGTTCGAGCTCGAGGAGATCCGGTTGCGGAATCCCGTCTAGGAGTGGTTGCTGGGCTTCCTCGAAGGTGGAATTCACGAGCGGCTGATCCCGCAGTAACTCGGCCGGATCCTCGATCACGCGTGCGGTGTACTCCTGCCACGCGACGTTGTGGGCGAGGTAGGCGTCACGTGCCTCGTTGATCGCGCGATGCCACGGAAGGATCGGTAGCGCTGCTACCTCCTCACCGACGAGTTGCAGTTCCTCATTCGCGATCGTCGCCAGCGCGCTCAATTCATCGTCGAGTTTTCCGCGGTCCTGGGGCCCGGCCGTGCGGTGTTCCTCCACCGCATCGAACGCCGCGCCTTGGAAGGCCTCCATGACCGACTCGGATTCATAGATGCTCTCAATCAGGGTGCGCATCTCGATGGTGCGCAGCGCCCAGTCTCCCGCGAACCCGACTCCCGCGACCACGGTCAGGAAGAAGGCCAGGGCACCCGCCACGGGCGGGACCCATCGGCGCTGCACCCACGGGGTCGAGGTGGCGGGTTCTGCATCCATACAGGCATTGTGTCCCACCGACTACCGTTCTCCCGTGGCTGCCCAGGATCGCCCCGCATGGCGTGACCGGTATGACGCCCTCGTAGCCGATGTGACCGGTCAACTTCGTGCGCTACCGACGGATGCCCCCGTCCGCCTGGCGAAACGCACCTCGAACCTGTTCCGAAGCCGCGCGGCGAGCACCGCGCCTGGACTCGACGTCACTGCATTCGATGGTGTGCTCGAGGTGGACCCTGTGACATGCACCGCCGAGGTCCTCGGAATGACGACGTACGAGCATCTCGTGGACGCGACACTCCCCTACGGACTCATGCCCACCTGCGTTCCGCAGTTGCGAACCATCACGCTCGGTGGCGCAGTGACCGGACTCGGTATCGAGAGCGCGAGCTTCCGCAATGGGACGCCGCATGAGGCGGTCATCGAGATGGACATCCTCACCGGAACCGGAGAGGTCATCACGGTCACAGGCGCACCCGACGACCCCAACAATGCACTCTTCTACGGCTTCCCCAACTCGTACGGGTCACTCGGATACGCACTACGCCTGAAGATCGAACTCGAGCGCACGAAGCCGTTCGTGCATCTGCGCCACGTGCGCTACCCGTCTGCGGTCGCGATGGCCACGGCCATCGAGCAGATCACCGCCGCTCGCGAGTTCCAGGGGCGACGCGTGGACTTCCTCGACGGCACGGTCTTCTCCGCGAGCGAGCAGTACCTGACGCTCGGGGAGATGGTCGTGGAGGTTCCCGAGGGGCTCACGGTGAGCGACTACACCGGTATGGAGATCTACTACCGGTCCATCCAACGCAAGCGCGAGGACGTCCTCACCATCCACGACTACATCTGGCGGTGGGACACCGACTGGTTCTGGTGCTCGCGCGCGATGGGTGCGCAGAAGCCGCTGATCCGCCGCGTGTGGCCGAAGTCGAAACTGCGCAGCGATGTCTACTGGAAGATCGTCGCCTGGGATCGCAGATTCGGATTCAGCGCCAGGATGGCGTCCCTGCGCGGGAAGCCGGCACGCGAAGCCGTCGTCCAGGACATCGAAGTTCCAGCCGACCGACTCACCGAGTTCCTCGACTTCTTCCACGCGGAGGTCGGCATCGAGCCGGTCTGGGTCTGTCCTCTCCGGCAGCGTGACCCCCACGTCCGGTGGCCGCTGTACGAGTTCGATCCGGCGGTCACGTACGTCAACGTGGGCTTCTGGTCCACGGTGGCGCTTCCCCCCGGTGTCGATCCCGCGGAGGGCCGGGTCAACCGACGGATCGAGGAGATGGTGACCGCCCTCGATGGCCGCAAGTCGCTGTATTCGACCGCCTTCTACGACCAGGAGACCTTCTGGTCCATCTACGGGGGCAGCGAGTACGCCCGGTTGAAGAAGTCCTACGATCCCGACGATCGATTGCTGGACCTGTATCAGAAAGTGGTGGGTGGCAAGTGAAGCTCGCAGACGCCTTCTCCCTGATCGTGACCCCCGATCGGAACGTCAGTTTCCGGGCCTACGACGGTTCGGCCTCCGGTCCGCAGGACAACGACGTCATCCTCGAGATCCGCACCCCCCGGGCGGTCGAGTACCTGGCCTCATCCCCCAACCAGCTCGGTCTCGCCCGCGCCTACGTGAGCGGTGATCTGGAGATCATCGGTGACGCCTACACCGCGCTGAGCCGGCTCTACCCGATGGATCTCTCGCATCTGACGTGGTCGGACAAGTTCGCTCTCGGGCGGACCTTCGCGCCCTTCGCCATCAAGCGGCCCACTCCGCCACCGCAGGAGCGCACGCTGCGCGGACGCAGGCACTCGAAGAACCGTGACGCCGAGGCGATCCACCATCACTACGACGTCAGCAACCGCTTCTACCGCTGGGTACTCGGGCCGTCGATGGCCTACACCTGCGCGGTGTTCCCGTACGCGGGCGCGTCCCTCGAGGTGGCGCAGGAGGAGAAGTTCGACCTCGTATGTCGCAAACTCGGACTGCAGCCGGGAATGCGCCTGCTGGATGTCGGATGCGGCTGGGGCGGCATGGTGCTGCACGCGGTCAAGAACTACGGCGTGACCGCGATCGGTGTGACGCTGTCGGCACAGCAGGCGCAGTGGGGTCAGCAGGCGATCGAGGAGGCTGGTCTCAGCGATCGAGCCCAGATCCGCTTCAGCGACTACCGCGACGTGCCGGAGACCCAATTCGACGCGATCTCCTCCATCGGACTCACCGAGCACATCGGCCGCGCCAACTACCCGAGCTACTTCTCGTTCCTCTTCGGAAAGTTGAAGTACGAGGGACGCATGCTCAACCACACGATCACTCGGCCGAGCAACGCCGACCCCACGCACTACCGCAAGTCCTTCATCAATCGGTACGTATTCCCCGATGGTGAGTTGTCCGGTCCGGGTCACATCATGAGCGTGATGAACGACGCAGGCTTCGAGATCCGGCACGAGGAGAACCTGCGCGAGCACTATGCACTCACGCTCACGCACTGGTGCCAGAACCTCGAGGACCACTGGGATGAGGCGGTTGTGGAGGCCGGTCTCGGCACGGCCCGGGTCTGGCGTCTCTATATGGCTGCCTCGCGACTCGGCTTCGACCTGGACACCATCCAGTTGCACCAGACGCTCGGCGTGAAGCTCGGGCCCGGTGGGAAGTCCGGGATGCCGCTGCGGCCGGACTTCAGTACGCGCTCGCCCGCGTTGGCCTAACTCGATTCGACGAAGACGTGGACGGCCTCGTCCTCGGGAATTTCCGCGTACTCGCCTGCGCTCCCGATCATGATCCCCTCGGCTGCGCGATACACCTTCACGTCCGCACCGGGAAGCGCTCCCACGCGGCGTAGTCGGGTCATGACGTCAGCGTCGGTTTGGATGGTTTCGGCGAGGCGACGCACGGTGACGCGCTGCACCTCGGGACCGACGACCTGGGTCAGGGGAACGAGGCCCTGGAGACCCATCGCCGCATCCGTCGCGGACGGATCGAGTTCCGCCAGTCCGGGGATCGGGTTCCCGTAGGGGCTCGCGGTGGGATGACCGAGGACGTCGAGGAGTCTGCGCTCCACGGCATCGCTCATCACATGTTCCCAGCGGCAGGCTTCCTCGTGCACCTCTTCCCACGGCATCTTGAGGATCTCCACGAGCATGCACTCGGCGAGACGGTGCTTACGCATGACTCGGATCGCCGCGCGCTGGCCCCGCTCGGTCAACGTCAGGTGACGATCGGCCTCGACGACGACGAGGCCGTCGCGCTCCATGCGGGCGACCGTCTGGGAGACGGTGGGACCGCTCTGCCCGAGACGCTCGGCGATGCGCGCGCGCATCGGGGTGATGCCTTCTTCTTCGAGTTCGTAGATGGTCCGCAGATACATCTCGGTGGTGTCGATGAGGTCGCTCACGTCACCTCCTGGATCGCATCGGAGTCCTACTGATCGCCGACGCTACCAACGTTGTAGCGCGCGTACCTCTCGGGTCGGGCCACTTCGACATCGGACAACCAGGCGGTCACGGCGTAGTTGGGAAAGTAGTCGCGCTCCAGGACATCCCAGATCCGCTCGCAGATCGACTCGTCCACGATCACGTCGATCCTGATGTTGCCGCCCTCCAACTCGCTGACCCGACGGTTGCTGGGCCCGACACCCCGCGACGCCGTGATGGTCCAGCCGCGCGCCCCGCACGCCCGCAGGTCATCTGCCACCCGCTGCTCGATGAGGGACTCCGCGACGATGGTCAGGCACTTCATCCGGGTGCGTGGCAGTGTCATCGCGTACCTCCTAGAACGGCAGTGAGTGGGCGATCCACCAATACAGCGGGATGCCGATGACGAGGTTGAACGGGAAGGTGATGCCCAGGCTGGCGGTCAGCGTGATGCCCGGGTTCGCGGTGGGGAGTGCCAGGCGCACCGCCGCGGGAGCAGCGATGTAGGACGCACTCGCGCAGAGCACGCCCAGCACCATCGCACCACCCGGAGTCAGCCCGATGGCAGAGCCCACGACGATGCCGAGGGCACCCGTGGCGACCGGGAAGAGGATCGCGAATCCGAGGAGTCCCCACCCCGCCTCGCGGATGCTGCCCAGACGGCGACCGGCGAGGACACCCATCTCGAGCAGGAACAGGGCGAGGATCCCGGTGAACAGCGCACCGAAGAAGGGCTGAACCCGCTCGTAGCCCATCGGTCCGGTGATCACACCGATGACCAGGCCCCCGGCGAGCAGCAGGATCGATCGGCCGGTCAAGACTTCGCGCAGGGACTTCCCCCAGGACGACGTGCGCGACCCGCGCCCGGCGAGCATCAGCCCGACGAGAATCCCAGGAATCTCCATGATCGCCAGCAGAGTGACGACGTATCCCTCGTAGGGAATGGAACTGGCATCGAGGAAGACCAGTGCCGCGGTGAACGTGACCAGGGATGTCGAGCCGTAGTGCGCAGCCATCGCGCCGCGATCGACCGGGCCGAGCCGCGTGACACCACGCAGGACGACGAACGCGAGGATCGGGATGACGATCCCCAAGGCGATGGCGGCACCGACCGGCCCGATGACGTCGGTGAACGATGCCTCGCGCAGCGCCACCCCGCCCTTGAGTCCGATCGCGAGGAGCAGGTACATGGAGATCGCCTGATACACCGCATCGGGCAGACGGAGATCTGCCCGCAGCAGCGCGGCGACGATGCCGAGCGCGAATGCCAGGACCGGGACGGAGAAGATGCTGGCGGTGAGGAGTTCGGCGCTCACGCCTCACCTCCCCATCACCCCCGGCTATTTCCGGGATACGGATTCACGCGCGACGTCGAGGATGGTGCACTGCCACGTGCCCACCGGTGCATCGACCTCGACGATCTCGCCCTTGCGTGCGCCAAGGATGGCAGACCCGAGGGGAGATGCCGCGGAGATGCGCTCGTCGTCGAGGAATCCTTCGGCCGGGTGGACCGGGATGACCCAGGTCTCATCGCCGTTCTGGGTGCGAATTCGGGCGCGAACACCGAGATCCACCCGGCCCGCCTTCACGGCGGACTTGGGATCCAAGATCTTCGCCTCGCTCAGGAAGGCCTCCCACCGGGCCGCCTCCTCGAGCAGGTTCTCGAACTCGGTGACGTAGCGCTCGTCACGCTCGTGCTCGACGAGGAGCGGCCGCAGTTCGGCGAGCCTGCGCTCACGAATGTCGGCGATGCGCTCCTCGATCAATTCGCGTCCACGGATGGTGACGCATGCTGGTCCCTTGTAGGACTCACGGATGGGGCCCGGCTCCACTGCGATCATTGCAACCTCTCATCAGTCGTCGGAAAAATTGGCGGGAGAGACAAATAGGTGATCGTGCGCCTCCTTGTGTCAGACGGCCGCAGCCGCTCCTGCCACAAGGTCTCTCGCCACCGACTGATGTCGGCCCGATGACCGGGTGCTTCGCACCGTATTGACGGCCATCGGCGTGGGGATACTCCCCTTGCTGGGGCCAGGCTGCCAGAGCCCCGGCGGGCCCGCAACCGGGAGCCCTACGGTGAGCCCATGGCCTCGATCCTGTGGTTCCGCCGGGACCTGCGCCTGCGCGATAACCCGGCCCTCCTGGACGCGGCCGAGTCCGGCCCCGTGGTGCCCCTATTCGTGGTGGACCCGGTCCTGTGGGACAGGGCCGGGGCCGTGCGGCAGAACTACCTGGTGGCCTCCCTGCGCTCCCTGGGGGCCAGCCTCGGGCGCAACCTGCTGCTGATCCACGGGCGGCCCGAGGAGGTCGTGCCACGCATCGCGCAGGCGGCGAAGGCCGACGCGGTCCACATCGCCGCGGACTACTCCCCCTACGGCCAGGCCCGCGATGCCCGCGTCGAAGCTGCCCTGAAAAAGACAACCCTCATCCGCACTGGATCGCCCTACGCGGTGGCACCGGGGCGGGTCACCAAGTCCGACGGCACCGCCTACCGCGTGTACACACC
>JBEIHR010000019.1:0-23828 GCA_040381195.1 Rubricoccaceae bacterium
CACGAAGGTGACCCACGCCCAGATCCGAGCGGCCCTGGCCCGGCGCGCGGCACCTTCGACGTCACCGGCCTCCCCGGCGCGCATGGCGGACCAGCAGTAGACGAGGGCAACCGCCCCGGCGGGGAGGAAGAAGAGGGCTGCGCCGATCAGGCATCGGAGCCAGGGCACCCGCACCTCGGTCATCTGGGCACACTAGGGCCACCGTCGGGAAATCCCGAACAGGTCTCCCCGCCCCTGCGTACGGTGGTCACGTGGCCATCCCCCTCTCCGCGCGCGTGTACCGGATCCCGACCCTCGGCGACTACATCAATTCCTTCGCGTTCCTCGAGGACGACGGCTCCGTCACGCTCGTCGACTGTGGCCTCACGCGTGCCCCGTCGGCCATCGTGCGCGGCCTCGCCGCACTCGGGCGGCGTCCCTCCGACGTCCAGCGCATCGTGCTGACCCATGCACACGAGGATCACGCGGGAGGGGCGGCATCCATGGTCGAACGCACGTCCGCAACCGGCGTCACCGTCCATTCCGAGGAAGCCGAGTACGCACGCACGGGGTCGCGCCCACCGGTTCCGCGCACCCTCTTCTCCCGACTGCGCAGCGGCAGGTTTGCTCCGGTGCCTGTCGTCGGTGAACTCCACGACGGGCAGATCCTCGACATTGCGGGAGGTGTGCAGGTCCTGCACACCCCGGGCCATACCCCCGGCCACATCAGCCTGCTGCACGCCGATTCCGGCGTGCTGATCACTGGCGACTCGATTTTCAACATGAACGCGCGCATGCGGTGGCCGCTCGCCGCCCTCTGTACGAATGCCGTGCAAAACGCGCAGACGGCAGCGCGCCTGGCTGATGCCGAGTACACGACCGCCGCATTCACCCACGGCCCCCACATTGCGCAGACAGGCAGGGAGGCGATCCGCTCCTTCCTCCGGCGGAAGGGCGCCCGATGACCGAGTTCGACCGGGAACTCGACCGCGTGCTCACCCGCCTGGCGTCGCTGCCCGAACGCCACAGGCACACCGCGGCGGACCTCACCCACAGGGCCTCGCAGCACATGCGCGACCTCACCTCGGACACCACGGCACCCGAGCTCGTGCCCCGTGTCGGTGATCACGCGGCCGCGGCGCAGTTGAAGGTTCTCTGCGCGGAACTGCGCGCGCACGCGGGAGATGAAACAGAAGCGGCGCAGGTCCTCGCGGACCTGCGCCGTGCGCTTCCGTAATTCCTACTCGCGTCCGGAGAAGATCGACAGCAGACGGAGGAACTCCAGGTACAGCCACACCAGGGTGATCAGGAGGCCGAAGGCCATGCGCCACGACTCACGCTCCGGCAGGCCCATCGCGATGCCCTGCTTGATCGCCTCGAAGTCCAAGGCGAGGAACAGTGCGGCAAGTGCGACGCCGACGATCGAGATGATGATCCCGATTCCACCGACCCCATAGAAGCCCCATCCGCCACCGACGCCGAAGAACGAGGCGACCATCGAGGCGAGCGCGAGCACGAGGTAGGAGACACCGGCGACCAGCAGGATCTGGGTGAACCGCTTGGTCACCTTGATCACACCGGTCAAGTACAGGACCAACATCACGCCGAACGTGGTCATGGTGGCGACCACGGCCTGCAGCACGACGCCGTCCCAACCATTACCGGACGCGTAGGCGTTGTAGAAGTTGCTGATACCGCCGAGCATGAGGCCCTCGAACACGGCGAAGATGATCATGAGAGCCGGAGAGACGTTCTTCTTGACCGCGTTCACGATGCCGAGAACCGTGGCGACGATGAGGGCCGGGAGCATCATCACCGGCATGGCCGCAATGAGGTTCCAGCCGACGAAGGCGAACGCGACCACGATCGCGAACATGATCGCGCACTTGACGACCACGTCATTCAGGGTCACCCGTAGGCCACCGGCCGCCGTGATGGTGGCGAACTCATCGGTGGTGGTCGGTGGAACCCCGGCCGGTGAAGTGGGGGGCGCAGACGAGATGGTCGCCGTGGGCGACTGGCCGCTCGCGGCCGCGAAGGCGGACCGGCCCTCCTCATAGAACCCGGAGGGCTTCTTCTCGTAACGGGTCAGAACTGGGTTATTGGATTGCATGCTTTCCACGGTAACCGATAAGTCCTCCCGCGCCAACTCACCCGGCCCGCCACGTGCCCCCGATGGGATTCGAACCCATACTGGACCGGGTTTAAGCCGGGTGTCTCTGCCAGTTGGACTACAGGGGCCGCCCTCAGGGTAGGGCCCCAGACAATTCCGCGGCGGTCCCGAGGACCTCGTCGAGCATCTCCTCGGTGAGCCTGCCGGTGAAGGTGTTTTGCTGGCTGGGGTGGTAACTGCCCAGCAAGGTCACTCCCCCGGATTCGGCTCGAACACCGTGGCCGAAGCGCGGGCGGGGCCCCGATCCGAGCACCCGCCACAGGGCTGTCCACGCCACCGAGCCCAGGGCGATGCCGACGCGCAGGGTGGGACGGACGAGGGCCACCTCCTGCTGCAACCAGTCGCCGCAGGTCCGAATCTCCTCGGACGTCGGTGTGTTCGCCGGCGGCGCACAGTGCACGGCCGCGGTGATGCGGACGTGCTCCAGGTATTGGCCGTCGTCGCGGTGCCGGGATGTGGGAAGACGGGCCAGGCCGACGCGATGCAGGGAGCCGTAGAGCCAATCGCCGCTGCGATCCCCCGTGAACATGCGTCCTGTTCGATTGGCGCCGTGCGCACCCGGGGCAAGCCCCACGATCCACACGCGAGGCTGGGGAGATCCGAAACCGGGGACGGGACCGCCCCAATACTCCTCGGCCCGATAGGCCGCCCTGCGCTCGCGTGCCACGTCGGCGCACCACTCGATGAGTCGCGGGCAACGCCGACACGCGCAGATGGCGGCATCAAGGTCCGCGAGCGTGGTCACCGAAGGGTCGTGTCGGCCAACTCGGTGAGTTCGGCACGCACCGTCCAGAGCTCGTCCATGATCGACTTGTCCCGGAGATTGCGCACGATCTCCACAGGTGTTCCCTGGGTACCGGAGACCGTCCGTCCGATGGTGCGCTCGATCACCTTGGTGTGCAGGGCGCGCCACTTCATCAGACTCTCGTCGATTTCGACGAGTCGCTCCACGATCGCGAACACCTCCTCGTTCTGCTCGACAGCGAGGTAGAGATCGCGGAGGGTCAATCCGTCGGCCTCCAGTTGTCGCCGGACGGCCGCAACGAGGTTCGGGAGCGCTGTCCGCAACCGCAGGAATCCGGGAGAGTCGAAACCAGAACCATGACCCAGGGACGTGCGCACATGCTGGTAGTCCCACGGTGTCATGCGCTCCAACATGTGCAAAGGCGGGGTGATGATGTCGATGCACTCGATCACCCGATCGAGGGAGCGCGTGGCGGCGAGACGCTTGCCCATGTCGAGTTGGGTGATGGCCTGCTCAACTTCCGCGACGGCGAGTTTCAACCACAATTCGGCAGACTGATGGACCACCGTGAACAGCAACTCGTCACGGTGCGCCCACGTATCCGGGCCCGGCTGCAGCGCGAGGAGCGCATCGGTTTTGAGGTAGTTCTCGTAATCGGTGAGTGCTGGGCCAGGCAGCACTTGCTCGGCTGTGGGATGCATAGGACCTCCAGCGTCAGTCTGGCACCGGACCCGTCGGGCGGTGCCGAAGCGACGCAACACCTGTCATGCGGAAGGACAATGCTCGCGCAGGAAAGCGAGCGAGCGGTTCCAGGCCGTCTCGGCATTCCGTTCCTGAAACACCTCGGGTCGATCGTCGTTGAAGAACGCATGGACCGAGCCGGGGTAGTCGTGGATGGTCACGTGCCCTCCGGCGGCAGCGATGGCATCGGCGTATTCGGCGATGCGCGGCCCCGCCCACCCCTCGTCGGACTCGGCCTTGTGGACCAGCGCGGCCTTGCCCGCATAGCGCGCCCAGTCAGGGGAGTACCCCGGCCACGGCATCGCCGGATAGAAGGCGACCGCAGCGGCCACGTGGTCGCTCACGGTCGGTGCCAGCAACGACAGCCCACCACCCATGCAGAACCCGATCGTCCCCACGTGCGCACTCGTGACCTCGGGGCGGGCCAGGAGGTACGCGGCGCCCGCGACGATGTCGGCGGCGGCACTCGACACCTGGAGACCCATCATGAGCTTCTCGGCTTCATCGGGTTCGGTCGTCTCGGTGCCCCGGTAGAAGTCGATCGCGAGTGCGACGAATCCCGCATTCGCCAGGCGCCGGGTGACGTCTTCGATGTGCGGTACGAGGCCCCACCACTCCTGGATGACCACGACGCCGGGACCGGATCCCGAATCGGGACGTGCGAGGACACCGGGTGCCTCGGTCTCCGCAATCTGGATGGTCTCTGTTGCCATGCATCCCTCCGGGATCAGTCGATCCCGCGAGTCTGCCGCAACGGGGTCACGTGTTGCCCCGTCACCGACGCGGCGCGGTCGATCCTCGGACGATCAACTGGGTTGGCAGACGCACCGGATCCCCGCCCTCGGCTCCTGCGAGTGTCCGCATTTGGACCAGGAGCGACTCTGCGGCGATGCGCCCCAGGTCGTAGACAGGTTGCACGACCGTGGTCAGGTCCAGGTGCTCGGACATGTCGTGGCCGTCGATACCGACAATGGAGATTTCGCGGCCAGGAACCAGTCCGTGACTGCGCAAGGCACGCATGGCACCGAAGGCCATTTCGTCACTGAGCGCAAAGACAGCGGTGGGCGGAGTGCGCTGTGTGAGCAGCGCGGTCATCGCCTGCTCACCTCCCTGGATGGTGAAGTATCCGAAGGCCTCGAGCGCCGGATCGATACCGATGCCGCTCTCCGCCATGACCTGGCGGAATCCCTGCTCCCGGTCGTACTCGGCGGTCAATGGTGCCTCCGCCGAAGAGCCGGTGATCAGGCCGATGCGCTCATGTCCGAGGTTGACCAGGTGCTGGGTTGCCACGCGAGCAGCGAGCACATCGTCGATGGTGACGCTCGGGACCCCATCGGTGTTCACACCGATCAAGGAGGTGGGCATGCCCAGGTCGAGGATCTCCCGCAACTGTGGATCGGACGGCGGCATGGCGATTACGAGGACGCCGTCCACGCGTCTGCGGAGGCGGGGTGCCGGTGGGAGCCGTTGGTGTCCGGCGAGGTAATCACTCACGCTCATCAGAAGGAGGTCCATGCCCGCCGCCTGCAGCACACCTTCGACACCGGACAGGACGGTGGAGAAGAACCAGCGCGCGATGAAGGGGGTGATCACGGCCACCGAACCCGTCCGTCCGGATGCCAGGCGCGAGGCACTTGGGCTGATCACGTAATCGAGTTCGACCGCCACCTGCTGGATCCGCGACCGGGTGGCCTCGTCCACATTGGGGAGGCCGCGCAGGGCCCGCGAGACCGTCGCCGTCGATACCCCCGCGGCCTCCGCGACATCCCTGATCGTGATGGCCATGACCGGGGAGTGTAGGTCGGCAGGGGGTGGTGTCCACAAGCGATTACATGGAAATGTGACCTATGAATCACCTATTCATGAGAGCGAGCGTGCAAACGATGCCATCCAAGAGGTCGGATTCGCTCGCCGTGACCTCCGAGAGGCCGAGGACCGCCATCGACTCGCGGAGCACCAGCGCACCGCCCCCGATGACGTCGACCCGGCCCGGATGCATGAAGGCGAGCGCCGCGCGCTGCCGACGGTCCATGGCG
This sequence comes from Rubricoccaceae bacterium, assembly GCA_040381195.1. Taxonomy (GTDB): domain Bacteria; phylum Actinomycetota; class Actinomycetes; order S36-B12; family S36-B12; genus VGCC01. The sequence goes on from JBEIHR010000019.1 coordinate 5,675, forward strand.
AGGAGGGTCTCCGTGACCCGATCTACCTGGTCGCGCGTGATCGTCGCACCGTGGATTGCCCGGGCGTCGTAGCCAGGCAGGTCGAGGGCCATGGCTACGACCGTGGTGACGGTGCCGGCGACGCCGATGAATTGGCGTGCACCACCGACGGGAACGACGCGGGGCACGTCTGCGAGCGCGTCGCGGATATGTGCACACGCCGCCTCGATTTCGATACGCGTTGGCGGGTCGGAGTGAAGGGAACGCTCCGTCATGCGCACGCATCCGATCGGCGTACTCACGGAGGCGCGGACTCCATCGTCGTCACCGAAGACGAATTCCGTGGATCCACCACCGATATCGGCAATCAGCACTGGCATACGGATGCCGCGCAGTCCCGCGACCGCGCCACGAAAGGAGAGCTCTGCTTCCTCAACTCCCGAAATCACCTCCGGCTCGACGCCGAGCCGTGCCCGCACGCCCGCCACGAATTCATCCCGGTTATCGACATCACGCGCCGCCGACGTGGCAACGAAACGCATGCGCTGCACCGGATACGCGCGGAGGAGACCTGCGTACTCGTCACACGCCTCGAAGGTTCGTGCCAGCGCCGCAGCACTGAAGCAACCTGTCGCGTCCACGCCCTCACCCAGACGCACGGTGCGCATCTCACGGACAACATCTCGGACGACTCCATCCACGACGTCGGCGATGAGGAGTCGAAGGGCGTTGGTTCCGCAATCGATCGCGGCGTAACGGTCAGACACAGGAGCCATGCGCCCACCAGGATCCGATGCGGGCAAGAACCTCATCGCCGACGGGATTCACCTCGGGCCCACAGGCCAGGGATTGACCGGCGTGCACATGCAGGCACTTCACGCGCGTGGGCATGCCGCCCGCACTGATGCCGTCAATCTCGGGAACATCCCCGAGTTCTGCGCGATCAGTGAGGTACCGCTCGTGAGCGTGTTCGTACTGCTCGCGCATGGCAGGTTCCACGCGCATGCGGTCTTCCATCTCTCGCATAACGCCGGTGGCCTCCAGGGTTCCGATCAGGGAGGTGAGCCGGGGACATGTGACGTAGTAGGTCGTCGGGAAGGGGGTGCCATCCGGTAACCGTGGTTCGGTGCGCACGACCGCGGGTGCACCACAGGGACATCGAAAGGCGACGGAGTCGATCGCTCGTGGTTCGCGACCCAGTTGCGCGGCGACCAGGGCGAGGTCCGCCGACGAGCACGCCATGGCCCGACCTTAGGAGGCGGTCTCCTCGGCTGCGTCGGCGGTGCGGACGGATTCCCCAACGGTCACGTACCACGGCACAGGAACCTGCGCCGACTCCATGAGGGTCTCTTCCGCGGGGCGGCCGTCGGCCCCGAGGGCCACGTACCCGATCTCGCCCGGGAAGACGAAGTGCAGTCGGCGACGGGACTCCGCGGCAATGAACGCGGGGTCATCCCAGCGTTCCCGCTCGACCAGCAGATCGGCGACCCGGGCTTTCGTCGCCTCCACGTCCGCCTGCAGTGCGGCGATCTCGGCACGCTGGCCGAACCAGTTGCGAATGGGCATCGCCACGGTGGCCACGAACATCCCGAGAGCGAGGACGAGCACAAGGGCGCGCAATGTCAGCACGCCCGCTCGCCCGGAGATCACGGGGGAAGCCACCTGGGAATAGTGGCATGCACGAGGCGCCGAACGGGGGCGCCGTGCCGATCAGCCGGTGAAACGCGGGAATGCCGCGCGGCCGGCATAGCGGCCCGCATCGGCCAACTCCTCTTCGATACGCAACAGTTGGTTGTACTTGGCGACGCGCTCGGAACGCGCCGGAGCTCCGGTCTTGATCTGTCCGCAGTTCACGGCGACCGCGAGATCGGCGATGGTCGTGTCCTCGGTCTCACCCGATCGGTGCGACATCATCGATGCGTACCCGGAACGGGTCGCGAGCGACACGGCATCGAGGGTCTCGGTCAAGGAGCCGATCTGATTGACCTTCACCAGCAGCGCGTTGGCCGCACCGAGTTCGATCCCGCGTGCAAGGCGCACTGGATTCGTGACGAAGAGATCGTCGCCGACGAGTTGGACCCGTTCGCCGAGCTCCTCCGTGAGGCGCACCCATCCATCCCAGTCATCCTCGGCCCACGGATCCTCGATGGAGACGAGCGGGAAGTCGCGCACCAGGGCGTCGTAGTAGGCCGTCATCCACTCGGCCGACTGCGCGGCACCCTCGAAGGTGTAGCCCCCATCACCATGGAACTCCGTCGAGGCCACATCCAGGGCGAGAGCGATGTCGGAACCCATGGTGAGTCCGGCAGCATCGATGGCCGTGGCGATCAACTCCAGAGCAGCACGGTTGTTGGGCAGATCCGGGGCGAAACCACCTTCGTCACCCAGGCCGGTGGCGTATCCGTTCTTCTTCAGGACGCCCTTGAGGGCGTGGTAGACCTCGGCACCCTGGCGCAGCCCCTCGGAGAAAGTCGCGGCACCGATCGGCGCGATCATGAACTCCTGGATGTCCACGCCGGTATCGGCGTGCGCCCCACCGTTGAGGATGTTCATCATCGGGATGGGAAGCACATGGGCGTTGGGACCACCGACGTAGCGGAAGAAGGGCAGACCCGCGGAGAGCGCCGCGGCCTTGGCCACGGCCAGAGAGACGCCGAGGATCGCGTTCGCTCCCAGCCGCTCCTTGTTCGGGGTGCCATCCAGGTCGATCATCACCTGATCGACCAGGCGCTGGTCGGATGCATCGAGGCCGAGCACCTCGGGAGCGATCACCTGCTCGACCGCCTCGACCGCGGCACGCACGCCCTTGCCCAGGTACCGGTCCCCACCGTCACGTCGTTCGACCGCCTCGAACGCCCCCGTCGATGCACCGGAGGGCACCGCTGCCCGGGCGACGGTGTCGTCGTCGAGGAGGACTTCCACTTCTACCGTGGGATTCCCACGTGAATCGAGGATTTCGCGTGCGATCAAAGCATCGATATCTGCCACGATCACACCCTAGCGTCGGCGTGTCACCGATCCCGCTGGAGAGGTTGCCGATCCGAGAGACGAATGACGGATCGATCACCGAGGGGTTGCGTCAAAGTGACATCCACCCACGTGCTGTCCCCGGCGATTCCTGTCTCCGGACAGGTCGCATTGCGCGATTGCTCCACCTTCGCTTCGACCTCGATGCGCGGCCCGCGCTCGAATGCAATCACCTGCACCTCGTCGTCCGGGCAGAGTCCGTTGGGCGGCAACGTGACCGCGATCGATATGACCAATTCATCCGTCGTGGGCCGGAAGGCCACCGGCTGAAGGGTGGACTCCACCTGACCCAACGCGCGGAGCGGACCGGCACCGGCGAGCAAGCCGAGAGCGACGGTGAAGAGCACGCCGATGAGGGCCGCGACCAGCAGCGCCCACACGAACCGTGGGACCCCCCGTTTCGGGGCGTCGAACTCCTCGATGCCGGGGATCAGTGGTCCGCGCGGCATCGCACTCCCCTACTCGGTACCCGCGGTCTCCACGGGAGGGCTGTCAGGGAGCTCAGCCTTGGGGGTCGGGGTGAAGGTGAACTCACGCTCCGCTCCCTCTCCCGTGACATCGACCACGACGATGGATCCCGGCTGCAGATCACCGAAGAGCATCTTCTCACTCAGCGGGTCCTCAATGTCGCGTTGGATCGTGCGACGCAGCGGACGTGCCCCAAGGACCGGGTCGTACCCGCGTTGGGCCAGCAGGGATTTCGCAGCTGGCGTCAACTCGATCGCCATGTCGCGATCCGAGAGGCGGGACTCCAGCCCGGCGATCATCAGATCGACAATCTGGAAGATCTCCGACTCGGTCAACTGGTGGAAGACGATGACGTCGTCGATGCGGTTCAAGAACTCCGGCCGGAAATGCTGCTTGAGCTCCGACTGCACCTTCGAACGCATGACCTCGTAGGCACTGGTCTCGTTGTTATCCGGGGCGAAGCCCAGACCCTGACCCTTGGACACATCCCGGCTTCCCAGGTTCGTGGTCATGATGATCACAGTGTTCTTGAAGTCCACGGCGCGACCCTGGGCGTCGGTCAACCGACCCTCTTCCAAGACCTGCAGCAACGAGTTGAAGATATCCGGGTGGGCCTTCTCCACCTCGTCGAACAGGACGACACTGAAGGGCTTGCGGCGCACCTTCTCGGTGAGTTGGCCGCCCTCTTCGTACCCGACATATCCGGGCGGTGAGCCGAAGAGGCGCGAGGCCGTGTGGCGCTCCGAGTACTCGCTCATATCGAGCGCGATGAGCGCATCCTCGTCACCGAAGAGGAACTCAGCCAGGGTCTTGCTCAGCTCGGTCTTGCCGACACCCGAGGGCCCGGCGAAGATGAACGAACCGCTCGGCCGCTTCGGATCCTTCAGACCTGCGCGAGTGCGACGGATGGCGCGCGAAAGAGCCTTGATCGCCTGCTCCTGGCCGATGACCCGCTTATGGAGTTCATCCTCCATGCGACGGAGCCTCTCGATGTCGTCCTCAGTCAGATCGGAGACCGGAATACCGGTCATGAGCGCGAGTACCTCTCCGATCAGGCGCTCGTCGACCTCGGCAACAACATCGAGGTCACCGGCCTTCCATTCGCGCTCACGCTCGGCCTTCTCGGCGAGCAGATTCTTCTCGACGTCGCGCAGCGAGGCGGCCTTCTCGAAATCCTGCGCATCGATCGCGGACTCCTTCTCCTTGCGCGTCTCGGCAATCCGGTCGTCGAATTCGCGGAGATCCGGGGGGGCGGTCATCCGACGGATACGCAACCGGGAACCAGCCTCGTCGATCAGGTCGATCGCTTTGTCGGGAAGCTGTCGGTCGGAGATGTAACGGTCGGAGAGCCGTGCGGCCGCCTCCAACGCACCGTCGGTGATCGACACACGGTGGTGGGACTCGTAGCGGTCACGCAGCCCGCGGAGGATCTCGACGGTATGCGGCACATCCGGAGCATCGACCTGCACGGGAGCGAACCGACGCTCGAGCGCTGCGTCCTTCTCCACATACTTGCGGTACTCATCCAGAGTGGTGGCTCCGATCGTCTGGAGTTCACCCCGGGCCAGCATGGGCTTCAGGATGCTCGCGGCGTCGATCGCACCTTCGGCGGCGCCTGCACCGACGAGGGTGTGCATCTCGTCGATGAACAGGATGATGTCGCCACGAGTCTTAATCTCCTTGAGCACCTTCTTCAGGCGCTCCTCGAAGTCGCCGCGGTAGCGGCTTCCCGCGACGAGGGCACCGAGATCGAGTGAGTACAGCTGCTTGTCCTTAAGTGTCTCGGGAACCTCACCCTTGACGATGTTCTGCGCCAGGCCTTCGACGATCGCGGTCTTGCCGACACCTGGCTCACCGATGAGAACGGGATTGTTCTTTGTGCGACGCGAGAGCACCTGCATCACGCGCTCGATCTCGCGTGCACGCCCGATGACCGGATCGAGTTTGCCTTCGCGAGCAGCGGAGGTGAGATTGCGGCCGAATTGATCGAGCACGAGCGACGTCGATGGAGTGCCCTCCGCGGGCCCACCCGAGGTGGCGGGCTCCTTGCCCTGATATCCCGACAGCAACTGGATGACCTGCTGACGCACCCGATTGAGATCCGCGCCCAACTTCACGAGAACCTGGGCGGCGACACCCTCGCCCTCACGGATCAGGCCCAGCAGGATGTGTTCCGTCCCGATGTAGTTGTGTCCGAGTTGCAGCGCCTCGCGCAGCGAGAGCTCGAGAACCTTCTTCGCGCGCGGGGTGAAGGGGATGTGTCCGCTGGGGGCCTGCTGCCCCTGACCGATGATCTCCTCAACCTGCTGACGAACAGCTTCGAGCGAGATCCCCAGGGATTCGAGGGCCTTGGCCGCGACCCCCTCACCTTCGTGAATGAGCCCGAGGAGGATGTGTTCGGTCCCGATGTAATTGTGGTTGAGCATGCGGGCCTCTTCCTGGGCCAGCACGACCACACGACGTGCCCTGTCGGTAAATCTCTCGAACATCGCGTCTCCTCACCGGGGTATCCGATTCTCCCCTACGGGACTCCTCGAGGAAACTCGGAGCACCCCGGGACCGGTACGCCGACCGCGAAACGTGCCCGAAATGCCGGCCGGGACAATTGGGGCATGACCGCCGACGCCCGGCTGCGGGGCCACATCCGGACCCTGGGTGACCTCCTGGGACACACCCTGGTGCGCCAGGAGGGCCAGGACCTCCTCGACCTGGTGGAGCAGGTCCGGGCTCTCGTCCGCACCGACCCCCAGGCAGCATCGGCACTGCTCGGCGCCACCGACCTCCGTATGGCGACCCGTCTCGCCCGGGCCTTCTCGATCTATTTCGACCTAGCGAACGTGGCCGAGCAGGTCGAGCGCGCCCAGGACGCTGCCTCATCGCGCCGCGAGAACCTGGGGCCGCTGACCCGGGTGGTGTCCGAGATCAAGAACGCCGGCATCGATCCGGAACTCGTCTCGAGACTCGCCGACGTGATGTCGGTGCGTCCCGTATTCACCGCCCACCCGACGGAAGCTGCACGACGGTCGGTCCTGCTCAAGCTCCGCACTATCGCCGACGTCCTGCTCGACGAGCAGGCGTCTGAGATGGACCGCACCACCCGGCTCGCGGAACTCATCGACCTGCTCGGGCAGACCGACGAGTTGCGCCTCGAGCGCCCACATCCACTCGACGAGGCACGCAATGCCCTGTACTACCTCGATGACCTAACCCGCGGGCCCCTCGCGCAAGTGCTCACGGATCTGGCCCGTGCCTTCCATGACCTCGGTGCCGAACTCCCGCCGGATTCCCGTCCGGTGAGTTTCGGATCCTGGATCGGTGGTGATCGAGATGGGAACCCCTACGTCACTCCCGATGTCACCACAGCGGTCGTGCGATTCCAGCGCGAACACGCCGTCCTCGACCTCATGCCCCACATCGATCGACTGCTCGACGACCTCTCGGTGTCCGAACGCATCGCGGGCGCGAGTGAGGAACTACGTGCATCCGTCGAACACGATCTCACCTTCCTCCCCGATCTGGATCCGCGATTCCTCCGGATCAACGCGGAGGAGCCCATACGACTCAAGTTGACCATCATCCGCATGCGTCTGCGACTAACCCTGGAACGTGTTCGATCGGGAGAGCCGCATCGTGAGGGTCGTGACTACAACAGCACCCGACAACTCCTCGACGACCTACTCATGATCCGCGCGGATCTGCTTGCGCATCGCGGACGCTTGGCGGCGCATGGAATCCTCGACCGCGTCATCCGGGTCGCGGCATCGATCGGTCTCCCCCTGGCGACCCTGGATATCCGTGAGCACTCCGGGAAGTACCAGGAGGTGATCGCCGAACTCCATGACCGGCTTGAGCCGACCCCGTGGCGGGAGCTCACACGCGAGGAACGCACCGCCTGGCTGCAGCGTGAACTCGCTTCGTCACGCCCCCTGGCGCCCACACCGCCACCCGTGAGTCCATCCGCGGCGGTCACCTACGACACGTTCGTCACCGTCCGCGAACTCCTCGACACGTACGGCACCCGACCCATCGAGTCATGCATCGTTTCGATGACCACAGGAGTCGACGACATGCTCGCCGCGATCACGGTCGCGCGTGAGGCCGGGCTCGTCGATACCTCGACGGGGACGGCGCGGGTCGGATTCGTTCCCCTTCTCGAGACGATCAGCGAACTCCGCGAGGCCGGCTCGATCGTCGACGATCTGTTGAGCAATGCCACCTTCCGCGCCCTGGTGGCCTCACGTGGTGACGTCCAGGAGGTCATGCTCGGATACTCGGACTCCAATAAGGACGCCGGCATCACCACGTCACAGTGGGAGATCCATCTCGCCCAGCGGCGATTGCGCGACGTCGCCCAGAAGCACGGTGTGCGACTGCGCCTATTCCACGGTCGCGGCGGCACGGTCGGTCGCGGCGGCGGACCCACCTACGCCGCGATCCTGGCGCAGCCCGCGGGGGTGCTCGATGGCCAGATCAAGGTGACCGAACAGGGTGAGGTGATCTCGGACAAGTACCTGCTGCCCGCACTCGCTCGCGACAACCTCGAGCAGATGGTCGCCGCCGTCCTCGATGCTTCACTGCTCCATCGGGAATCCCGCCAGGACCCGGTGCTGCTGGACCGCTGGGACCAGGTGATGGAGATCGCTTCGAGCAACGCGATGACCGCCTACCGCGCGCTGGTGGATAGCCCCGATCTGCCGGCCTACTTCGCGGCCTCCACCCCGGTGTCCGAGTTCGGTTCGATGCACTTGGGTTCACGACCCGCACAGCGACCTGATACCGCCGCAGGGATCGAGGGACTGCGAGCGATCCCCTGGGTCTTCGGGTGGACGCAGTCACGCCAAATCATCCCCGGGTGGTTCGGGGTCGGGACTGGGTTGCGGGCTGCATCCGAAGCGGGTTTCACCGGCGAGCTGCGCGACATGTATCGAGAGTGGAGCTTCTTCACAAACTTCATCTCCAACGTCGAGATGACACTCATGAAGACGGACATGGCGGTGGCGCGTCAATACGTCGAGACGCTGGTTCCCGCGGATGTGCAGTGGATCTTCGGGGAGATCGAGGCGGAGTATGCGCGCAGCGTCGAACAGGTCTTGGCGGTGACGGGTAGCGATCGACTCCTGGCCGATAATCCGTCGCTCGCGCGCACACTCACGACTCGTGACAACTATCTTCTCCCGCTGCACTCGCTGCAGGTGTCGGTCCTGAATCGCCTGCGCAGCAGTGCGGTGGAGCAGGATCGTGAGCAACTCCGTCGAGCACTATCCGTGACCATCAACGGCATCGCCACGGGCTTGCGCAATACGGGCTGAGCTCAGAGTTCGAGGATCATGCGGTTGTTCCCGAGCGTGTTCGGCTTCACGCGCTCGAGTCCGAGGAATTCGGCCACACCCTCGTCGTAGGACTGCAGAAGTTGCGCATAGACATCCGGTTCGACGGGAGTGCCCTCGATCTCGATGAAGCCGTGCCGGCCGAAGAATTCGGTGGCGAAGGTGAGGCAGAACACCCGCCGCACACCGAGGGTGCGGGCACGCGCGAGCAGGGTCTCGAGGATCTGCGAGCCGATTCCCTGCCGGAGGTGCGAGGGGGCGACAGCGACGGTGCGCACCTCGGCGAGGTCATCCCAGAGCACATGCAGGGCACCGCACGCGACGATCGTGTCACCCTCGGCACCGACGACGAATTCCTGGACATCCTCATACAGGGTGACAAGCTTCTTTTCCAGTAAACGCTGACCCGCCCCGGCATAGAGATCCACCAGGGTGCCGATGTGCTTCACGTCGCTCGTCACCGCGGGACGGATCGTGGTCATTCCGGCTTCACCAGCGGGAAGAGGATCGTCTCGCGGATACCTAGTCCGGTGAGTGTCATCAGAAGTCGATCAATACCCATACCCACGCCACCCGTGGGAGGCATGCCGTGTTCGAGCGCGCGGAGGAAGTCCTCGTCAAGGCGCATCGCCTCGTGATCCCCCTTGGCTCCGAGCGCGGCTTGCTCGACTAGGCGTTCGCGCTGGATGACCGGATCGACGAGCTCGGAGTATCCCGTGGCCTGCTCGACCCCATCGATGTAGAGGTCCCACTTCTCCACGACACCGTCCTTGAATCGGTGAGCGCGGGTGAGCGGCGAGGTGTCGATCGGGAAATCCATGACGAAGGTCGGCCCCGTGAAGGTGGGGCTCACGTAGTGCTCGAACAGCTCCTCGAGGAGTTTGCCCGGGACCCAGGTGGGTGCCACGGATATTCCAGCCTTCTCGCAGAGAGCCACCAGCTCGCTCCGTGGCGTCCCTGGAGTGATCTGCTGCCCCACCGCGGCGGACGTCGATTCATAGAGGTCGATCTGCGCCCACTCGCCCGAGAGGTCGTGCACGCTGCCATCCGCATGCGTCACGACGAGTCCACCGGTCACCGTGCGGGCCGCCTCCTGGATCAGTTCACGGGTTGTGCGGGCCATGTCGTGGTAATCGGCATACGCCTGGTAGTACTCGAGCATCGCGAACTCGGGCGAGTGGCTCGAGTCCGATCCCTCGTTACGGAAGTTGCGGTTGATCTCGAAGACGCGCTCCAACCCACCGACCACGGCCCGCTTGAGGAACAACTCCGGAGCGATCCGCAGATACAACTCGAGATCGAATGCATTCGAATGGGTGACGAAAGGACGAGCCGCTGCACCACCGTGCATCGTCTGCAGCATGGGCGTCTCGATCTCGAGACAGCCGCGCGCGCTCATGCTCTGCCGAAGTGCTGCGACGACGTCGACGCGCAGCCGAGCCATGCGCTGGGCATCCGGCCGCATGATGAGATCCACGTAGCGCTGGCGCACCCGGGCCTCCTCGTTCATGGGCTTGTGCGCCACCGGCAGCGGCCGGAGTGCCTTGGCGGCCATCGACCAGCGATCCGCCAACACCGACAGTTCACCGCGCTTCGATGTGATCACCTCACCGTGGACGAAGACGGTGTCGCCGAGATCCACGAGGTCCTTCCAGGATTCCAGGGACTCCTCGCCCACGCCGGCCAGCGCGACCATCGCCTGGATCTCCGTGCCGTCACCGGACCGGAGGGTCGCGAAGCACAACTTTCCGGTATTGCGGGAGAAGATCACACGCCCGGCGATGCCCACCACGTCGCCGGTCTGTGCATCGGGTGCGAGATCCGGGTGCGCGGCGCGCACCTGGGCGATGGTGTGGGTGATCGGAAGACTCACCGGATACGGGTCATGTCCCGAGGCCAGTAGGTGATCGCGCTTGGCACGACGGATGCGCATCTGCTCGGGGAGATCGAGCTCGTCGGGCGCCTCCGTCACGTCGGCAGGCTAGTGGATGCCGTGTGGCCTAGCCTGCGGGTGTGTCCTTCCCGCTCGAGCCGCCGGAGCCGATTCGTGGGGTCATCTTCGATCTACATTCGACGCTGATCGATCAGGGTTCGGCGGATGAGTGGCTCGATGCGGCCCTGATGCGTGACCCCGTGGACCTATCGCCTCAGGAGCGCAACACACTGGTGGACTTTCTGGATCTCGTCTGGGAAAACGCGCGCGTGCACGATCCCGACAGCCGCCGCGACCTCGATCCCACGCTCCACGAGCAGGTCTTCCACTCCCTGATCGACGCCGGGCCCGGGATCGATCGCGCCTTGGCCGAGGCGCTCTACGCGACACTGCTCGATACCTGGCATGCCTACTCGGACTCGGTGCCGACGCTGGTGGAACTCCGCTCCCTGGGCATGCGCATCGGCATCATCTCCAATGTCGGAGTCAGCATCCGTCCGGTGTTGGAGCGGGAGGGACTGATCGAGCACGTCGACGCGGTGACGCTGTCCTGCGAAATCGGATGCGTGAAACCCGACGCCCGGATTTTCCACGAAGCTGCGAATGCGATCGGATGCGCGCCGGCGAGTGTCCTGATGGTGGGCGACAGCGGGAAGGACGATGCGGGTGCAGCTCACATCGGCATGCGGACACTGATCCTTCCGCGTACCCGAGGCCCCGTTCACGGCCTGGGTGTCGTACCCGCGCTCGTACGCGCGAGCCGCTAGTCCGCGTTCTTCTCGAACACCAGACGTAGGCCGATGAGCGTCAAGTCCGGCTCATGATGGGTGATGGTCGTCGATTCACCGATCACGACGGGGGCGAGACCCCCTGTGGCGATGACCGCGGTGGGTTCACCGATCTCGGTCGAGATGCGGGACACCAGGCCATCGACCTGTCCTGCGAATCCGTAGATCGCGCCCGATTGCAGCGCCTCGACGGTGTTCTTGCCGATCACCGAGCGTGGTTTCACGAGTTCCACCTTGCGCAACTGCGCCGCACGGCTCGCGAGAGCTTCGAGGGAGATTTCGATTCCCGGAGCTAGGGCACCCCCGAGGAACTCCCCTGCTGCCGACACGACGTCGAGGTTGGTCGATGTTCCGAAGTCCACGACGATGCTCGGACCGCCGTAGAGATGGTGGGCAGCCAACGTATTGACGATCCTGTCCGCGCCCACTTCCTTGGGATTGTCCGTGAGGATCGCGACGCCGGTCTTGGTTCCCGGCTCGACGATGACCGTCGGGATCTCGGCGTAGTAATCGGCGAGCATGCTGCGCATCTCGCGCAGTACGGCGGGAACGGTGCTGCACAGCGCGATACCGGACACATCGGAGGTCCCCTCCAGCAGTCCCCGGAAGGTGAGCGCCATTTCATCGGCGGTCGAACTCGCGTTGGTGGTGACGCGCCAGGACCGGGTGAGCTCGTCACCATCGAAGAGACCGAGAACCGTGTTCGTATTCCCAACATCGATGGCCAGCAGCATCGCTCTACCCCACCGTCTCGAGGTCCGCACCGATGTCCAGTACCGGTGCGGAGTGCGTCAGTGCACCGACCGCAAGGTAGTCCACTCCTGTCGCAGCCACGTCCGCGGCCACGTCGAGAGTGAGGCCGCCCGAGGCTTCCAGGCGCACCCGGCCGGCAACTCGCCGCACGGCTTCACGCATCTGATCGATGGAGAAGTTGTCGAGCAGCACGAGATCGGCACCTGCCTCCACCACGGCATCGAGTTGATCAAGGGAATCCACCTCGACCTCGATCGGGATCTCCGGATACATCGCACGCACGTGGGTGAATGCCTGCGCAACACCGCCCGCCGCGATGATGTGGTTGTCCTTCACCAACGCGGCATCCGCCAATGACATCCGATGATTGAGGCCGCCCCCGCAACGCACGGCGTACTTCTCGAGGGCGCGTAACCCCGGTGTGGTCTTCCGCGTATCCCGGATCGCTGCGCGTGTGCCGGTGACCGCGTCGACCCAGCGCGCTGTGAGGGTGGCGATTCCACTCAGGTGTCCGAGGAGATTGAGCGCGGGGCGCTCGGCACGCATGAGGGCGTGGGTGGACCCGTCGACGCTCAGGACCCGAGAGCCGGGTACGACGCCTTCTCCATCAGCCGATTCCCATTCCACTCGAACATCGTCGCCGGCCACCATGGCGAAGACGGCCGCGGCGACGGGAACGCCGGCAAGTACCCCGGTCGCCCTACTTACGAGGGCGAGACGCGCGTGCTGGGATTGCGGGACAGTGGCCATCGTCGTGACATCGACACCTCCGTCGAGGTCCTCTGCCAGGGCACGCGCGACAACGCTCTCCACGTCGAGCGGGGCGAGTCCTGCCGCTGCGAGACGATCGGAGATGTCTGTCGGCAGGCGATACGTGGGGTATGTCACGGCACGGGCTCCAGGGTCGAGTGGAACGTACCCGTGGCATCCATGTGCGTGACGAGACGCGCTTGCCAGTCGGTTTCCGACTCAGGGAAGTCCTCGCGCCAGTGCGAACCACGGGTCTCTTCCCGGAGGAGTGCATGGCGCACCAACACCTGCGCGATGGTCATGATGTTGGTTGTCTCCCAATTCTCCGTCGTGGGGCTCACATCGGGGGGTGCAGTCCGAACTGCTTCGGTGAGCCATGCGGCCGCACGGCGCAGTGAGGCAGCACTTCGGAGAACTCCGGCATCCTCGTCCATGATGCGTTGCATGGGTCGGCGCATGTGAACCGGAATGAGAACACCCGGGGTGCCTTGCGACACGGGCTCAGCCGGGAGGAGCGCATCGGCGATCACTGCCGATGCGATGCGACGGGAGAAGACGAGCCCCTCGAGCAGTGAGTTGGACGCCAGTCGATTCGCACCGTGAACACCGGTACAGGCCACTTCGCCGCAGGCGTACAGACCACGAATCGAGGAGCGCCCGTCGATATCTGTGCGCACCCCCCCGGACACGTAGTGCTGCGCCGGCGCGACGGGAATCAGGTCGGTCACCGGATCGATACCGCGAAGTCGGCAGGACTCGAGGATCGTGGGGAAGCGACGGACCCAGACATCCGCGCCCAAATGGCGCCCGTCAAGCCACACATGCTCGGATCCGGTTGCACGCATCCGTCGCATGATGGCCTTGGCGACGATGTCCCGAGGTGCGAGATCCGCTAACGGATGCTCATCGGCCATGAACGCGACTCCCGCGTCATCGCGAAGGATCGCACCTTCTCCGCGCACAGCCTCTGAAACGAGCGGCTGCTGACCTTGGGCATGCGGGCCGAGCCACAACACCGTCGGGTGGAACTGCACGAATTCGATGTCGGCGACGGATGCTCCCGCGCGCACCGCGAGGGCGACACCGTCGCCCGTGGAGACGTAGGGGTTGGTGGTCTGGCCAAAGACCTGTCCGATTCCACCCGTCGCGAGGATCACGGCCGGTGCGAGAGCAGCCCCGACCCCATCGCGTTGACCGGTCCCGATGACGTGCAGGGTCACGCCCTGGGCGGAGCCGTCTGCGGAGCGCAGCAGATCCAAGACGAGTGCGTTCTCGATCACTTCGATCTCGGGGGAGGCGTGGACCGCGGCGACCAGGGCCCGGCTCACCTCACGTCCGGTCGCATCACCCCCCGCGTGCGCGATGCGGTCCCGATGGTGGCCGCCTTCCCGAGTGAGCGCGATCGAGCCGGATGGTTCGGTGTCGAAGCGCGCTCCCCACTCCATGAGTTCTTCGACCGCATGGGGACCCTCCGTGACCAAGACCGTGACGGCCTCCGGATCGCAGAGTCCTGCACCAGCGATCATGGTGTCGCTCATGTGGTCCTCGGGCGAGTCCTCGTCACTCAACGCCGCTGCGATTCCGCCCTGCGCCCATCGAGTGGATCCCTCGTCTATCTGCGCCTTCGTCACGAGCAGGACGCGCAGCCCCACGTCGCGTAGATGCAGCGCGGAGGTCAGGCCCGCGACACCCGAACCGACCACGATCGCGTCGGCGCGTGCTGTCCACCCGGGCGCCGGTGCGCGGAGGGGCCCGCGAATGAGTGCCTGCTCAGGTTGCACGGACGTCGACCCCCCTGTTGTCCAGGAGTCGGGTGGTGCCCACATGCCCGGCGACGAGCAAACGCCCGGAACCCGGCCCGGACAACTCGCGTAGATCTGGGCTGCGCACCACGACGTAGTCCACGACCACGTGCGGATCGAGCTGCGCCGTGGTCGCAGCGACCATGGACGCGATCGTCGCCTGCTGCGCTCCCGCCTCGAGGGCGCGCGGGATGCTCGCGGCCCACGCCCGCTCCTCGGCGCTGAGGTAGCGATTGCGACTGCTCATGGCGAGACCATCCGGCTCACGCACAGTGGGAACACCGATTACTTCGACCGGGAAGTTCAGATCCGCGACCATCTCGCGCACGATGACCAATTGCTGATAGTCCTTCTCACCGAAGAGGGCCTCGTCAGGTCGGATGATCTGCATCAGCTTCCCCACCACGGTCGCCATACCGGCGAAGTGCCCCGGTCGCGAAGCACCCTCGAGGATCTCCGCGATCGGCCCCGGATGGATGGTGGTGCGTTCACCATCGGGATAGACATCTGCAACCTCGGGTGCGTATACGCCGCTCACACCGGACTCCTGGCATACACGGAGATCGGAGTCGAGCGTGCGGGGGTAGGCCGCAAGATCCTCGTTGGCGCCGAACTGGAGCGGATTGACGAAGATCGTCACGATCACCTCGCCATCCGGACCGACGCGGTCGCGCGCGATCCGCATCAGCTGGGCATGGCCATCGTGAAGCGCACCCATGGTCATCACAACTGCTCGACGTCCCATCGGTGGCGGGATATCCCGACGCGTTCGCCACACGTCCATCATTCGTCCTGAGCCGCAAGGACGCTGAGCAACGCCGCTGCCTGGTCGACGGAGATGAGGCCCGCGCCGAGTGCACGATCCGCCGCGAGCCGGCCCATGGCGCGATAGCTCGCAGCGACCGCGGGTTCGTCCAACACTTCGAGATGAAGCGCCACACTCTCCGCATCCCCACGTGCGATCGGTCCGGTCAATGCCCTATCCCGCAGTCGCAGAGCGTTATCCAGGGACGCGTGCAACAACGGAGCCAGGATCCGTGCCGGATCGGACATGCCGGCCTTCTCCAGGAGATCCGCTGCCTGAGACACCAGGGTGTTCATGAAGTTCGAGGCGTAGCTGAGTGCGGCGTGGTACTGCACGCGCGAAGACTCCGGCACCCAGATTGGCTCTCCGCCCAGTTCGAGTGCGAGGGCTTCCGCAACCGAACGGAACTCCTCCGGTGCGGTCACACCGCAGGGGACGCCACTCAGCCTCTCCAGATCCAGCGAAGTCCCGGTGAAGGTCATGATCGGATGGATCGCAAGGGGCACGCAGCCGTGGGCCGATTCGAAGACGGAGAGGCCGTGGCGTCCGGATACATGGATCAGGAACACGCCCGGCCGCACAACCCCGGTGCTCGCCAGACCCCGGACCAGATCGGGGAGGACATCGTCGGGTACCGCGATCAGGATGGCTTCGGCATCCACGCAGATCTCCGGAACCGTGCAGATCGGCACACCGGGCAGCAGGGCTTCAGCACGCAGTCGCGATACATCGGAGACAGCCGAGACACCGACGATGTGGTGACCGGCGCGACGCCATGCAGCACCGAGTACCGCGCCGACGCGTCCCGCACCGATGATGCCGACGCGTAGCCGCGGTGGTGGCTCTGCCATGAGCGTGAGCCTACGGTGATCACATGGTGCGGCCATTCCATACTGCCTGGGCGGAGACGGCCACCTTCTATCGACGCCATCGGCCGAGCGCACACTTCCGCACCAGCTCGCGATCCAGTAGTCGTATCGCCGATGCGATCTCGCACATCGTGCTCGAGCAATGGGAACGACTCCAGGAACCCAGGGACTTCACCGTGACGGATGTCGGAGCCGATGACGGCCACCTCCTCGATGCGATCCGGTCGCAGATCCCAGGCCACCTGCGGCGACGCATGCGCTGGCGGGCCATCGACGTGGTGGAGGGAGCATGCGAGGCGGAGTGGATCGTGGGTGATGTCCGCTCTATCGATCTCCCTCGCTCCCCCGGCGTGCTCATCGCACAGGAACTGCTCGACGACATCCCCTGCACCATCGTCGAGAACGATGATCAGGGGCGACCCTGGGTCGTGGGTATCGAGGGTGACGCCCTTCCCGCGCCCCTGGTACCGCTGCGCTCCGGTCGTGAACTCGCGTGGCTCGACACGTGGTGGCCCGATGCAACTCCGTTCGCGACGCGCGAGGTGGGCCGAACCCGTGATCGCGTCTGGCAGCGGCTTCGCGCACGCGTCACTGCCGGAGTTGCCATTGCCATCGACTACGGACACGTGCGCGAGGAGCGCGAGTGCGGCCGCTGGGCCGGTGGGACCGTGCGTGGATTCCGTTCCGGTCGAGTGGTGCGCCCGATTCCTGATGGCCGGTGCAACATCACCGCACACGTCGCGATGGATTCACTCGCTCATGGTCCCCTTCTGCGGCAGTCGGATGTCACGGGTATTGGTGGCGCTGAGGGCGACATGCTCTGGCTCATCGAGGACCGGGGGACTTCGTGCGTCACGTGATCGCAGGATTGGGAATGACGCGCGATCTCGATTGCGATATCGCCATCGACCTCGGTCCACACCATCCCAGTGCCCACGGGGGATTCCAGCTGGCGTTGGCACTTGAGGGAACCACCATCATCAGTGCAACACCACGCGTCGGATTCCTGCACCGCAGTGCCGAGAAGTTGTTCGAGGCCCGTGATTACCGCCAGATTCTGATGCTGGCGAATCGGCATGACTGGCTCTCCGCATTCTCGTCTGAATTGACCGTCGCGCTGGCGGTCGAGGAAGCCACCGGGATCACACCACCCGAGCGTGCAACGTGGCTACGCATGATCCTCGCGGAGGCCAATCGCATTGCCGCTCATCTGCTGATGCTCGCATTCGTGGACCCCGAACTGCTGACCATGCGCGAGAGGTGGGCCCGGTGGCAGGAACGTGCCACCGGTGGCCGCGTGCACCCGATGATCACCCGGATCGGCGGTCTCGTGAGTGATATCCCGGCAGAGACTCTGACTGAGGCCATCGCTATCGCTGAGATGAGCCGCGACGCGCTTGCGCGAGTGTCGATTCCCGCGCGGTGGGAATCTCTCGCCATCGTTACAGCGGATGTGGCGCGCACGGGCGCGTCAGGACCTGTGGGGTGGGCCTCGGGAGTCACCGACGACCTACGCCGCGATGAGCCCTATCTCGCCTATCACGGTAAGACCATTCCAGTGGTCACCGGTCAGGGATCGGCTGCCGATCGCTACCGCATGCTGATCGCTCACATCCACATGAGCACGGAGTTGATCGCAACCTGTGTCCGGGA
>JBEIHR010000020.1:0-23371 GCA_040381195.1 Rubricoccaceae bacterium
CGGGGTCACCTGCGCGCGATCCTGCGCGGTCGCGACTTCCGACTCCTCTACTCCACACGCGTCACCGGCCAATTCGGTGACGGACTCCTGCAATCGGCACTCGCAACGTTCGTGTTGTTCTCCCCTGAGCGCGCACCGACCGCCGCCGCGATTGCCGCCTCCTTCGCGATCCTGCTCCTGCCCTATTCGGTGATTGGACCGTTCGCCGGTGTGCTGCTCGACCGGTGGAGCCGCCGTCAGGTGCTGGTGCGCGCGAACATCCTCAAGGGTCTGCTCGTGATCCCGGTGATTGCGGCATTCCTCGCTGCGAACGACGGACCCTTGCTCGGGCTGTTCGTTCTCCTTGTCCTCGGAGTGGGTCGATTCATCCTCGCAGGACTCTCGGCATCCCTTCCCCACGTAGTCGACGAGCGCAACCTGGTGACGGCCAATGCCTTCACCCCGACGTCGGGCACCATCGCCGCGGCGATCGGCGGTGTGCTCGGTGTGGGGATCCGTGCGCTCGCGGGGGGTGGTGATGGTGGCGGAGTGGTCGTGCTCGTCACCGCGATCATGTGCTACCTCGCCGCATCGGCCATCGCGGTGCGGATCGGCGTCCGTCGTTTGGGGCCGGATGGGTCGCGACCCCGGGACACGGTCGCGGGCGTCGTACGCGGACTGCGTGACGGTGCGCGCGAACTGCGCAGCCACGCCCCCGCGTCCCACGGCATCGGCCTGGTGATGGCACATCGATTCGAGTTCGGTGCGCTCACGGTGGCGGCCCTGCTGTTCCTGCGCAACACCTACACGTCCGATGTCGATCAGGCACTGGTGCTTTTCGGTGTGGTGACCGGTGCGGCGGCCGTCGGAGCTTTCGTGGGCGCGGTCGTCACGCCCCGCATGATCCGCTGGATCGGCTACCGCATGTGGCCGAGCATCATCGCCGCGCAATCGGCGGTGATCGGGGTTCCCCTCGTCATCCTCGCCGGTGCGTTCACGAATCTCGGACTCCTCCTTGCCGGCGCGGTGTCGATCGGTATCGCAGGCCAGTCGGTCAAGGTGTCGGCGGACACGCTTGTGCAGGAGACCATCCCGGATGATTTCCGCGGTCGCGTCTTCGCGCTGTTCGACATGTCGAACAACATCGGGCTGGTCGCTGGCGTCACCGTGGTGGCCTTCCTCGCACCCGCAAGCGGAATCGCACCAGTCCTTTACTCGGGGGTCGCCGCGGTACTGCTCCTGGTCATTGTCTGGTACGCCCGCTCCGCAAGGATGTGGAAACTCCCCACGCCCTGAAGCACCCCCTATGCTCGGGCCATGGTGACCGGAGCATCCGCGCAGTACGTGACCAGTCCCGTCGCTCGGAAGAAGTGGCGGGGGCGCTCCATCGTCTCGCTGATTCTCTTCGTGCTCGCCACGATCCTTGCCCCCGTCGCGGTCATCGGGCACTGGGGCCATACGACGATCACCGATACCGAGGCGTACTTGGAGACGGTTGGTCCGTTGGCCGCGAACCCGGAGGTGCAGGCGGCGATTGGCGCCGTCGTCACCGAGGCCGTGATCGAGCAGGTCGACGCCAAGGAACTCGTCGGCGGGTTCCTCGGCGAACTGCTGCCCAACGACAAGCTCGCCGAAGCCCTGACCGGGCCGTTGAGCTCCGGGGTCAACCAGGTCATCGCAGGTGCCGTGCAGAAGTTCATGACCAGCGATGCCTTCCAGGCTGCATGGTTCGCGCTCAACAAGGCGGCACAGAAGGGCCTGGTCGCCGCATTGAATGGTGAGCCGGACAACGTCATCCGCGTCGAGGGCCCCGACGTCGTGCTCGACATCAGCAGTCTCCTCGTCACGATCCAGCAGTCCTTGGTCGAACAGGGCATCGATGTCGCTGCCAAGGTCACCGTGCCCGAGCTCAACGCCCAGGTCGTGGTGATGAGCTCACCCGCCTTCGAGCAGTTGCGCACCATATGGGCCTTCGCAAATCCACTGCTGAGTCTCATCCTGCTCATCGTCGCGGCGTTGTTCACCATCTCGGTTCTGCTCGCCACGCGGCGCGCGCGCACCACGGTCGCCGTCGGCATCGCCGTGTTCGCCATCGCGGGCGCGATGCAGTTGAGCTTGTCCTGGGCCGAGGCGCAGTTCGAGAATGCGTTCCTGGGGACCATCTTCGAAGCAGCGTCGATCGCCTTCTTCCAGACATTCCTGGCATACCTCATCGAGGGCCTGTTCAGCATGATGTTGCTCGGCGTGATCCTGGTGATCGTCGGCTGGTTCGCCGGGCGCTCCGACAGCGCGCTGCGCACCCGCGCCGCACTCGTCCGCGGATACGCGGACATGGCCTCACGTCTACCCGAGTGGGTGGCCACCCTCGGCCGTCCGATGCGCGATTACGCCCCGTTCATTCGCTGGGGACTGCTGTTCCTGTGGGTCATCGCGGTATTCACGTCGGCGGGCTTCGAATTCGGATCGACCGTGGGATGGACCGCACTGTTCCTCGGTCTGCTCACCATCGCGGAGGTACTCATGTACACGCCGGATGACCGGATCCTGGAGATCCGCCAGAGCTAAGCGCGCGCGGCCCACCAGGCCCGCAGTGCCTCCTCCGCGGAGGCGCTATCCATCGGTCCACGATCCAGACGCAGGTTCAACAGGAACTGGTACGCCTCGCCGACCTCGCGGCCCGGGGGGATATCGAGGATCCGCATGATCGCGGTGCCGTCCAGATCCGGTCGGATCGCGGCCAACTCCTCCTCGGCGGCTAACCGAGTGATCCGATCCTCGAGGTGTTCATAGGCGCGCTGTAACGCCATCGCGCGCTTGCGATTACGCGTCGTGCAGTCGGCGCGCGTCAACTTGTGCAGCCGCACCAGGTTCGGTCCCGCGTCGCGCACATAGCGGCGCACGGCCGAGTCGGTCCACTCGCCTGTGCCGTACCCGTGGAAGCGAAGGTGCAACTCGACCAACTGCGACACGTCATCGATGTCGTCGTTGGAGAATCGCATCGCCTTCATACGTTTGCGTGTCATCCGGGCACCCACGACCTCATGGTGATGGAAGGACACACCGCCGTCGGGTTCGAACTTGCGCGTCTTGGGTTTACCGATGTCGTGGAGGAGGGCAGCGAGGCGCAGGATCAGATCGGGTTGCGACGGCGGCTCGTGCGCAGCCTCCAAGACGATGGCCTGCTCAAGGACGGTCAGGGTGTGCTCGTAGACGTCCTTGTGGTGATGGTGTTCATCGGCTTCGAGTTGCAGCAGGGGAAGTTCCGGCAACACGTATTCGCATAGGCCGGTGTCCACCATCAACTGGAGTCCGCGGCGCGGATGCGGTGACATGATCATTTTGACGAATTCGTCGCGAACCCGTTCCGCGCTCACGATCTCGATACGCGCCGCCATATCCGTCATCGCCTGGATCACATCGGGTGCGACGTCGAAATCCAACTGCGCGGAGAATCGCGCTGCGCGCAGCATGCGCAGCGGATCGTCGTCGAAGGACTGTTCCGCGGTCTTCGGTGTGCGCAGCACGCGACGTTCGAGATCCCCCTGCCCGTCGAACAGGTCGACCAGGTCCCAGCTGGGGAGGCGCACTGCCATCGCGTTGACGGTGAAGTCACGTCGACCTAGGTCACCGTCGAGGGCATCACCGAATTCAACCTCCGGCTTGCGCGACTCGGGGTCGTAGGTCTCCGTGCGGTAGGTGGTGATCTCCATCTCGGTACCGCGCACGCGGGCACCGACGGTGCCGAAGCGCATTCCGACGTCCCACACGGTGTCGGCCCAGCCGGTGAGCACCTGCACGATCTCATCCGGGCGCGCGTTGGTGGTGAAATCGAGGTCGGCGACCGAGCGCCCGATGAGGGCGTCGCGCACGGGGCCGCCCACGAGGCAGATCTCGAACCCGGCTTCCGTGAAGAGCGACCCCATTCGCTCCAGCACCTCCGCGTACGGAGCCAGCGCCGTCGCTAGGCGGCGCGCAACGGCGGGATCGAGTGCGGGGGACACACCACGGAAGGCTAGTGCGCGGGCGCCTATCCTCACGGTATGGCCAAACGCAGCGTCGAGGAGACCTCCGCGGGTGGTTTGGTTCTCGACGAGCGCCGGCGTGGGGCACTGATCGGACGCGAGGATCGGCGCGGGCGCATGGTGTGGTCGCTTCCGAAGGGTCACATCGAGGAGGGTGAGACCGCAGAGGCCGCTGCGATCCGCGAAATCCGCGAGGAAACGGGGATCTCCGGGTCGATCGTCGCCCCGCTCGGCGTCATCGACTTCTGGTTCATGGCCGAGGATCGCCGCGTGCACAAGACGGTGCACCACTTTCTGCTGCGCGCGGAGGGCGGTGAACTCTCCTCCGACGATGCCGAGGTCGACAGCGTCGAATGGGTTCCCCTCGAGGACATGTCGACGCGACTTGCCTACGCCGACGAGCGCCGGCTGATGGACCGCGTCCAGGACCTCCTGGCGGACTCTTGAGAGTGCGCGGGTTCGCGGCGGTGGTCGCGGCCGCCATTGCGTGCACCCTTGTGGGGACCGCACCGGTGCACGCGGTCACCGACTCACCGGTGCCCGTGCAGATCGAACGCCTCTCGCCAATCGTTCCCAGTCCAGACGAGCAGCTGCGCATCAGCGGCAGAGTGCTGAACACGACCCTCGGTGCATTTCGCGATGTCCAAGCGCGATTGCGCATCTCCTCCGGTCCGCTCACCGAGCGCGCCGCCATCGTCGAGGTCGCGGCCACTTCGTTCGCACCCGAGACCGAACCGGCGAGTCAGATCCTCGACTCCACGCGTGTCGATGTCACTTCCCAGCTCGACAGTGGAGCCCAGGGAGAGTTCGCATTCACCCTCGACGTCGAGTCGCTTCCCCTTCCCGACGATGGGGTCTACGTCCTTGCCGTCGAACTCGTCGGCGTGGATGCGGAGAGCGGTGGTGCGGAGCAGGTCATCGGGATCGAGCGGACCTTCCTCCCCTGGTTCCCCGACCCGGAGGCGATCACGCCGGTCGACGTGGTCTGGCTGTGGCCGCTCGCGGATTGGCCGGCCCGGGAAGCAACGGGGGTGCTGCTCGACGATCGCACACCCGAGGAGATCAGCCCGGGGGGCCGGCTCGATCGGCTGCTCGCGATCGGTGCGCGCTACCCGCGCATGGTGAGTTGGATCGCCGATCCTGCACTCCTCCGCACGGTGCAGGAGATGGCGGGCGGCTACGAGGTGCAGCGCAGTACCGGTGTCGTCGCGGGAGATGGGTCCGCCGAGGCCGCGCGCTGGCTCGAGGTGTTGTCCGAGACGTTGCGTACGGCACGGAGTGCCGCTGACCCGGACGGTCCGCTTCCGATCCGCGTCCTGCCGTACGCCGACGTGGATGCGGTTGCCCTCACCCGTGCCGGGATGCAGACCGACGTCGTTCGCTCCGTCACGCGGAGCGCTCCCACCGCCACCACCGTGCTCGGCGGGCCCGTGCTGGGGTCGGTCGCGTGGCTCCCCTTCGGCCGCGTCGATAACACCACCGCCGCGACCCTGGTGTCCGCGGGCGTTGAAGCCCTCGTGCTCGGTGGGTTCGCGATGCCGGCGATCGACGACTCCCCGAACACCGGTCGTGCCCGGATGGCGACCAGTGTCGGGAACGCCGAGGTGCTGCTCCTCGATCCGTCCGTGAGCACCACATTGATGCTGCCCCAGCAATCCCGGAGTCAGTCAGTGGCGGTGCGGCAACGGTTCCTCGCCCAGACCGCGATGGTGGCGCAAGAGTTCGGTGATGCGTCGACACGTACGGTGATCGTCGGCCCGCGCACACCGATCTGGGATCCGTCCGAGGCGACACTGGTGGGTCTCCTGCGGGCAACTATGCGCGCACCCTGGATGCGCCCACAGACACTGACCACGTTATTCGAGGAGGGAACGATTGGTGCGCCACGCACCATGGCGGGATATGGACAGAAGGCGCGCGCCGCGGAACTACCCGCGAGCTACCTGCGCCGTGTGCAGCGGGCGAGTGCGCAACTCGCAACCTTGACCGCGATCCTGAACAACCCGGCAGGAATCACGGACGCGTATTCATCGGCGCTCTTGCGTGCGGAGTCCTCCGTGTGGCGGTCAGAGCCGGCGACCGGTCGTGCACTGCTCGATTCGATCACCGCGCAACTGCGCGAGCAGACCGGGCTGGTGCGTGTGCTCTCGGAGGGCAGGGTCACCTTCTCCGGAGACTCCGGCAGCGTTCCCGTCACCATCGCCAACGACCTCGACCGCGCCGTCACCGTCGGTGTGGAGCTCGTGGCCTCCCCGACACCGCGCCTGGAGTCCGATCCGGTGCAGGGGATCGTCATCGACCCGGGGAAGAAGGTGAGCGTCGAAATCGATGCGCGCGTCATCGGGGGCCGATCCCTTCCCGTGCGTGTGCAACTTCTCACTCCCGACGGTCAGGACTACGGGCAACCGGCCACGATCGAACTCGCCTCGACGGCGTATGCGCGGGCGGCGTCCTGGGTCGTGATCGTGGCGTTCGTCGCCATTGCGGTGTTCGTCGTCGTGGGGATCATCCGCCGCATCCGACGTGCACGCCGGGGACATACCGCCCCCACCTCCGGTAAGGGTGCGCGGCCATCTGACACGGTGTGACCATGGCCTCGTCCACGCGCGCCCTCCTCGCACCCAGTGCGGTGATGGCGACGGGCACGGTCACCTCGCGGGTGACGGGAATCGCTCGCGATATCGCGATGGCCGCGGCCCTCGGCTTCTACCTAGTCTCCGACGCGTTCAGCCTCGGTAACTCGCTCCCGACCATCCTGTACATCCTCGTCGTCGGGGGTGCGCTCAATGCGGTGTTCATCCCGCAGTTGGTGCGTCGCATGCGCGAGGACGCAGACCAGGGCAAGGCGTACGCGGACGCACTGCTCACGGTGGCCGCGACGATCCTGCTGGTCCTCTCCGTTGCCGCCGTGGTCGCGGCCCCGTGGATCGTCGACCTCTACACCCCCGCGGACTACCCGCAGGCGGAGTATGAGCTGGCGGTGGCCTTCGCGCGCCTCTGCCTGCCGCAGATCTTCTTCTATGGCCTCTACTCGATGTTGAGTCAGGTACTGAATGCGCGTGGGCGATTCGGTGCTCCGATGTTCGCACCCATCGCGAACAACGTCATCGCGATCGCTACGTTCCTGCTGTTCATCGCGGTCGCAGGCACGTCCGCAGCTGCCGACGGTGTGCTCACCACCGATCAGGTGCTGATTCTCGGCATCGGCACCACGCTCGGGGTGGTGCTGCAGGCACTCATTCTGATTCCGTTGCTGTCCCGCGCGGGCTACCTGTGGCGGCCGAGTTTCGCCTGGCGCGAGCAGGGTCTCGGGCACGCCGCGAAGCTCGCCGCCTGGACGGTGGGTCTGGTGCTCGTCAACCAGATCGCGTACCTGGTGATCACCCGGTTC
This sequence comes from Rubricoccaceae bacterium, assembly GCA_040381195.1. Taxonomy (GTDB): domain Bacteria; phylum Actinomycetota; class Actinomycetes; order S36-B12; family S36-B12; genus VGCC01. Next base: position 7,393 of record JBEIHR010000020.1, read on the forward strand.
GCCACTCAGGCGAACGTGGATGCGAGCGCGGCGGGTGTCGTGGCCGCTGGTCTGACCACGTATCAGAAGGCGCACCTGGTCTTCATGCTCCCGCACAGCGTCATAACCGTCTCCGTGGTGACTGCACTACTTCCCGCTCTGTCGCGTGTTGCGCACGCGGGGCGTATGCGCCAGGTGGGTGCGGATGTTTCCGGAGCGATGCGGCTGATTGCCGCTGCGATCACGCCGGTCGCGGCGGTTCTCGCGGTGACAGGTCCGGGGATCGCGATCCTGCTGTTCGGGTATGGCGCGGCCACGACGGATCAAGCAGCGCAGATGGGTCAGATCGTCTCGATCTTCATGCTCGGACTGATCCCCTTCACCCTCTTCTACGTTCTGCTGCGCGGGTTCTACGCGCTGGAGGACACGCGCTCACCCTTCGTCGTCACGGTGATCTTCTCCGCGCTCTGGCTCGTCATCGTCAACGCACTGTTCGCATCGCAGCCCCCCGGTGGTGGCCAGATCGCCGTGATCGCCTTCGGGTACGTGCTGTCCTATTGGGTGGGACTGGCGATCGCATGGATCTGGTTGGCCGCACGGTTGCGTCGGCGTGCAACCGCTGACGACGACGCTCCGGGTATGCGGTCAGGCGCAACCCTGTGGTCGCTGGCACGGCTCACCCTCGCCGGGGTGATCGCATTCCTCGTGATGACGCTCACCCGCGCGACGATGCTCGACCTCCTCGGCCTCGACTCGACCTCGGATCGGGTCGGTATCGCGCTGAGCGTCCTCGTCGTCGCGGCGCTCGGTGCCGTTACGTACGTCATCGCCGCGTGGCTCCTGCGCTGTCGCGAGGTCGGTCAGGCCTGGTCATTGCTCCGCCGTGCCCTGACACGCGGGAACTCTGGTGCCAAGGTGGGGTCATGAGCGCGGGAGCACGGATCGGTCGCTTCCGCCTGGTGGAGCGCATCAGTGTGCGCAAGCCGCCACCGAGTGACACGGCATTCCGCAGCTACCCGGTCGAGTCGTGGCTGGGCCATGACGAGAAGCTCGACCGGCCGGTCTCGATCCGCCTGGTCCGCACCGATGACGCACGCATCGCCACCGTCCTCGGCGCCGCGCGCGCGGCCGCACTCGTCGACGACCCGCGCCTGATGCGCGTGCTCGATGTCATTCCGATGGAGGGTGGCGCATCCGACGCCCCGCGCACCGCGATCATCAGTGAGTGGGCGGAGGGGCAATCCCTCGTCGACCACCTCGAGACCTCCGGACCTGCGACTGCGGCGGCAGCCCTGATGGTGGTCGGTGACGTCGCGAGCGCGCTTGCCCTCGCTCTCGATCACGGTGTCCCGCACGGTCGCCTCAGCCCCACCACGGTTTACCTCACCGAGGGTGGTGAGGTGCGCGTGCGCGGCCTCGCGGTCGACGCAGCACTCTTCGGGCCACTCGACTCGGATAACCGCAGTGGCCGAGTGTTGAACGACGACGTCGACGGGCTCGGCTCACTGCTCTACGCGCTCGTCACCGGCTATTGGCCGGATCCGTCCGTGGATCCCGCGGAGGTGGGAATCCCCCTGGCACCCCTCACTGGGCGCACGGTCCCGTTGCCCTCGCGGGTGCGCGCGCAGGTCCCTCGACCCATCGACGAAGTGGTGGGCCGCTCGGTGCTGTCGATCTCGCGCCCCCGCGGATCGATCCGGATCGCCGACGCCAGCGGTTTCGCGACCGCGACCACGGCCGCACTCGATCGCCTCACTCCCCTTGTTCCCACCTCCTTGCGGATCGCGCGACCGCAGGTCCCCACCGGGCGCCGCATCACCCGCACCGTCGGAGTCATCGCAGCGGTCGGGATCGTGGTGCTGACGTTCGCAGCCGGTATGACGCTGCTCACCGCGGGGAGTGGCAGTGCATCCGTCACCGCAGAGGCGCAGGTGACGGATCTATTGACCAGCGACGCGGTGCCTTTCGTCGAGGAGTTCGCTTTCAGTGCAGCGCAGGCGCCCGTCCCGATCGTCTCGGTCCGCTCCTACGACCCCTTCTCCGACGACGACGAGAACGGCAAACCGGATAAACGCAAGGGACGCGAGAACGAGGACAAGGCTCCACTCGCCATCGACGTTGATCCTGCAACGGAATGGGTCACCGAGACTTACGCAACCGCCGACGCCGATGGCAAGGGTGGTGTCGGACTCATCGCCGACCTGGGACAACCGATGAACATCAGTTCGATCAAGCTCACCCTGCGCGGCTACGGCACCAGCGTCCAGGTGAAAGTCGCCGACGAGATCCAGAAGGAACCCGACCTCTGGACTCCCTTCGTCGAGGTGGCGAAGGTCGGACCGGAGATCGAACTTCGATCCCCGCGCCCCGTGCGGGGGCAGTACGTGCTGGTGTGGCTCGACTCGTTGCCGGGTGAACCCGGAGCCGGTGGTCGCTTCACCGGTGGCATCGGTCAGATCCAGGTGTTCGCGACTCCCGACGAGGAACCTGCTGCCTAACTCGCGCCGATAGGCTCCCCGATATGCCGAGCGGGGACACGCGCACCGACGCGGAACTCCTCACCGCACACATCGACGGTGATCCGAATGCGTTCGGTGAACTGGTCTCCCGTCACCGAGATCGACTCTGGGCCGTCGCGCTGCGCACCACCGGTGATCCCGAGGAGGCCGCCGACGCACTCCAGGACGCATTGATCTCCGCCTTCCGTCGGGCGTCGTCCTTCCGCGGTGAGTCCGCGGTCACCACATGGCTGCATCGGATCGTCGTCAACGCGAGTTTGGATCGGCTCCGCCGGCGCTCAGTCCGGCAGGCGAGCCCGATCCCGGAGGACGAGGTGGGGGTGAGTGCACCCGTCGTCGGGAACAACCACGACGCAATGGAGACCGCCGAACTGCGGTGGGAGATCACCCGGGCCCTGGCCGAACTACCCGAGGCCCAGCGGGAGGCGGTCTACCTGGTCGACATCGAGGGGTACTCGATCGAGGAGGCCGCGGCGATGCTGGACTGCCCGACGGGCACGGTGAAGAGCCGGTGCTCGCGCGGCCGGGCGAAGTTGGCCGAAACTCTCGGATTTTTACGGAACCCGAACATGGATTCCCCCGTCACACGACCGGAAGGGGGTGGGAACACCCGTGGCTGACGAGCTCGATCCGCGACTGGATCCCGACGTCGAAGCACGCGTCCTCGACGCGTTGGCCCGACTGCGCCCCGAAGAGGAGCCGGATCCCCCCACGTCCCCTGCGATTCCGCCCCAGGTCTGGGCGCGGATGGAACGCGCGATCGCCCATGAATCCGGGCTGCGGACCGGCACGGTGGTGGAGTTGGCCCCGCGCCGGCGGATGCTGAAATGGGCCGGACCCCTCGTTGCGGTGAGCGCCGTAGTGCTCGGTGTCGTGGTGATGACCAACCTCCCCGGCCAGCAAGCGGATGTCGTTGCGGATGGTGAGGTCGCCATCGCGGCCGATGCTCCTCGGGCCGTGGTCCAGGCTGGGTTCGTTCCACCAGCGATGACCGTGGTGGACTCCGCCGAGAACTTCACCCCCACCTCGCTGCGCGCCGGGGTCACAGCGGTCTTGGAGAAGTTCGGTGTGCGCACCATGGGGGACATGCAGAAAATGGCGACCGCCTCCGCGGCACCCGGCGTCGATGACACCACCCTGCGCGAGTGTGTGACGCAGTTGACCCAGTCCCCCACCTCCCAGGCGTTGATCGTCATCCGGGCCACGTACGACGGGGCTGAGGCGGGTGTGGTGGTGATCCCCGCGGTGATGATGGGTGACATCAGCACGGTGGACATGTCGCAGATCTCCGACCCGACTCTGCACATCTTCGTGGTCGGTCCGCAGTGCGGAGCCCAGCCAGCGCAGGTGATCTCGCACGTTCTGCACGCCGTCGGTCAGTAACCATTTCTCACTAGACTCGAACGAGGCTTCCTGATACCCCCTGGGGTATACTGATCACCCCTTCGAGCCAAGGACGACCGTGAGCGACATCCGCAACGTGATCATCATCGGGTCCGGCCCCGCCGGCTACACCGCTGCGGTCTATACGGCACGCGCACAACTCGCGCCGCTGCTGTTCGAGGGATCGGTCACCGCGGGTGGTGCGCTGATGAACACCACGGAGGTGGAGAACTTCCCCGGCTTCAGCGACGGGATCATGGGTCCGCAACTCATGGAGCAGATGCGTGCGCAGGCCGTGCGCTTCGGTGCGGAAATCGTCACCGACGACGTCATGAGCGTCGATCTCTCCGGTGAGATCAAGAGCGTCACCGACGGATCCGGCAACACCCACACAGCCCGCAGCATCATCCTCGCCATGGGATCCGGGTATCGCGAACTCGGTCTGCCAAACGAGAAGCGTCTCTCCGGGCACGGTGTCTCCTGGTGCGCCACGTGTGACGGATTCTTCTTCCGCGGTCAGGACATCGCCGTCGTCGGCGGTGGCGACTCCGCGGCCGAGGAGGCCACGTTCCTCACCCGCTTCGCCAACACGGTCTATTTGATCCACCGTCGCGAGGAGTTGCGCGCGAGCAAGATCATGGCCGAGCGCGTGCTGAGTAACGAGAAGATCGTGCCGGTGTGGAACTCCGAGGTGGTCGACGTCCTCGGTGATGCAAAGGTCAGCGGCATAAGCCTGCGCAACACGGTCACCGGGGAGACCAGCGAGCTGCCGGTCACCGGCCTGTTCATCGCGATCGGCCATGACCCGCGCAATGAACTCGTGAATGGGCTGATCGATCTTGACGCGGAGGGGTATGTGGTTGTGGACGCCCCCTCCACCCGCACGTCGATCCCGGGCGTATTCGCGTGCGGTGACCTGGTGGATCACACCTACCGCCAAGCCATCACGGCGGCCGGAACCGGCTGCTCCGCCGCCTTGGACGCCGAACGCTTCCTCGCCCACTAGAGCCGCGTAGGCTCGGACCCGACTAGAAGGAGTTGCCATGGGTGCCACGCAGACCGTGACCGATGCCAGTTTTTCCACCGACGTGTTGAACAGCGCCAAGCCCGTGCTGGTCGACTTCTGGGCCGAGTGGTGCGGGCCCTGCAAGATGGTGGCGCCGATCCTCGAGGAGATCGCGGCGGGCACCGAGAACCTGGTGATCGCGAAGTTGAACGTCGATGAGAACCCGCAGACCGCGGCGTCCTACGGCATCACCTCGATCCCGACGATGAGCGTGTTCCAGGGTGGCCAGATCGTGAAGACGATCATCGGCGCCAAGCCCAAGGCCGCGCTGATGGCGGATCTGCAGCCGTACCTGTAGTCATGCTCCGCCTTGGATCAACCGGGGCGGCCGTCGCGGAGGTGCGCGCGCGGCTCGCGCACCTCGGACTCATCACCGACAACGCCGCAGACCCGCAGGTCTTCGACGAGGAACTCGACCGTGCCGTGCGCACGTTCCAACAGGAGCGCGGTATCGGTGTCGATGGCATCGTCGGACCGGTCACCTTCCGTCGCCTCGACGAGGCACGTTGGCAACTCGGTGATCGCGTTCTGTCCTACATCCCCGGCCGGATGATGACCGGTGACGACGTCGTGCAATTGCAGCGTCGGCTCAGTGAACTCGGCTTCGACGCGGGCCGTCTCGACGGCATCTTCGGCAAGAACACCGATCAGGCGCTGCGTGAATTCCAGGCCGGTGTCGGCGTCAACGCCGATGGCACGTGCGGTCCCGACACCTTCCGTGCCTTCGATCGACTCATTCGCACGGTGAGTGGCGGCGATGCGCGTGCACTCCGCGGTCACGTAACGCTCGCCGCCCTGCAAACCGGAGTCGCAGACAAGGTCGTGGTGATCGATGCCGCCGGTGACGTGGACGCGGAGTTGTGTCATGCCTTCGCGGTGCGGGTTGAAGGACGCCTGGCTGCCCTCGGCACCCAGGCGATCCTGAGTGGTCGACCCAGCGCAGCGAATCCCACCGAGTCCGAGCGCGCGGATTTCGCGAACAGCGTCGGCGCAGACATCGTGGTCACCCTGCACGTCGACACCAGCGACAGCCCGGAACCCAATGGGATCGCCACCTTCTATTACGGCCATCCGGGAGGCGGGGTCCACTCGCATTCCGGTCGCACGCTCGCGGAGGCCGTGCACGACGAGTTGACCCACCGCACCGACCGGCTCGACTGCGGTGTCCACCCGCGCACCTGGGACCTGCTGCGCCTCACCCGCATGCCCGCCGTGCGAGTCGAGCTCGGCTACGTCTCCAACGAGTCCGACGCGCAGCGCTTACGCAGCGCCGGATTCCAGGATGCGGTGGCGGAGGGCGTCGCCGCCGCGATCGCCCGGGTGTGCTCTCCGCGGTAGGCGCCTCGTGATTCGATCCTACCAATGGTAGGATTCATGCATGACCCTCGCGCAGGATCCACAGGGGAGCCCCATCGAGCGGGCCATGGCCGACCTCCTCGAGGGCCCCTTCGACAAGGTCAGCATCACCATGCCTTCCTCCCTGAGGGCGCGGGTGGCAGCCCGCTCCACCGGGAGCAGTTTCTCCTCCTACGTGAGCGAGGTTCTGGCTCGGGAAGAACGCCGCCTCGCCCTGGCGGAGTTCCTGGACCATATGGACGATCTGCACGGCGCACCTACTCCCGAGGAGATGGCAGACGCAGACCAGAGAGTGGAGGAAATGTGGGCACGACTCGACGGCTCCCGCTGAGATCGGTCGTCCTGGATGCGACCGCAGTCACCCAGGCAGCGGAGGAGCGATCCGCGGCGAGACGTGTGCTACGCCGCTGGCAGGAGGACTCCGTCGACCTCTACATCTGTGCCACGACACTGACCGAAGTTCTGCGCGGGCACACGCGTGACATCCTCATTCATCGACTACTCGCGGCGATGAGCGTGCGCGTTGTGGACGCCGAGGTCGGTCGCGCTGCCGGGGAACGAATCGGACGCACCCGAACACGGGGCAACGTGACACTGGATGCCCTCGTGGCGCAGGTTGCATCGACGCTGCCGAGGCCGGTGGCTGTCATGACCGCGGACGCGCACGACCTCGCTGCCCTCGTGGATCCCGACGTCATGGTGGTAGACGTCGCAGCCTGAGGCTGCCGAACGCGGCGTGGATTTCGCCGCGTACCCGTGATGCAGCACAATCCCCCTTGCAGTTGCTGACCGCAGGGAGGTGCCATGGCCGGTTCCCGGCTCGACCCGTGGGTGGAGCACTACGCCGTGCGCGCCCGTGGCATGACTGCCTCCGAGATCCGCGCCCTGTTCTCGGTGGCCAGCCGTCCCGAGGTCGTGTCGCTGGCCGGGGGTATGCCCTACGTCTCCGCCCTCGACATGGACTCCCTCGCAGACACCGTCGCTTCAGTCATCCGTGAATCCGGTGCACAGGCACTCCAATACGGATCAGGTCAGGGCGACGTCACGTTGCGCGAACAGATCCTCGAGGTCACCGGTGAGGTGGGTGTGCGCGCGCACCCGGACGACATCATCGTCACCACCGGGTCCCAGATGGCTCTTGATCTGGTGACACGGGTGTTCTGTGATCCCGGTGACGTCGTGTTGGTGGAGTCCCCGTCCTACGTCGGAGCATTGGGTGTGTTCCGCGCGTACCAGTGCGATGTCCGGCACGTGGCGATGGATGACAACGGTCTCGATCCCGTGGCGCTGCAGCAGGCGATCGACGATGCGCGCGCGGCCGGGAAGCGGATCAAGGTGATCTACACGATCCCGTCGTTCCATAATCCGGCGGGCATCTCCCAGGACCAGAAGCGACGCGAGCAGATCCTCGCCATCGCACAGAACAACGGAATCCTGCTGCTCGAGGACGATCCCTACGGATTGCTGGGCTTCGAAGGTGTTGCGCCGCAAGCGATTCGGGCCCTCGACGATCAAGGTGTCGTCTACTTGGGCAGTTTCTCGAAGACCATCGCATCGGGTCTGCGCGTGGGATGGGCCGTAGCCCCACACGGTGTCCGGGAGAAGTTGGTCCTTGCCGCAGAGGCCGCGACGCTGTGTCCGTCGAACTACGCACAACTCACCGTGAGTCAGTACCTCGCGACCCAACCTTGGCGTCAGCAGGTCAAGGTGTTCCAGGAGATCTATCGCGAGCGCCGTGACGCATTGCTTGAATCACTCCAGGCGATGATGCCGGAGGGAACGCGGTGGACCATTCCCGCGGGTGGTTTCTACTCGTGGGTGACATTGCCCGCCGGACTCGACGCGACGAGCATGTTGCCGCGCGCGGTCGCCGCACTAGTGGCCTACGTTCCCGGCACCGGGTTCTACGTCGACGGTCAGGGCCGGCAGAACCTGCGGTTGTCCTACTGCTACCCGGAACCCGACCGGATCCGGGAGGGTGTGCGCAGGTTGGCCGGCGTCATCGAAACCGAACTCGAACTCGCCCGGACCTTCGGCACCGCCGAGTCCCTGCATCAACCCACCGGTGAATCCACGCCGGCACCGGACCTGGCGTGATGCGCGTCCTGGTGCTGGCCGGCGGGCTCTCCCCGGAACGCGACGTGTCCCTGCGCTCGGGGCGCCGCGTCGCGGAGGCACTGCGGGTTGCCCGCCCGGAGTGGGAGGTGGCCGAAGCTGACGTCGACGCTCAACTGCTCGACACCCTCACGCGCCAGTCCCCCGAAGTGGTCGTCCCACTCCTACACGGGGCCGCCGGTGAAGACGGGTCGCTGCGCGATCTCCTCGACGCACTCGGGATCGCCTACGTCGGCACCGACGGCGCCGGTGGCCGGATGGCCTTCGACAAGCCGGTGGCAAGCACGCTCGTGCGCGGTGCGGGTGTTTCTGTCCCCGCGTTCCTGGTGCTCCCCCAGGCAACCTTCCGGGAACTCGGCGCCGCACGTGTGATGTCCGCCATCGGTGCACACATCGGTTTCCCGTTGGTGGTGAAGCCGACGCGTGGTGGCAGCGCACTCGGTGTTGCGATCGTGCAGACCGAGGCCGAGCTCCCCGCCGCACTCGTGGGTGCGTTCTCCTACGCGGACACCGCGATGGTCCAGGCGTTCGTGGGTGGGACCGAGATCGCCGCCGGTGTCATCGACATCAACGGGGTGCCGACTGCGCTCCCGCTCGTCGAGATCGTCCCCGATGGTGCCCTCTACGACTACACCGCCCGCTACACCGCCGGCACCACCGAGTTCTTCTGTCCGGCACGGGTCGATGACTCGGTTGCAGCCCGCGTGCAGGAGGTGGCGCTGCGTGCCCATGGGCTCTTGGGATTACGGCACCTCTCCCGCACCGATGTCATCGTGGATGCGGCCGGGACCGTCTGGTTCCTCGAGACGAACGCGGCCCCGGGAATGACGGAGACGTCACTCATGCCCCAGGCCCTGGCTGCTGCGGAACTGGATGCAGGCGAGACGATCGCCCGCATCATCGCGCGCTAGTCGATCAGGTCGACGATCCGGCGCAGGTCCTCGATATCCGCGCACTCGATCACGAGTTGACCCCGTGACGTGGCGGTGGCGAAACCCGTTGTGCTGCAACGGGTATCGAGCGCATCACCTGACCGGGCCGTGAGGTCGTCGACGATGTCACCGACCTTCGGATCGCGCTGCTTGCGACGTCGTTCCTTCTTCTCGCGCGTGGTGCCATCGGCTTCACCGAGGATGATCAACTCCTCGACACTGCGCACACTCAATCCCTCCGCGACGATGCGTGCGGCGAGTGCTTCCATCGCAGCCTCGTTGTCCAGAGACAGGAGAGCGCGCGCATGCCCCGCGCTCAGCACGCCGGCGGCAACACGGTTCTGCACGGACGGTGGGAGCTTCAACAGGCGCATGGTGTTGGAGATCTGGGGACGTGAGCGGCCGATGCGGGTGGCGAGTTCCTCCTGCGTGCACCCGAAGTCACTGAGCATCTGCGAGTAGGCAGCAGCCTCCTCGAGTGCATTCAGGTCCGCGCGGTGCAGGTTCTCCAGGAGTGCGTCACGCAACATCACCGCGTCGTCGGTATGGCGCACGAGCGCTGGGATCGTGTCCCACCCAGCCTCGGTTGCTGCACGAAGGCGTCGCTCACCGGCGACGAGCTCGTATCCGTCGTCGCGTGGGCGCACGACGATCGGTTGCAGCAGACCGACCTCGCGCAGCGAGAACACCAACTCCGCGAGTTCCTCGGTGTCGAAGACCCGACGTGGTTGCTGCGGGTTCGGGGACACTCGGGCGATCGCGATCTCGGCGTACCCGACCGCGGGGTTCGACGTGGTCGGCGTCGCTGGTGTCTGCGCCACCGCCTCGTCCCGAGGTGCCGGTGCCGGTGGTGCAGTGCGCTCCGTGCGCACGGGTTCGGTGGGGATGAGTGCCCCGAGGCCCTTGCCGAGTCCCTTCTTCGCCATCACTCCTCCTAGCTCCCCACCAGCGCGAACTGCTCGGCGGCCTCGCGGTAGGCGACCGCGCCGGAGGACGACGGGTCGTAGGTGAGGATCGTCTGCCCGTGACTCGGCGCCTCCGAGAGGCGCACGGACCTGGGGATGATCGTGTCGAGGACGCGGGCACCGAAGTGGGTGCGCACCTCCTCGGCCACCTGTCCCGCGAGCCGGGTGCGGCCGTCGTACATGGTGAGGATGATCGCCCCCACGGTTAGGTCCGGATTAAGGTGACTTTTCACCATATCTACCGTTTTGAGTAGTTGGGAGAGCCCCTCGAGGGCGTAGTACTCGCATTGGATCGGTAGGAGCACCTCGCGGGCCCCGACCAGGGCGTTGAGGGTGAGCAGCCCCAGGCTCGGTGGGCAGTCGATGAACACGTAGTCGTAGTCCCTGTCGAGGTCCTCGAGCGCGGCGCGCAGCGCGAATTCACGGCGCTCCTGGGCCACCATCTCGATCTCCGCGCCCGCGAGGTCGACGTCGGCCGGGGCGCAGTCCAGTCCGGGAACGTCCGGGCAGGGCAGGATCACGTCCTCGAGCTCGGCCTCACCGATCATCACCTCGTACATCCCGGCGGACTCGGATTCCCGGTCGTAGCCCAGGGCGGTGGACGCATTGCCCTGGGGGTCCAGGTCGATGACGAGGACCCGGCAGGTGGGCGACGCCAGGGAGGCAGCCATATTGACCGCGGTGGTGGTCTTCCCCACCCCGCCCTTCTGGTTCGCCACCGCGATAACCCGGGTCATGCCCCCTCCACAATCGGCCACCCCAGGCCCGAGGGCCGGCCCACAGGGGGCGATGTTTCACGGGAAACATGGGGCCACCCCAGGCCTGAGGGCCGAGGGGTGGGGTGGGCGGTGCCGGACGTAGTCATTGCGGTGATTGTGCCGCAGGGACCACCACGACGGTAGTCGGTGGGTCCACCACCCCGGCCCCGCAGAGGACCACCCGGGCCCGGGCGAGACCGGAGGCGTCGATCTCCTCCTGGGCAGAGGCGCCCTTCAATGCGAGCAGCACGCCGTTGGGGGCCACCAAAGGAAGGGTCCAGGAAGCAAGTTTCGCCAGGGGGGCGACCGCCCGGGCGGTGGCCACCCCGACCGGGACCCATCCGGTGCGGAGCAGGTCCTCGGCGCGGCCGCGCTCCACCCGGACGCGATCGCCCAGCTCGAGTACCCCCAGGGCCTCGGTGAGGAAGGTGGCCCGGCGTAGCAGGGGCTCGACCAGGATGCACTGGATATCCGGGCGCACGATCGCCCAGACCAACCCGGGCAGACCCGCCCCGGATCCCACATCGGCCACGGTCGTGCCCTCGGGGAGGAGGCCCAGGCCCGGGTCGGCGACCACGGCGCAGTTCAGGATGTGACGGTCCCAGAGGCGATCGGCCTCACGGGGTCCGATCAGCCCGCGGTCGATTCCGGGGCCGGCCAGCAGGTCGTGGTAGGTCTCCAGGCCCTGTCGAGCGGGCTCCAGCCAGCCGGGCAGAGGTGGGGTTTCCCGTGAAACCACGCTAGGGGAGCCGGACGACGATGCGCCGGTTGGGCTCCTCGCCCTCGGATTCGCTCACCAGTCCGGCGGCGGTGACGACGTCGTGCACCACCTTGCGCTCGAAGGGGTTCATCGGTTCGAGCTTCAGGGGGGCGGCGGTCCGCTGCACCTCGGCCACCGCCGCTGCTGCAACCTCCTCGAGGGCCACGCGCTTGGCGGCGCGGAAGCCCGCGATGTCCAGCATGAGTCGCGAGCGCTCCCCGGTCTCGCGGGCCGCGGCCAGGCGGGTCAACTCCTGGAGGGCGTCGAGCACCTCGCCGTCCTCTCCGACGAGGTCCTTGAGGTCCCCGGGGTTGACTTCGAGGACGGACACCATGGCCCGGTCCCCCTCCACGTCGATGTCGATGTCCCCATCGAGATCGGCGATGTCGAGAAGTCCCTCGAGATAGTCCGCGGCGGCGTCGCCCTCGCGATCGAGCAGCGTCTGTTCCTCACTCATGATGCTCCTAGGCCTACTTCTTGCGTCGCTTGCTGCGGGGCTGCCTCTTGGGCTGCACCCGCACCTGGTTTTCCGACGGAGTGTCGGGAAGTTCCTCGGGTATCTCGCCCTTCCGGACCGCCTTCTTCTTGGCCTTCTCGGCCTTGCGCGCCTCGAGTGCATCGAACGCGGGTGTCCCCGGCTGCGGGTTGTTGCGGATCACGTAGAACTGCTGACCCATGGTCCAGATGTTCGTGGTGAACCAGTAGATGAGAACACCGATCGGGAAGTTGATGCCGCCGACGGCGAAGACCACCGGGAAGATGTACAGCAGGATCTTCTGCTGACGCACCATCGGGTTGTCCGGAGCGGTGTTCTTCACGATCAACTGGCGTTGCGTGATGAAGGTCGTCGCGGACATCGCGATGATCAGGAAGATCGCCAGGATGCGGGTCGCGATCGGATTCGGTGTCTCGTCGGCCAGCCACAACGTGCCGTACAACGGCACACCGAAGATCTGCGCATCGTGCGCGAGGGGCAGCAGATCGGCGTAATCCGCCCATGCGAAAACACCGGGCGCGACGTACTCCTTGTTGTCCGGTGAATACATCGCAACGCCCTGCAGCACCGTGAACAAGGCGAAAAAGATCGGTGCCTGCAGGAGAATCGGCAAACAGGACGCGAGCGGATTCGTGCCCGTCTCCTTGTAGAGCTTCATCATTTCCTGGCTCTGCCGCTCACGGTCACCCGCGTACTTCTTCTGGATCTCCTTCATCTTGGGCTGGAGGATTTGGAGACCGCGCTGCGCCTTGATCTGCTTGACGAACAGCGGGATCAACAGGATGCGGATGACGACGACGAGACCCATGATCGACAACGTCCACGACCACCCACTCGCCGGATCGATCACGATGCTGAACAGCGAGTGGAACTGCACGAGAATCCAGCTGACGGCGATCTTCAGCCAGTCGAGGATGAACATGTGCTCCGTCCGAGTTAGCGGGGTCGTCCGTCGGGATACACGTCAGGACGCCACTTGCCGGGTGACGGTACCGGGTCCACTCCCCCGCCATTCCAGGGGTTGCACCGCAATAGTCGCCAGACCGCCAAGGCTAGGCCCTTGGCGGAGCCATGCCGACGGATGGATGTCAGGGCGTAGGCCGAACAACTCGGGTGGAATCGACAGGTCGGCGGCAGCACAGGGGAGATGACCAGTTGGTACGCCCGGATCGGGATGATCAGCGCCCACATCAGCACCCAGCCGATGCTGTGGTCCCACACCCACAGGACACCCCGACCCACCCGGGTGAGGTCCTCGGTCACAGGGCGTCCCGCACCGCGGCGACCGCTGAGCGGAGATCCTCGGCGAGAGTGCCCGATTCCGCGGCACCGGGTAATCCGCGCACCACCCAGAGGGAGCCGGCGGGCAGGTCGGTCACGAGGGATGCCATGACGCCTCGGATCCGCCGGGAGACCGCGTGCCGGGTCACCGAGTTGCCCACCGGCTTACCGATGGCCAGGCCGACCCGGGCGGGCCCACGGGCATCCAAGGGGAGGTACCCGCTCACGACGACGCACCCCCGGGAACGCCGAACACCGGCGCGGGTGGTGGTGGTGAAGTCCTTCGCCGCCCTCAGGCGGTGGGGTGCCGGCAGCATGCCGGCGTCCTATCAGGCCGACAGCCGAGCGCGGCCCTTGCTGCGGCGCGCAGCGAGAATGGCGCGTCCGGCCCGGGTCTGCATGCGCGCCCGGAAGCCGTGCGTCTTGGCACGACGACGGTTGTTCGGCTGGAAGGTGCGCTTCATAACGGGACTCCTGGACGTCTGGGGAGACCAGAAGGGTACGGGGCGGCCGGCGTGGGGGTCAAACGGGGGTGACCGAGGGACTACCCACGGCAAGGACGGTAAGTCCGACCTTCGCGATAAATCGGACACGGGCTTGTGTCCACAGGTGATCGGCCGATAGGTTTGCCCTCTGCTCCACATCTGTGGATAACGATGTGGACAAGTTCCGGACAACACGGGAGGCTGCCCTGCCATGACCACTGCGCCTGATTTCGCGGACGTCTGGACCCGGGCCATCTCGGACCTCTCGGAGACCTCCCTCACCGCGCAGCAGCGCGCTTTCGTGACGCTGACCTCCCCGCTGGGCCTCGTGGGCGACACCGCTCTGGTCGCCGCCCCCAATGAATTCACCAAGGACGTCCTGGAGACCCGCCTGCGCCCGCTCGTGGTGAATGCGATCTCCGAACTCCTTGGTCAGCCCGTACGCCTGGCGGTCACGGTCGATCCCTCGCTCGCCAGTGCACTCGACGAGGAGACCGATGAGGTGGCCGATGCCACCTACGCCGAGGAGACCATCGTCGAGGAACCGGCACGCCCCGGCACCGGATCCCCGAGCACCCGCGATGTCGACGGCCGGCTCAACGACAAGTACGTCTTCGACACCTTCGTCATCGGATCCTCGAACCGGTTCGCGCATGCGGCGGCGGTGGCGGTGGCCGAGCAGCCGGCACGCGCCTACAACCCGCTGTTCATCTATGGCGGTTCCGGTCTGGGCAAGACCCACCTGCTCCACGCCATCGGCCACTACACCCGCACCCTCTACAAGGGCACACACGTTCGCTACATCAGTTCGGAAGAATTCACCAACGAGTTCATCAACTCGATCCGTGACGACAAGGCGGCCAGCTTCCAGCGTCGCTACCGGGACATCGACGTCCTGCTCGTCGATGACATCCAGTTCCTGAGTGGAAAAGTCCAGACCCAGGAAGAGTTTTTCCATACCTTCAACACCCTGCATAACGCGAATAAGCAGATCGTGATCACGTCCGATCTACCGCCCAAGCAGTTGCAGGACTTCGAGGATCGCATGCGTTCGCGCTTCGAATGGGGTCTGATCACCGACGTCCAGCCGCCGGACCTCGAGACCCGTATCGCGATCCTCCGCAAGAAGACCGTGCAGGAGCGTCTCGTTGCTCCACCGGAGGTGCTGGAGTACATCGCGTCGAAGATCGCCACGAATATCCGGGAGCTCGAGGGCGCTCTCATCCGCGTCACCGCGTTCGCGTCGCTCAATCGACAGCCCGTGGATCTCGCCATCACGGAGGCGGTGCTCAAGGACCTGCTGCCGAACGAGGCGGGGCCGGAGATCACCGCGGCCCAGATCATGGCTGCCACCGCGCAGTACTTCGGTGTGACGGTCGATGACCTCTGTGGATCGAGCCGCTCACGGGTGCTGGTCACCGCGCGCCAGATCGCGATGTACCTGTGCCGGGAGCTCACGGATCTCTCGCTGCCCAAAATCGGCCAGGCCTTCGGGGGTCGCGATCACACCACGGTGATGCACGCCGATCGCAAGATCCGCCAGCTGATGGCTGAGCGCCGGAGCCTGTTCAACCAGGTCACCGACCTGACCAGCCGGATCAAGTCGCAGCCGCGACCGATCTGACGGCACATCCGCACCACCCGATCACACAATCCCCACGTTGTCCCCAACTGGGGACAGAGAATGTGGATAATGCTGGGGATAAGTAGGCTTTATGGCCCCCGATCTGGGTGTTTCGTACCGTTTTCATCCGCTGTTTCCACGGTTGGGGACACTCTGTGGACAAAATCGATGCGGATTCGTCATCGAAACCTCGACCTGGGGATCACCCCGCACCGATCGGTGGATCATCCCGGACGCTCCCGGGCCGCTGTGCAGAAACC
>JBEIHR010000021.1:0-23303 GCA_040381195.1 Rubricoccaceae bacterium
CCTTCCAGCTCGTGAGCGATCGCGTCACTGTCCTGTACCCACGGAAGGGTGTCTCCGACCTTGCGCGCATGACTCCCGAGTCGGTCCAGGAGAAGTACGGGCTCCTACCTCCGCAGTACCCGGACTTCGCAGCGCTACGCGGTGATCCCAGCGACAACCTCCCCGGCATCGCTGGCGTGGGGGAGAAGACCGCCGTCAAGTGGCTGACCACGTATGGGAGTCTCGCCGCACTCATCGACCACGCTGATGAAATCAGCGGAAAAGTAGGCGAGGCACTCCGTAGCTCCATCGGCCAGGTACTGCTCAATCGGGAGCTGACCGAGTTGCTCACGGATGTCCCTTTGCCGAGCGGCCCCGATTCCTGTGCGTGGGCCGGGTGGAATTCGACATCTGTTGACGAGGTTTTCTCCGCGCTGCAGTTCAACGCGCTTCGAGATCGTGTGGCGAGGTTGCCTCGTGCCGGCGTCGAAGTTGAGCAGGTCGCGCAGGCGCAACCAGTCGACATCGACGTCACGCACGTGTCGGGGCGGGAATTCATCGACGAGTGCGGCAAAGACGTCGCCATCGTCGCGACGAACGACCTCTCCCGAGCGGCGGGGCATTGCGGTAAGCGCTCGGTAGTGACGGACGATGCCTCGGCAATCGTTTCCGTTCTCTCCTCCAGTGACATCACGAAGGCCATGCACGATGCGAAGTCATTTGCGCGGGTAGTACTGGAGCACGGGTCGGAGCTGAAAGGCCTGGGTTTCGATACCGCACTCGCGGCCTACCTATTGATGCCTGGCCAGCGCTCGTACGCCCTCCAGGATGTGGAGCAGCGCATTCTCGGTCGTGTCCGTGATGATCGGGGTGGTGGGGGCCAGCTGGACCTCCTCGGTGGCGGAGAAGCCGACGATCAGGAGCTCGGGGTTGATGCCGCCACTGTCGCGGATCTCGCGACGCATGTGCGTCCACGACTGGAGGAAGACGGCCTGCTCCCACTCCTGATCGACGTGGAGCAACCGGTGGCGTTGGTGCTAGCGAAGATGGAATTCGTCGGCATCTGCGTTGATCGCTCGAGGCTCGAGGAATTGTCACGCGAGTTCGGCGACTCGATGCGCGCCTGTGAGGCAACTGCCGAGAAGATCGTCGGCCGCCCGTTCAACATGGGTTCACCGAAGCAGCTTCAGGAGATCCTGTTCGGCGAGCGAGGCCTCCCGAAGACGAAGAAGATCAAGACGGGGTACACCACGGACGCGGAAGCACTCCAAAGCCTCTACGAACAAACCGAGGATCCACTCCTCGCCGAGATCCTGGCCTGGCGCGACCGCAGCAAGTTGCGCCAGACCGTCGATGGCCTCATTCCCCTGATTGCGCGTGATGGGCGCATCCACACCACGTTCCACCAGACGGTGGCAGCAACCGGTCGCTTATCCAGCAGTGACCCCAACCTGCAGAACATCCCAGTGCGGACGGACGCGGGTCGCGGTATTCGCCGGTGCTTCGTCGTGGGCGATGGGTTCGAGTCGCTCATGACCGCCGACTACAGCCAGATCGAACTTCGGATCATGGCGCACGTCTCCGACGATGCGGGACTGATCACAGCCTTCCAGTCCGGGGAAGACCTACACACCACGGTTGCCAGTGCAGTCTTCGGTGTGGCTCCGGCAGACGTGGACGCCGAGATGCGCCGACGAATCAAGGCCATGAGTTACGGACTCGCGTATGGACTCTCCCCGTTCGGGCTCTCCCAGCAACTGCACATCACCCCGGCCGAGGCGCAGCAGCTCATGGACGAGTACTTCCAGCGGTTCGGGGGAATCCGTGACTACCTCGCCGGAGTGGTCGAGACTGCGCGGGCGAGCGGGTACACCGAAACCATGTTCGGGAGACGGCGCTACCTGCCGGATCTCCAACACGACAATCGACAACGCCGTGAGATGGCGGAGCGGATGGCACTCAACGCGCCAATCCAAGGGACAGCCGCGGACATCGTGAAGATCGCCATGCTGGGCGTGGCCGAGGCACTGGAGACAGGTGAGCTGTCCTCTCGACTCTTGCTGCAGGTCCACGACGAGCTGGTCGTGGAGGTGGCGCCAGGGGAGGCCGCCGCGGTGGAGGGCATCCTCCGGGAGCGGATGGCTCGGGCGGCCGACATTCGGGTCCCCCTCGAAGTGACCGTGGGCGTGGGGACAAACTGGGACGAAGCCGCCCATTGAGCGATCGGGCCGATTTCCCGGCCTCGCACACGGTGCCGTAGCCTTACGTGGCTCAGCAGCCGCTGGGCACCCCTACTCATAGTTACCGGATCCCCTACTCCATGACCGCTCCTACGACCAGTACCGCCCAGGTAGCCGTGAACGACATCGGCACCGCGGAGGACTTCCTCGCAGCAATCGACGCCACCATCAAGTACTTCAACGACGGAGACATCGTCGAAGGCACCATCGTCAAGGTCGACCGTGACGAGGTACTCCTCGACATCGGCTACAAGACCGAAGGCGTCATCCCCTCCCGCGAACTCTCGATCAAGCACGACGTGGATCCCACCGAGGTTGTCAACGTCGGCGATCGCGTCGAAGCCCTGGTTCTCCAGAAGGAGGACAAGGAGGGACGGCTGATCCTGTCCAAGAAGCGCGCGCAGTACGAGCGCGCCTGGGGGGACATCGAGCGGGTCAAGGATTCGGATGGAGTGGTCGAGGGCCAGGTCATCGAGGTCGTCAAGGGTGGTCTCATCCTCGACATCGGACTTCGCGGGTTCCTCCCTGCCTCGCTGGTGGAGATGCGTCGCGTCCGGGATCTCCAGCCCTACGTCGGCAAGACCCTCGAAGCCAAGATCATCGAGCTGGACAAGAACCGCAACAATGTCGTGCTCTCGCGCCGCGCGTGGCTCGAGCAGACCCAGTCCGAGGTGCGTCACACCTTCCTCAACAATCTCCAGAAGGGCCAAATCCGCAACGGCGTGGTCTCGTCGATCGTCAACTTCGGTGCATTCGTCGACCTCGGTGGGGTCGACGGTCTCGTGCACGTGTCGGAATTGTCGTGGAAGCACATCGACCACCCCTCCGAGGTCGTCGAGGTCGGCCAGGAGGTCACCGTGGAGGTCCTCGACGTCGACATGGACCGCGAGCGGGTCTCACTGTCGCTCAAGGCAACCCAGGAAGATCCGTGGCAGCACTTCGCCCGCACGCACCAGATCAACCAGGTCGTGCCCGGGAAGGTCACCAAGCTCGTGCCCTTCGGCGCGTTCGTCCGCGTCGACGAGGGCATTGAGGGCCTGGTGCATATCTCCGAGCTGGCCGAGCGCCACATCGAGATGCCCGAGCAGATCGTGCAAGTGGGCGATGAGCTCTACGTCAAGGTGATCGATATCGATCTCGAGCGTCGGCGTATCTCCCTGTCGCTCAAGCAGGCAAACGACTCGGCCGACGCCGTTGCCAGCGTCGAGTTCGATCCCTATCTCTACGGCATGGCACCTGCATTCGACGACGCGGGCAACTACATCGGCCCGGAGGGCTTCGACCCCGAGACCGGTGAGTGGAAGGCCGGGTTCGAGAGCCAGCGTGCAGCCTGGGAGCAGGAGTATGCCGAGGCGCATGCACGGTGGGAGGCGCATCGCAAGCAGGCCGCGGACGCCCGCGAGGCGGACCAAGCGGCTGCGGTGGAGTCGGGCGAGGCCACCAGCTACTCGTCCCACGGTGCCGGTGACGAGTCGTCACTGGCCTCCGACGAGAAGCTCCAGGCGCTGCGCGACAAACTCACCTCGGACTGACCGTCGTCAGCGGGTCACCCGCGCCACGACCGGCCTAGGCTCATCGCATGCTGCGCATCGGTGTCACGGGAGGGATCGGTGCGGGCAAGAGCACCGTGGCACGCATGCTCGCCGAGCATGGTGCTGTGGTGATCGACGCCGACGCCATCTCCCGTGCATTGGTGGAGCCCGGAGCCCCGGGACTCGGGCAACTGGTTGCCGAGTTCGGACCCAGGATCCTTCGCGAAGACGGAACGTTGGACCGTGGGGAACTGGCATCCCTGGCGTTCTCCGACGCCCAGGGGACCCGTCGCCTGAACTCGATCATGCATCCGCTTATTCGCGCTGAGGCCGAGCGCCGTGTGGCCACGGCGCGGGAGGCGGGAGCGTCCGTCGTCGTGTACGACATGCCCCTGCTCGTGGAAACCGGACAGCAGGACCTGGTGGACCTCGTCCTGGTGGTGGAAGCGTCCGAGGAGGATCAGGTTCTTCGCGCGTCGCAGACCTTCCCCGAGGCCGACGTTCGTCGCCGCATGGCCGCGCAGGTGAGCCGCGACGAGCGCCTGGCGTGTGCGGACGTGGTCATCGACAACGGCGGGAGCGCCGCGCAGACGCGCGCACAGGTGGACGAGTTCTGGCAGCACCATGTGGGTGAGCGGACATGACCCGGCCGTTGACGGAGATTCCTCGAGCTGGGGCGCCGTTCGAAGTGGTGTCGGAGTTCAGTCCGGCCGGCGATCAGCCGGAGGCCATCGATGCGATCGTTCGGCGCATCCAGGCAGGGGAGAAGGATGTAGTTCTTCTGGGGGCCACCGGCACCGGAAAGTCCGCAACCACCGCATGGCTCGTGGAGCGACTCCAGCGGCCGACGCTGGTGATGGCCCCGAATAAGACCCTCGCAGCGCAGTTGGCGACTGAGTTCCGGGAACTGCTGCCCAACAATGCGGTGGAGTACTTCGTCTCGTACTACGACTACTACCAGCCCGAGGCGTATGTCCCGCAGACCGACACTTTCATCGAGAAGGACTCCTCTATCAACGAGGAGGTCGAGCGACTCCGGCACTCTGCGACCAATTCGCTCCTCACCCGTCGAGACGTTCTGGTCGTGGCAACCGTATCCGCGATCTACGGTCTCGGCACGCCGCAGGAGTACGTGGATCGCATGGTGCGCGTTCGGGTTGGTGACGAGATCGAACGTAACGACCTCCTTCGTCGGCTTGTGGGAATCCAGTACACACGCAACGACGTGGCGTTCACGCGTGGAACCTTCCGGGTGCGCGGCGATACCGTCGAGGTGTTCCCGGTCTACGAGCAGCACCCCGTGCGGATTGAGATGTTCGGCGACGAGGTGGAGCGCGTCATGACCCTGCATCCCGTGACCGGGGAGATCCTGTCCGACGATCCCGAGGTGTACATCTTCCCGGCAACGCACTACGTCGCGGGTCCCGAGCGCATGGAGCGCGCGATCAGTGCGATCGAGGATGAGCTGATCCAGCGCGTCGCGGAATTGGAGGCTCAGGGGAAGCTCCTCGAAGCTCAACGCGTGAAGATGCGCACGTCCTACGACGTGGACATGATGCGCAATCTCGGCTTCTGCTCCGGAATCGAGAACTACTCCCGTCACATCGACGGTCGTGAGCCGGGTTCCGCGCCGAACTGCCTCTTGGACTACTTCCCCGAGGACTTCCTGCTGGTCATCGATGAGTCGCACGTCACGGTTCCGCAGATCGGTGGCATGTACGAGGGGGATATGAGTCGCAAGCGGACCCTCGTAGAACACGGTTTCCGCCTGCCCTCGGCTATGGATAACCGTCCCCTGCGCTTCTCGGAGTTCGAGGAACGGATTGGTCAGACCGTCTACCTCTCCGCGACCCCGGGCCCGTTTGAACTGACCAAAGTCCAGGGGGATGTGGTGGAGCAGGTGATTCGCCCCACCGGACTCGTGGATCCGCGTGTCGTCGTCAAGTCCACCGAGGGACAGATCGACGATCTCATGCATGAGATCCAGAAGCGGGTCGAGCGGGGGGAGCGCACGCTGGTCACGACCCTCACGAAGCGGATGGCCGAGGATCTGACCGACTATCTAGGTGAAAACGGGATCCGGGTGGAGTACCTCCATTCCGAGGTGGACACGCTGAGGCGCGTCGAATTGCTGCGCGAACTCCGCCTGGGCGTCTTCGATGTGCTGGTGGGAATCAACCTCCTCCGGGAGGGGCTCGACCTTCCCGAGGTGTCTCTCGTCGCGATTCTCGACGCGGACAAGGAGGGGTTCCTGCGTTCTGAGACCTCGTTGATCCAGACCATCGGGCGTGCGGCGCGCAACGTGTCGGGGGAAGTCCACATGTACGCCGATATGGTCACCCCCTCCATGCGGCGCGCCATCGACGAGACAAACCGGCGACGCGCCAAGCAGGTCGCGTACAACGAGGAGCGCGGAATCGATCCCCAGCCGCTGCGCAAGAAGATCGCCGATATCACGGATCTGCTGGCGCGGGAGGATGCCGATACGCGCGAGGTACTCGAGCGTGAGGGTTCAGGGGTCACGCGTGCGCGAAGCGCGGCCGGCACAGACCTGGCGGCCCTGATCGAGGAGTTGACCGAGCAGATGCATGCGGCGGCCGCAAGCCTGCAGTTCGAACTTGCGGCCCGGATTCGTGATGAGGTTGCCGATTTGAAGCGGGAATTCCGGGGGATGCGCGAAGCCGGGACCGGCTGATGAGCGTTTCGCCCCTCGTCTGGGGCATCACCATTGCGGCGCTCATCGGCATCATCGTGCTGGATTTGGTGATCGCCGAGCGCCGCAAGGCTGAATTCGGACCCACGGAGGCGACCCGGTGGGTCATCTTCTACATCGCCTGCGCTGCCGTGTTCGCAGTCATCATCGGGTGGCAGTTCGGAGCGGGTTACGCAGGCGAGTTCGTTGCCGGCTATCTGACCGAGTACTCGTTGTCGGTAGACAACCTTTTCGTCTTCATGTTGATCATGAGTTCATTCGCCGTTCCGGCCGTCTACCAACACCGCGTTCTCCTGGTCGGGATCGTCATTGCGCTCATCCTCCGCGGCATCCTGATCGTGATCGGCGCCGAGCTCATCAACCGATTCAGTGCGATCTTCTACCTTTTCGCGGGGTTCCTGCTCTTCACGGCATGGAAGGTGTGGACGGCGGACCATGAGGCCGAGGAGACCCGGGAAGGGGGTAACGCCCTGGTCACGTGGGTCTCGACCCGGTTCCCCACCACGAACGAGTACCACGGGACGGCCCTCACCACGAAGATCTCAGGACGACGGGTCCTCACCCCGATGGCCCTGGTCATGCTGGCTATTGGGACGACAGACCTCTTGTTCGCCGTCGACTCCATTCCCGCAGTCTTCGGAATCACCCAGGAGGCGTATCTGGTCTTCACGGCGAACGCCTTCGCGCTCATGGGGCTTCGGCAGCTGTATTTCCTCCTCAAAGGCGTTCTGGGACGTCTCCGTCATCTCAACAAGGGGCTGGCGGTCATCCTCGGCTTCATCGGACTGAAACTCTTGCTGGAAGCGTTGCATTCGACCACCTCCCTGCCGGTCCCCACGATCCCGATCTGGTTCTCCCTGCTGTTCATCGTCGGGGTTCTCGCCATCACGGCCGCCACGAGCATGCGCGCCGCGGGTCGGCCCGAGTAGCGCGTCTCGTCCGATACGCAATACTGCTTGGATGGATTTGAACCTCGGCATCTGGGCCATCACGATCGGCGCGCTCGCGATCCTGATTCTCATGGACTTCGTGATCGTCTCGCGCAAGCCGCACGAGGTTCGCTTTGCGGAGGCCCTGGGGTGGTCGATCTTCTACATCGCCGTGGCCATCGCCTTCGGCATCGGGGTCTGGCTCTGGCAGGGGAGTGACTTCGGCACCCAGTACTTCACGGCGTACCTGGTTGAGAAGTCGCTGTCGGTCGACAACCTTTTCGTGTTCATCATCATCCTGACGCAGTTCGCGGTGCCGACGAACCTCCACCAGCGAGTTCTCCTGGTGGGAGTGGTCTTGGCGCTCGTAATGCGTGCCATCTTCATCGCCATCGGTGCCGCTGCGCTGGCGGCGTTCGCGTTCACCTTCGTGATCTTCGGCGCGATCCTCATCTGGACCGGAATCCAACTCATGCGGCACCGTAATGAGGATCCCGATCCGATGGACAATCCCGTGATTCGGCTTGTGCGTCGCAAACTTCCGTTCACGGACAACTACGACGGAACCAAGTTGTTCACCACGGTGGCTGGGGCCCGCGTAGCAACTCCGCTGCTCTTCGTCATGATCGCGATCGGTGCGACAGACCTGCTGTTCGCGCTCGATTCGATCCCTGCCACCTTCGGCGTGACGCAGGAGCCCTACTTGGTGTTCACCGCGAACGCGTTCGCACTGCTCGGCCTCCGGGCGCTCTACTTCCTGCTTCGGGGCTTACTCGACAAGCTCGTCTACCTTTCGACGGGTCTCTCCGTCATCCTGATCTTCATTGGCTTCAAGTTGGTCTTGACCTACTTCCACGAGTTGTTCCCGGAGTCGGTACCGAAGATTCCCACCAACGTCTCCCTGGGGGTGATCATCGGCGTGCTGATCATCGTGGGCATTACCTCCTACCTCAAGGTTCGCAAGGACCCGACGGCTGTGGCGCACGCGGGTCGCATGACCGCGTCGAAGGAGCACACCGACTAGGACTACTCGGCCTCGCGCACCAGATCACGCTCGCAGCGACGGAGGGTCGACTGGGTGACGAGCGTTCCCGCACCGAAGATGATCACGGGGACAAGCCAGGTGAGAACCCAGGTGAGTCGGACGTCGACATCCCCGGAAATGGAGTTGACGATCCCGAACAGCACCCATCCGACGACGACGCCCCACACGATGACGCCCGCGATCCACAGCTGACGGCGCTTCTTGAGCCCATCACGCGTGCGGAGGAGGGCAAGTTCGCGAGATTCCTTCATGGGTGAAGCATGTCACCAGCGGCGCTCACGCCATGCGCCCGGGTGTGGCCGCTCGGTATTTGGTGGATCACCCAGTGCGTGCTGCGCCTGCTACGTAGTTGCGCAGATCACGTACAGGTCGACTTCGAACCCATCGAGGCCCCGGTAGCCGTCGAAAACGAACATCCATCCCGAGATCGTGGGAGGCCCGGGGTCCACGTAGGGACGCGATTCCACCGCGGATATCTGGAAAAGCGGGAGAGTCGGGTTCGTCGGGTTAGGAGGGGAGTAGGGCAGGTTCCAGCCCCCGCTCAGCGCCGACTTGCCACTGGGGCAAGGAACGAACTCCCGCTCGATGTACCTGAGCGTTAGGTCGTCAACTGTCACCACCTCGTAGCCGGACACGCCCGATGGTCCTGACGGCCCGGGTGAGCCTGAGGGTCCCGGTGAGCCCGACGGACCCTGCGGCCCCGGTGGTCCTGATGGCCCGGGATCGCCCGCCCCAGCAGGACCTCGCGGGCCTACGGGACCCTCCGGACCTGCGGGTCCCTGCTGGCCGATCTCGCCTTTGGGCCCCTGCCTGTTCCAGCGCACTCGAATCTCGCCGCTGCTGCACGTTTGCTTCATGAACATCTCGCCGGTGCTCTGCTTCACACATGCGAGGAGGCCTTGGGAGTCCGAACGCACGGAACCGCTTGCGCCGATGGCGCTAGGCACTAGAACCGCCGTCCCGAGGAGCGCCACGACGCCCACGACGACGCCTCCCACCGCAAAAGTTGACTTCACGTCCAGCAGTGTCTCACAAGCCCGTCCCTCACCGGACGACCTCTGAACTGCTGCAGCAGGCTGCCGGTGCTGGATAGGGCTTTGACGTTTGCGATCGAAGGTGTGGACGGAGATCGAGATGGCGCGTCACCTCCCGTCTCCGCGACGGTTAACGCGGTGCTACTTCGATGGTTTCGCAGAGTTGATCGTCGGAACTGGGCGCAGTCCATAGGCCTGGTTTGGCTGCGATGGTGCAAGTGGAATGAGCCCTACTCCTGGGCGGTGTACACAGGAGTCGAGAAGGCTCCGTCGGTTGCGCGCTTGCTCAGCTGACTGGCGACCAGCGGCATCGGTGGCCTACCACTTTCGCTCATGCCACTCGTCCAGGTGTGGCCGCTCGGTCCCGAGGGTGGTGTCGTCGCCGTGGCCCGGGTACACCCAGGTGGTGTCAGGTAGGCGGTCGAACAACTTCTCCCGCACGTCCATATAGAGGGATTCGAAGTCCTCTGGAGTTGTTGTCCGGCCTATTCCACCGGGGAAGAGGCTGTCGCCCGTGAAGAGATGCGGATGACCGTAGTGGTCGTTGTACAGCAACGCGATGGATCCCGGAGTGTGTCCGCGCAGGTGCACCACCTGCAGCGTGATGTCGCCGAAGGACAGGTGGTCCCCGTCGGCGAGTGACCCGGTGGTGGGCACGGGGATGGCTTCCATGTCCGCTTCACCCGCATACGTGGGTGCACCCGTTGCTGTGGCCACGTCCGCCAGAGCCCCCCAGTGATCCGCATGGCGGTGCGTGGTGACGATGGCGCTGAGGCCGTCGGGTCCGATGAGTTCGAGAATCCGCTCGGGTTCGGCGGCGGCGTCCACGAGGAGCTGGTGCCCGGTCACGCGGCAACGCAGCAGGTAGGTGTTGTTGTCCATGGGGCCTACGGCGAGCTTGCTGATGATCAGCGAGGTCAACTCGTGGACGGCGGCCGGACCGCCTACGCTGACCCGGCCGGAGTACACACCGGCAGGCTAGCGAAACGGGAGCGGCGGCGTGAGTGACCGACTCGTCGTACGTGGCGCTCGGGAACACAATCTCAAGGATGTGTCCCTCGATCTCCCTCGGGATGCCCTCATCGTCTTCACCGGGCTCTCTGGGTCCGGTAAGTCTTCCCTGGCCTTCGACACGATCTTCGCCGAAGGCCAACGCCGATACGTCGAAAGCCTCTCGGCCTACGCACGTCAGTTCCTGGGGCAGATGGACAAGCCCGACGTGGATTTCATCGAGGGGCTGTCACCGGCTGTGTCGATTGATCAGAAATCGACCTCCCGTAATCCACGCTCGACCGTGGGGACCATCACCGAGGTCTACGACTACTTGCGTCTCCTGTTCGCACGTATCGGTCATCCTCATTGCCCTGAGTGCGGTGATCCGATCGCCCGGCAGACACCGCAGCAGATCGTCGATCAGGTCCTTGCATTGCCCGCCAAGACCAGATTCCAGGTGCTCGCGCCAGTGGTGCGCGAGCGCAAGGGCGAGTACCAGGAACTCTTCCGCCAGCTGCAGACTCAGGGCTTCTCTCGAGTCCGCGTCGATGGCGTAGTTCATGGGCTTGCTGACGTCCCGACGCTGAAGAAGCAGGAGAAGCACACGATCGAGGTGGTGGTGGACCGCCTCACGGTGTCTGCACAATCCCGGCAGCGCTTGACGGACTCGGTCGAGACGGCGCTGGGACTCGGTCACGGGTATGTCATCTTGGAGTTCGTCGACCGCGAGGATGACGCGCGGGAGGTGACGTACTCCGAACATCTCGCCTGCCCCCGCGATGGCTTGTCCTTCGAGGAGCTTGAGCCACGATCCTTCTCGTTCAACTCACCATTCGGAGCATGCCCCGAGTGCACGGGCCTTGGAACGACACGCGAGGTGGATGCGGAACTCGTGATTCCGGATCCGGACCTCAGTCTGGCCGAGGGGGCGATCGCGGTGTGGTCACGCGGTCAGGTATCGGACTACTTCCAGCGACTCCTCGCTGCGGTCTGCGATGAACTCGGTGTCGACCTGGACACCCCATGGCGCAAGCTGCCAGCCCGCGCGCGCCGGGCCCTCCTCGAGGGTCATCCGACCGAGGTACACGTTCGGTACCGCAATCGATACGGCCGACAAAGGTCGTACTACACCGTGTACGAGGGTGTGGTGCCGTACATCAAGCGACGGCACGAGGAGAGTGAATCGGACTCGGCGAGGGAGCGTTTCGAGGGCTTCATGCGCGAGATACCGTGCCCGGCCTGCAACGGATCACGGCTCAAGCCACTGTCCCTCGCCGTGACCATCGCAGATCGCTCGATCGCGGAAATCGCGGCCCTTCCCATCGGCGATGCGGCCCGATTCCTCAGTGACCTTCGGTTGAGTGATCGAGAGATGGCGATCGCCGCACGGGTGCTCAAAGAGGTCAACGAGCGCCTCCGATTCCTCGTCGATGTCGGGTTGGACTACCTCTCCCTCGACCGCGCCTCCGCCACCCTGGCAGGAGGGGAGGCCCAGCGGATTCGCCTGGCTACCCAGATCGGATCGGGATTGGTGGGCGTCCTCTACGTGCTGGACGAGCCGAGCATCGGACTGCACCAGCGCGACAACCGTCGGCTCATCGAGACCCTCGTCCGGCTTCGCGACCTGGGCAACACCCTGATTGTCGTCGAGCACGACGAGGACACCATCCGGACCGCGGATTGGGTGGTGGATATCGGCCCGGGCGCAGGAGAGCATGGCGGACAGATCGTGGTGAGCGGTCCGGTGGAAGAACTGCTCGGGAGCCACGAGTCGCTGACCGGCCAGTACCTCACCGGGGCGCGCACAATCGATCTGCCATCCGTGCGTCGACCCCAAAAGCAAGGTGAGATCACCGTCCACGGTGCGCGCGAGCACAATTTGCGAGACGTCACCGTCGAATTCCCGCTCGGGAACCTGGTGGCGGTTACCGGAGTTTCCGGCTCGGGGAAGTCGACACTGGTCAACGACATCCTCTACTCGGTTCTGGCTCGCGAACTGAACGGTGCGCGTATCGTCCCCGGCAAGCACGCCAAGGTCACCGGCATCGACGGCCTGGACAAGGTCGTGCACGTGGACCAGAGTCCGATTGGTCGCACACCGCGATCGAATCCCGCCACGTATACGGGTGTCTTCGACCACATCCGCAAGTTGTTCGCTGAGACCCCCGAGGCCAAGGTCCGTGGGTACCAGCAGGGCCGCTTCTCGTTCAATGTGAAGGGTGGTCGGTGCGAAGCGTGCGCGGGGGACGGCACGATCCGCATCGAGATGAACTTTCTCCCGGATGTGTACGTGCCCTGCGAGGTGTGCCATGGGGCCAGGTACAACAGGGAAACCCTCGAGGTGCACTACAAGGGCAAGACGATCTCGCAGGTTCTCGATATGCCGATCGAGGATGCCCTGGACTTCTTCGAGAACATCCCACCGATCGCCCGGCATCTGCGGACCCTGGTGGACGTCGGACTCGGGTATGTGCGGCTCGGCCAGTCGGCTCCCACCCTGTCCGGTGGTGAGGCCCAGCGTGTGAAGTTGGCTGCCGAGTTGCAGAAGCGAGCCACGGGTCGAACGGTGTATGTCCTCGACGAGCCGACCACTGGGCTGCACTTCGAAGACATCCGGAAGCTTCTGGGGGTCCTGCATTCGCTCGTCGATCGGGGTAACACGGTGATCGTCATCGAACACAACCTCGATGTGATCAAGACCGCGGACTGGGTCATCGACATGGGACCCGAGGGCGGCTCGGGAGGGGGCACTGTCGTGGCCACGGGCACACCGGAGGACATCGCCAGTCATCGGGGAAGCCACACGGGGACGTTCCTCGCCGACTTGGTAGCCCGCCGGCCGCGCCGCAGGGCGAATCCATGATGGAATGAGGTCATGGTTTCTGTGAATCGCCGCGAAGTCCTTGCCACCGGGGGCATTGTCGCCGCCGCAACCGTGGTCGCCGCCTGCTCATCCGGGGGAACCGGCATGACCGGCGAGCCCGCCGAGAGTCCCCTAGCCACACCGGAGGCCGGTGGCGCCAGCCCGAACGGAGCCCTCGCCGCGATCGCGGATATCCCGGTCGGCGGGGGAGTCGTTGTTGCGGAGCCACCGATCGTGATCGTGCAGCCGACCGAGGGCGCGATCCTCGGGTACACCGCGGTGTGTCCACACCAGGGCTGCCTGGTCTCCGAGGTCGTCGACAACCAGATCATCTGCCCGTGTCACCAGTCCTACTTCTCTGCGGAGGACGGGGCGGTGATCTCTGGGCCGGCGACGACCGGTTTGGCCAGTGCCGATGTTCAGATCGACGGCGATTACGTCGTTCTCGGCTAGTACGTGACAGATCCGTCGGAGTATCGGCCCGATCCAGGAACGGTGCCGACGGCGCCGGGGGTCTACCGCTTCCGGGACCCGTCGGGCAGGGTCGTCTACGTCGGGAAGGCGAAAAATCTTCGATCCCGCGTGAACTCCTACTTCTCCGACTTCAGCAGTCTCCATCCGCGGACCCAGTCGATGCTCACGACCGCGGCAGCGGTCGACTGGGTGACGGTGGCGAACGAGGTGGAGGCTCTCACCCTCGAATACGCCTGGATCAAGGAGTTCGATCCGCGTTTCAACGTTCGCTATCGGGACGACAAGTCCTATCCCTATCTTGCGATCACCGTGGCGGAGACGTGGCCACGTGTCTCGATCGTGCGCGAGGCCAAACGCAAGGGGACGCACTATTTCGGTCCCTATGCGCATGCGTGGGCGATCCGAGACACGCTCGAACAGCTCACGAAGATCTTCCCCGTCCGGACCTGTCGAGATGGTGTGTTCCGTCGCGCAGCGCAGGTGGGACGGCCGTGTCTACTCGGCTTCATCGGTCGCTGCAGTGCACCGTGCGTGGACCGGATCAGTGAGTCCGAGTATCGGAAGCTCGTCGAGGATCTGGAGAGGTTTTTGAAGGGGGATGCCGAGCGCTATGTGCGCGAGGCGCGCCGTGCGATGGAGTCGGCCTCGGCTCGACTGGACTACGAGGAGGCTGCGACGTGGCGTGATCGCCTCGGTGCACTTGAGCATGTGCTGGAGCGGAACTCTGTCGTCCTACCCGATGCCACGGATGCAGACGTGATCGGCATGGCGACGGAGCCACTTCATATGGGAGTCGAAGTCTTCCACGTGAGGTCCGGGCGACTCGTGGGTGAGCGTGGATTCGTCGTGGAGCGCACAGAGGTTCTCGACGAGTCGGGGTACGCGGAACGGGTACTCCAGCGGTTGTACGGCTCGACGGACGACTCGAGCGCCGTACCGCGCGAGGTTCTGATGAGCGTCCTCCCGCCGGATCCCCGGACGGTCGAAGCCTGGCTCGGTGGCACACGCGGGAGTTCCGTCACAGTGCGTACTCCACAGCGGGGGGACAAGGCGGCGCTTCTCGTGACGGCGGAGACGAATGCCCAAAGCACCTTGGCCCGTTACACCGCAAAGCGAAGCACCGACCTCACGGCCCGTACCCAGGCTCTGCAGGAGATCCAAGGTGCACTCGAGTTGACCGATTCTCCCTTGCGCATCGAGTGCATCGATGTGTCGACTCTCCAGGGCTCGGACACGGTCGCATCCGTGGTGGTCTTCGAGGATGCACTTCCCAAGAAGGCCGACTACCGCACATTTCGCATTCGCACCGAGGACGCGGACGATCTCGCGGCAGTCGGGGAAGTGGTACGTCGTCGATATCGCACCGAAGCCGATCGCGAGGATGGCCGCTACCCGACGTCACTTCTCGTCGTCGATGGCGGACCCGCCCAGGCGCGTGCTGCACGTGATGCCCTGGTCGATGTGGGTATGGAGCGAATCCCGGTGGTGGGACTTGCGAAGCGTTTGGAGGAGGTGTGGCGACCCAACGACCCACGTCCGGTGATCCTGTCTCGGTCGAGCGAAGCGCTGTACCTCCTACAGCGGATTCGGGACGAGGCGCACCGCGTCGCTGTGAACTTCCATCGAAAGCGGCGGTCAGGGCGTGTGAGTGAAAGCGCGCTGGACTCGATTCCGGGACTTGGCCCCCAGCGTCGTGCCGCACTTCTGCGCCACTTCGGATCCGTCGCGGTTATGCGCGCGGCTGAGCCTGCGGATATCGCGTCGGTGCCGGGGATCGGAAACACGCTGGCCCAGGTGATCGTCAAGGCGCTAGCGTCGGAGGGTGACGGCGGTGGGTAGCGAATCCGATGGGCACTCGGTTGAGCTGACCATCGTCACGGGAATGTCGGGTGCTGGACGGACCACTGCAGCACGCGCCCTCGAGGATCTCGGGTGGTTCGTTATCGACAACATCCCGCCAAGCCTTCTTGCATCGGCTGTGGATCTGGCTCGGAAGTCCACTGACGTGCACAAGGTTGCCGTCGTCGTCGATGCGCGCGGTGGGTCCTTCTTCGCGCGGTTCCGTCAGGCACTCGCCGAACTCCCGTCCGTGGGGATCTCCAAGAGCCTGGTGTTCCTCGAGGCAAGTGATGAATCACTCGTGCGCCGCTTCGAGAGTTCACGACGTCCGCATCCGCTGCAACGTGGCGCTCGAATCCTCGACGGGCTCGAGCGAGAGCGTGAAGTCCTCGCCGAGCTCCGTGCCATGGCCGATCTGGTCATCGACACGACGAGCCTCAACGTGCATGACCTGCGCCGCAGGATTGAAGACGCATTCTCCGGGGCTGACGCTCCGCTTCTGCGACTCACCGTGATGAGCTTCGGGTTCAAATATGGAATCCCCGTCGACGCCGACATGGTCTTCGACGCACGGTTCCTTCCCAACCCCTACTGGGACGAGGAGTTGCGGCCCCTCTCAGGGAGGGATCACGCGGTTGCCTCGCGGGTCCTGGGCGAGCCAGGAGCCGAGGACTTCATTGTGCATGTCGTTGCCCTGCTCGAAACTGTGCGCGACGGCTACATTCGCGAAGGAAAACGATTTGGAACCGTGGCACTCGGATGTACCGGGGGCAAACACCGCAGCGTCGCACTCGTCGAGGAGATCGTGACTCGTCTGGACTCGGTTGGCATCGACTCAGTTCCGGTGCACCGCGACCTCGGGCGCGAATGAGTCCTCGCGGACGATCCGCCCCGGGCAGCGATCACGCCAGCCCCGCTGTCGTGGCTCTCGGGGGAGGGCACGGTCTCGCGGCGACCTTGGAAGCACTCCGGCGCGTGACCGATCGGATCACCGCGGTCGTGACCGTCGCGGATGATGGCGGTTCGAGTGGACGTCTCCGTGAAGAGTTCGGGGTCATCCCACCGGGGGACCTGCGCATGGCCCTGGCGGCACTCTGCGGTGACGACACCTGGGGTCGGACCTGGGAGCGGGTGATCCAGCATCGATTCACCAGTGAGGGCCCCCTGAACGGACACGCACTGGGCAATCTCCTGATCACCGCCCTCTGGCAGACCACGTCGGGTCCGGTGGAGGGACTGGATTGGGTGGCCGCACTTCTGGAGGCGCAGGGTCGGGTGCTTCCGAGCACGACTCAGCCGTTGGAGATCGTGGCGCAGATTCGCGGTCACGATGTCGAACACCCGGACGCTCTCGTACGCGTGAGTGGACAGGTGGCGGTCGCGGGCACACCCGGACACGTCGAGGAGATCGCGGTGGTTCCGGCGGATGCACTGGCCTGTCCGGAATCCCGCGTCGCCATAGGGGAGGCGGATGCTGTGATTCTCGGACCCGGGTCCTGGTTCACATCTGTCATGCCGCACCTGTTGATCGCGGACCTGCGCACCGCGATCATCGAGTCTCCGGCGACCAAGGTCCTCGTTGTCAACCTGAATCCCCAGTCGGGTGAGACGTCGGACTTCTCCGCACACGCACATCTCGAAGACCTGCACGCCCGGTTTCCCGAGATCCGGCTGGACTGGGTGGTGGCTGATCCGGTGCACGTGGAGAGCCTCGATGACCTCCGGGTCAGTGCATCCGCCGTCGGGGCGCAGGTCTTTCTGGCCGATGTCGCTCGGGGCCGGAGGCATCCGGGACAGCACGACCCACAGCGGTTGGCGGTCGCTTTCGACAGCGTCCTAGGCTTGCGCCGTTCACCGGACGAGAGCGAGGACGTGCGATTTCCATGGCGATGACCAGCTCCGTCAAGGATGAATTGAGTCGGGTCGAGGTCACGAAGGTCTGCTGCCGCAAGGCCGAGGTTTCGACCATCCTCCGATTCGCGAGTGGTCTGCACATCGTCAGCGGGAAAATCGTCGTCGAGGCCGATGTCGATACCGGTGCCACCGCTCGTCGGCTGCGCAAGGACATCTTCGACATCTACGGCCATGAGGCCGACATCACGATGGTCCAAGGAAGTGGTATCCGCAAGGGCACGCGGTACCTGGTGCGCGTGGTCTCCGGTGGTGAGGCACTCGCCAAACAGACCGGCATTGTCGATGGCTCTGGCCGACCGGTCCGCGGGCTTCCGCCGGCGATCGTGGCCGGTGGCCTCTGCGACTGTGAATCCGCGTGGCGCGGGGCGTTCCTTGCACACGGCTCCCTTACCGAGCCGGGACGGTCCAGCTCCCTCGAGGTGACCGCCCCGGGACCCGAGGCCGCACTCGCCCTCGTCGGCGCCGCTCGCCGTTTAGGCATCGCGGCAAAGTCGCGTGAGGTGCGTGGCGTCGATCGAGTCGTTATCCGTGACGGTGACGCGATCGGAGCACTGCTCACGCGGCTCGGGGCGCACGAGTCGGTCCTCGCCTGGGAGGAGCGGCGCATGCGCCGCGAAGTGCGGGCAACCGCAAACCGGCTCGCCAACTTCGACGATGCCAACCTGCGCCGTTCGGCGCGTGCCGCGGTGGCGGCGGGTGCCAGGGTCCAGCGAGCCCTCGAGATCCTCGGCGACGATGTCCCGGAGCACCTGGTCACCGCCGGTCGACTCCGCATAGAACACCGGCAGGCATCCTTGGAGGACCTCGGCGCTCTCGCTGATCCGCCGATGACCAAGGACGCCATCGCGGGCCGGATCCGGCGGCTTCTCGCCCTCGCCGATAAGCGGGCGTCCGACCTCGGCATCCCGGACACCGAGTCGGCGCTGGGAGCCGATCTGGAGGGCCAGGACGGCTGAGACCGACGCAACATCCCCGTAACGTCGCTCACTAAGATGTAAGCGTTGTCTTCGCCCATCGAATCACCGTCGAGGAGAGCTCGTGACCATCAAGGTCGGCATCAATGGCTTTGGCCGCATCGGTAGGAACTTCTTCCGCGCGCTCGTGGAGAGTGGCGCAGATATCCAGGTCGTCGGTATCAACGACCTCACCGACACGGGGACCCTCGCGCATCTTCTGAAGTACGACTCGATTCTGGGTCGGTTCGGCCGTCCGGTGGAGGCGACGGAGGGCGCGATCGTTGTGGAGGGAGTCCGGATCCCGATCTTCGCCGAGCGTGACCCGGCCGCCCTGCCCTGGGCATCGGTCGGTGCGGACATCGTGATCGAGTCCACCGGAATCTTCACCAGCGCCGAGGACGCGGGTAAGCACCTGACCGGTGGGGCGAAGAAGGTGATCATCTCTGCGCCGGCCAAGGGCGAGGACATCACCATCGTGATGGGCGTGAACGACGACAAATTCGACCCCGCCAAGGACGTCATCATCTCGAACGCGTCGTGCACCACGAACTGTCTCGCACCGATGGCGAAGGTGCTTGACGACACGTTCGGCATCGTGCGCGGGCTGATGACTACCATCCACGCGTACACGAACGATCAGCGGATTCTTGACTTTCCGCACAGTGACCTCCGCCGTGCCCGTGCGGCCGCGCTGAACATGATTCCAACCAGCACCGGCGCGGCCAAGGCGATCGGCCTTGTGCTGCCGCACCTGAAGGGCAAGTTGGACGGCTATGCGATGCGCGTTCCCGTACCCACGGGATCAGCGACCGATCTCACAGTCGAGTTAGCGAAGCCGGCTACCAAGGAGGAGATCAATGCGGCGATGAAGGCTGCCGCGTCCGGCCCGTTGAAGGGCATCCTGGTGTACACGGAGGACCCGATCGTCTCCACGGACATCGTCACCGATCCCGCCTCCTGCGTCTTCGATGCCGGCATGACGAACGCGAACGGCAACATGGCCAAGGTCCTCGGGTGGTACGACAACGAGTGGGGTTATAGCAACCGCTTGATCGACCTCGTGGTGCTCGTCGGTTCGAAACTCTGAGCATGCGGTCCCTCGGCGATCTCGAGGTCGGCGGGAAGCGGGTTCTCACCCGGGTCGACTTCAATGTGCCCCTCGCAACGGTTGACGGGCACGTGACGATTACCGACGATGGGCGGATCCGAGCGGCGCTGCCTACCATCGAGTGGTTGCGTGCCCATGGAGCCTCGGTGATCCTCGTTGCACACCTCGGGCGACCCAAGGGTGTCCGGAAGTCGGAACTGAGCCTGGCCCCCGTTGCACGCCGGCTCAGCGAGCTTCTCGGTTCCGCGGTTCCCCTGGTGGAACTCGAGGACCTCGGATCGCGCACCCTGAGCCCCGGCGATGTGGTCCTCGTCGAGAACATTCGCTTTGACGCCCGCGAGACCAGCAAGAATGACGACGAGCGCCGCGCACTGGCGGGCGACCTTGCGGCGAACGCCGACCTCTTCGTCTCGGAGGGCTTCGGTGTCGTGCATCGGGAACAGGCCAGTGTCACCGATGTCGCCGCGCTGTTGCCCAATGCCGCGGGCTGGCTCGTTGCGCGTGAGGCGGAGGTCTTCACCAGGATCCTGGAGCACCCTGATCGGCCCTTCGTTGTAATCCTCGGCGGTGCGAAGGTCAGCGACAAGCTCGGGGTCATCGGAAACCTGATCCCCCGAGTAGACCGACTCCTCATCGGCGGCGGAATGGCCTACACATTCCTTGCCGCCCAGGGGTACTCGATTGGTGACTCGATCGTCGAGCCCGACCAGATCCCGACAGTGGCGGAGTTCCTCCAGCTGGCCTCGGCGCGGGGCGTCGAGGTTGTACTTCCCGTCGATGTGGTTGTCGCGGACGGATTCGCACCGGACGCGCAGACGAAGGTGGTCGCGTCCGATCGCATCCCCGATGGGTGGCAAGGCCTCGACATCGGCCCGCGCACGAGGGAACTTTTCGCGGCCGCCATCGCAGATGCTGGCACCATCGTGTGGAACGGGCCCGTGGGCGTATTCGAGATGCCACCCTTCGCTGCCGGGACGCGCGCCGTCGCGGAGGCTGTGGCGATGTGTCCCGGCTTCACCGTGATCGGTGGCGGAGATTCTGCGGCGGCAGTGCGGCAGCTAGGTATTCCCGACGAGCGGTTCGGCCACATCAGTACCGGGGGTGGAGCGAGTCTCGAGTTCCTCGAAGGTCGTACGCTGCCGGGACTCTCAGTATTGGAGCCCCATGACTGACCGCAAGCCGCTGATGGCGGGCAACTGGAAGATGAACCTGAATCACTTCGAGGCGATCGCCCTCGTGCAGAAGATCGCGTACGCCCTCAATGATGCTGACTTTGCAGCGGTCGACGTGGCAGTCCTTCCGCCCTTCACCGACTTGCGCTCGGTCCAAACCCTCGTTGAAGGGGATCGGTACGACATCGCATACGGAGGCCAGGACATTTCGGTCCACGACTCTGGGGCGTACACCGGTGAAATCTCCGGGGCCATGCTCGCCAAGCTCGGGTGCACGTACGTGCTGACCGGGCACAGCGAACGTCGCTCACTCCACGCGGAAGACGATGCTGTGGTCAACGCGAAGACCAGGGCGGCCTTGCGATACGAGCTGACGCCGATCGTGTGCGTGGGGGAGGGCCTTGAGATTCGTCAGGGCGGGAGCGCCGTCGAGTTCGTGACAGCTCAGCTGCGCGCGTCCCTCGATGGCCTGAGCTCCGCGGACGTCGCGCGGTGCGTGGTCGCCTATGAGCCGGTGTGGGCGATTGGCACGGGCGAGGTTGCCACGCCGGATGACGCGCAAGAGGTCTGCCAGGCGATCCGAAAGGTTCTACGTGCCGATCATGGGGCACAGGGCGCGGGGATCCGCGTGTTGTACGGGGGATCGGTGAAGGCGGTGAATATCGCCGGAATCATGGCGATGACCGATATCGATGGTGCCCTCATCGGGGGTGCCAGCCTCGATCCCGACGAGTTCGTCGGTATTGTTCGTTACCGGATGCACCCGGCGTAGCCTCCCTGACCTGATCGGACACCAGAGACCCATGTTGACCGCCCTGACCATCGTGCTCGCGGTGCTCCTGGTGATCACGAGTGCCCTGTTGGTCGTGTTGATCCTCCTGCACCGAGGGAAGGGTGGGGGACTGTCCGACCTCTTCGGTGGTGGTGTGAGTTCCTCCATCGGTGGATCGTCGGTCGCAGAGCGCAACCTGGATCGGTTGACGGTTGCCATCGCATTGATTTGGGCAGCGTGCATCGTTGCCGTCGGACTGATCGTCAGAACCGGCTGAGAGCAGGAGGACAGCAGTGGCAGGTGGCAGCGCGATTCGCGGGAGCAGGGTCGGCGCGGGACCCATGGGTGAAGCGGAGCGCGGCGAGGCCGCACCCCGGATGTTCATGTCCTTCTGGTGTTCACGTGGACATGAGTCGCGTCCGAGCTTTGCCACCGATGCCGAGATCCCTGAAGAGTGGGACTGTCCGCGATGCGGCCTCCCCGCGGGCCCGAACAAGGAGAATCCGCCGGCACCGCCGAAGATCGAGCCCTACAAGACACATCTCGCGTATGTGAAGGAACGGCGCTCGGATAAAGACGGTGCCGCGATCTTGCAGGAGGCGCTCGACAAGCTGCGCAGCCACTAGGCAGCGCGCCGCGTCCTCAGTCGTGCATCACGCGGCTGATCGACTCGAGAAGTTCGGTCCACGAGGCGATGAATTTCTCCACGCCCTCCTGCTCGAGCTGTTGGAAGACCGACGAGAAGTCAATTCCCGCGTCGCGGAGTTCCTTCCAGACCCGGTCGGCCTCGGATGCCGTTCCGACAAGAGTGTCGCCGCGGAAATGTCCGTGGTCAGCGACGGCCTCCAGGGTTGCATACGGCATCGTGTTCACCGTTCCCGGTGCCACGAGTTCCATCACATAGCGTGTGTCATCGAAAGCGGGATCCTTGACACCGGTGGACGCCCACAGGGGTCGCTGTTCGCGGGCGCCATCCTCAGCGAGTGCTTGCCATCGGTCAGACCCGGTGAATTCCTGATAGGCCGACCATGCTCGTTGTGCATTCGCGATCGCGGCGGTCCCGCGAAGATGAGCCGCGTCCTCTGTGCCGGGTGCGACGAGTCGTGCATCCACCTCGGTGTCGACGCGGCTGACGAAGAAGCTCGCCACTGAGTGAATGGTGGGGAGGAAGAGCCCATTGCGCCGGGCTGATTCGAGCCCCTCGGCGTGGGCGGCGAGTACCTCTGTGTAGCGCTCGACGGAGAAGATGAGAGTGACGTTGACGCTGATCCCGCGGGCGAGTGTGGCGGTGATTGCCGGGAGACCCGCGGGTGTCGCGGGAATCTTGACAAGTAGGTTCGGCCGATCCACGAGGTCCCAGAGTGCCGACGCCTGGTGGATCGTTCCCTCGGTGTCGTCGGCGAGACGGGGATCCACCTCGATAGACACCCGACCGTCCACGCCGTCGCTGGTGCGCCATACGTCCTGGAAGAGATCGCATGCGGCGCGCACATCATCGGTTGTGAGAGTTCGCACCACGTCATCCGGGGTCTGTCCCCGCGCAGCGAGTTCCCGAATCTGGTCCGCGTAGGACGACCCGCCCGAGGAGATGGCCTTGTGGAAGATGGTGGGGTTCGTGGTGACCCCCCGCACATTCCACGTTGCGATGAGGTCGGCCAAGTTCCCACTGGTGAGGCGCGTCCGGTCGAGGTCGTCGAGCCAGACGGACACCCCGGCCTGGGTGAGCGCAGCCAGAGTCGA
>JBEIHR010000022.1:0-22696 GCA_040381195.1 Rubricoccaceae bacterium
CTTGCCCCCTACCTCCTCATCGTCCTCGCGCGCGAGTCCGTGGGCAACATCGTCGTGTGGTCGGCGGTGATCGTCATGGGACTCGTCTGTGTCGCAGGGTTCATCGTGCTCAACCGCCGCCTGGTGAACCCCGTATTCAACGAGAACATCGCAAGCCATAATCCCCGCCTGTGGATGACCGATTCCTTCAGTGCCATCCACATCTGCGGCCTTTTTGTTGCACTGGCCGCCTACTCGGTGGCCCTTGAGGTCGGGGCTGGACTTGGGGCAGGCGAGACCGCCCTCGTCATGCTGCTCATGGCGGGCCCGACGATCGGCTTTCATCTCAGCGCCCACCATGTGCGACATCGGTGGTCCATCACGCGCCAGTCGCAAACGGGCATCGGGTGTCTTCTCCTGATCCTCGCAGTGGTGCTCTTCTATGTGCTCAATCGGCAGGAGATATCCGTGTGGACGATGGTGCCCACGCTCGTGCTCGCCGGATCCGGATTCGGGATGCTCCGACTGTTTGGCCATATGGGCGTCATCAAGACCACAGGAGTTCGTTGGGCTTCGACTCTGTTCGGGACACGTACTTTTGGTAATCACTCGGGCACGGCGCTCGGTGGACTCGTCGTTGGTGTGGTGCTCGCATCAACCAGCACCACGATCGCCGCTCAGGATCCGCAGCTCGCGATGCAAGCGGTCACCATCGCGAACATCGCGATCATCACCGTCGTTGTGATCACAGGATTCTTTGTTCTGCTCAAGCTCGCGGTTCTGGGCTTCGAGGATGTTCATTGGCACGGTGGCGAGCCCGATATCGTGGAGAACTCTTCGACACCACCTGCGCCCGCCAACCACGCACATCCCTCTACGTGAGAGATGTTTTGGTCTCTCGTGCCACCATCACGCTACTGCTTCGCGGGGCGGAAAGTGCAGTCAGATTCCAGGTCGTTAACCATGACCAACGTGAGGCGCGCTCGGCAGTTCAGGAACGTGATGACGTCGCCGGTAACGGAGACTTCTGCTCTCACGTTCCCTGGTGACCTGTCGAAAGAACCCGAGCGGGGCGCAATGGTCATCAAGGCACCCTGTGTCGTTGCTCGGATGGGAACTGTGTCACCACGACGACCATCCTGATATCGGAACATCAAAGTGCCCCGATAAGAGTTGGAATCTCCCGGCACAGGCGTCAGGGTGAGGTAGTAGCCAACTCCGTTGTCCCTGAGCGAATCGGAATCCCACCTACCTGAGACATCGGTCGCAGCGGTCGCCGGGCCCGTTGATAGGAGCACTCCCACGAGGGTGAGTCCTACTGCCGCACTGCGACGCATACTCGAGTATGGCATTGCGGGCGACCTGGACATCTGGCCGCGCGGCCTCGATACCGGATGGCAGACTTCCCATGTGACCGCTTTCACCCGCGATCCCCTCGTGGTCTGCGCCGGGATCCTGGTCTCCGACCTGTTCGTGCCCCCGCTGTCCGAGATCCCTCGACCCGGGCAACTCGTCTCGATAGAAGCACCGCTCTACCAGTCCGGGGGCTGCGCAGCGAACACCGGCATCGACCTGGCCACGCTGGGGGTCCGGGTCCGGGTCAGCGGGCGGGTGGGGTCCGACGCCCTGGGGCAGCAGATCATCGACGAACTCGCAGCTACCGGAGTGGACACGACGGGAATCGTGCGCAGCACGACCAGCACCACCTCGCAGACCGTCGTCCTCTCAGTTTCGGGCGATGATCGGCGCTTCATGCACTGCATCGGCGCCAATGCCGAATACACCGCCGCGGAGATCGATGCGGCGGCCGACGGTGCGGACATCCTCGTCATCGGCGGTTTCGTCGTACTCCCCAGCGTCAAGCCCACGGCTTTGTTCGACGTCATGGATCGCGCACGTGCGTCAGGGGCACGGGTTCTACTCGACGTCGTCGTACCACTCGGTCAAGATGGAGTCGCCGATCAGGTGAAGCCTCTCCTGACCCACATCGATGGATTCCTGCCCAACGAGGACGAGGCTGCGGTCATCACCGGTGAGTCCGATCCGGTTGCCCAAGCGAAGACGCTTCTCGCCTGGGGCTGTCCGTGGGTGGCCATCACGTGCGGCACCGACGGCGCGATCTACGCAGACCCCACACAGATCATCCAGGTGAAGCCCCTGGCCATCGACTACGTCGATGGTTCCGGGGCCGGCGATGCGTTCACCGCGGGGATCGTGATCGGGATGCTGCGCCAATGGCCGATCGAGGACACCCTGCGCTACGCGGCAGCCCTCGGAGCATCCGTGTGCCGCGGTCTAGGCTGTCACTCGACCTTGTTCACCGAAGAGGAAGCGCGCGATCACATGGCGCACGTCGAGTTTCGCCAGATCCAGGAATCTCGCTAGGGAGCCACGATGCCACTCCTCCCACTCCCCGTCCTGCTCGCCCACGCACGGGAGAATGGGTACGCGGTGGGGTACTTCGAGAGTTGGGACAGTTACTCCTTCGAAGCCGTGCTCGATGCCGCCCGCGCGGAGAAGTCTCCCGTCATCGTCGGATTCGGCGCGACAATGCTCGCTGACCCATGGCTCGACGATCGCGGGATTCCGTTCCTTGGCACCATGGGGCGCACGATCCTCGAGGGTTGCGATGTTCCGGTCTCCTTCCTGCTCAACGAGACCCACACTCTCGAACAGGCGATCAGAGGTATCGAGTGCGGGTTCAACGCGGTCATGATCGATAGTCATCGCTGGCCGGTGGACAAGGCACGTGATGCGGTCGCGAAGCTCGTGCACGTCGCTCACGCCTCAGGGGTTGCAGTCGAAGCGGAATTCGGCAGCCTCCCGGATTACGTGGGTGGTCGTATCGCCGACGAACACTCGTACATGACAGATCCAGACGAGGCGCGCCAATTCGTCGCAGACACCGATGTTGACTGTCTCGCGGTAGCGGTCGGGAACGTGCACCTGCTCACGGCAGGCACCGCGTCGATCGATCTGACGCGCCTGCAGCAGATCGACGCCGCGGTCGGAATCCCATTGGCAATTCATGGCGGAACGGGATTCCCTCCCGAGGACGTGGCCGCCGCCATCGGGTCGGGTGTCGCGAAGTTCAACGTCGGAACCCGACTGAAGAAGGCGTTTCTGGAGGCGGTGATGGCCAACGCCGGGACGTGGTCGGGTCAGGAGTCCGTGCACGATCTCGTCGGTTCCCACAAGGACTCGGACTTCCTGGAGGCGGGCAAGGCCGCGGTGACCGACTCGGTCCGCTCGCTCATCCGCCTTTACGGTGGCACCAACCGGGCGGCGGCCCTGATGGAGGGCGCACGTTCATGAGTACCCCGATCGATCTCACCGGTGTGGACCGGGAGACGGCACTTCGTCTCTATCGCCAGGTCGTGCGGCTGCGTCGCTTTGAGGACAAGGTCTACCAACTGTTCCTCAAGGGCGAGCTTCCCGGGACGGTGCACCAATATCAAGGGCAAGAAGCGGTGGCCGTCGGTGTCTGCGATGCACTCGGGGACGATGACTGGATCACCTCCACGCACCGGCCCCACGGTCACGCCATCGCGAAGGGCGTGAGCATGCGGGCAGCGATGGCTGAGCTTTACGGCAAGGCGACCGGATGTTGCGGGGGCAAGGGCGGGTCGATGCACCTCGGCGATCCGGATGTGGGCATGGTCCCGGCAATTGCGATCGTCGCCGGTGGCGTGAGCGTCGTGAGTGGCATGGGCCTCGCCTTCAAGCTCCAAAAGTCCGGTCAGGTGGCGGCGTGTTTCTTCGGAGAGGGCGCCACGAATGAGGGGGCGTTCCACGAGGGGCTGAACTTCTCCGCAGTACAGAGACTTCCGATCGTGTACGTGTGCGAGAACAACCTCTACGGCGCATCCACTGCGTACCACCTCACCACGCTCATTCCTGAAGTCACCGAGCGCGTCAAGGCCTACGGCATCCCTGCGGTCAGCGTCGATGGGATGGATGTGGTGGCTGTGCGCACGGCGATGCAGGAAGCGCGCGAGCATGCTGCATCCGGCCAGGGTCCGATGTTGATCGAGGCGAAGACCTATCGATTCGCCGGTCACAGTCGCGGCGACGCGCGCAAGTACCGGGGGCGTGATGAAGAGGACACCTGGAAGGAACTCGATCCCATCACGCGCATGAGGGGTGCGATCCTCGCTCGCGACCCTGCCGACGAGGCGGCGATCGCTCAGATCGATGCGGAAATCGAGACGGAACTCGATGACGCTGTGGAGTTCGCCCGCCAG
The DNA here is from genome assembly GCA_040381195.1 of Rubricoccaceae bacterium. Lineage (GTDB taxonomy): Bacteria > Actinomycetota > Actinomycetes > S36-B12 > S36-B12 > VGCC01. Next base: position 4,224 of record JBEIHR010000022.1, read on the forward strand.
TCACCCCTCCCCGATGCTGCGCTGGCCTTCACCGACGTCTACGCCGATCCATTCCCAATTCCCTCGGTCGTGGGTGAGCGCTCATGACCACGGACACGACGGAGCGCCGCCTATCAGTCGGTGAGGCGATTCGTGAGGCCATCGCCGAGGAGATGGAGCGCGACGAGCGCGTCTTCTTGATCGGCGAGGACATTGGGATCCCGGGTGGTTTCGGTGGCGCCTTCGGCGTTTACCTCGGACTCCCCGAGAAGTTCGGCCACGATCGCATCATCGATACCCCGATCAGCGAGAAGGCCATCGCGGGCGCGGCTGTAGGTGCAGCGATGATGGGAATGCGCCCCATCCCTGATCTTCAGTATTCGGACTTCATCTTCGAATGCATGGACGAGATCGTGAACCAGGCAGCGAAGATGCGCTACATGTCCGGAGGCAAGCTCAAGGTCCCGCTGGTGCTGCGACTACCCGTGGGCGCGTCCAACCGCGGTGCGCAGCACGGACAATCCCCGGAGAGCTACTTCATCCATGTTCCCGGCCTCAAGGTCGTGTGCCCCTCGGATGCGTATCACGCCAAGGGGATCATGAAGACCGCGATCCGCGATGACGATCCCGTCCTGGTCTTCGAACACAAACTGCTCTACGGGAGCAAAGGCCGTGAGAGTGCGGGTGGCATGGATCTCACCGCGCACGTGCCGACAGAGGAGTACCTCGTACCGATCGGGACGGCCGTGGTGAAGCGCTCGGGAACCGACGTCACGGTCGTCGCAACCCACTTGACGCTGTATCGATGCCTCGCTGCCGCTGAGATCCTGGCCGAGGAGGGAATCGAGTGCGAGGTAATCGACCCACTCTCCCTCCTCCCCTTCGATGTCGAGACCGTCTACACCTCCCTCGACAAGACCGGCCGGCTCGTGATCGCCCACGAAGACACCTTCACCGGCGGATGGGGTGCGGAACTCGCAGCTCGCGTCGCGGGTGAGCGATTTGAATCCCTGCGTGCGCCGATTCGTCGTATCGCGGGTCACGACGTGCCACTTCCGGTGTCCCCGGTTCTGGAGGACGCGATCGTCCCCGACGTCCAACGCATCACCAATCAGATCCGATCACTCGTCACGGGAAGAGGTGGCAACGGTGGCGCATGAAATCCGCCTCCCATCGCTAGGGCAGACAGCCGACGAGATGGACATCGTGAGTTGGTACAAGCAGGTCGGCGACCGGGTCGAGGTCGCCGAGCCACTCCTCGTGGTGGAGACCGACAAGGCCCAGGTCGACGTGGAATCCGCAGAAGAGGGTGTGCTGCTGAGGATCATCGCCCAACCCGGCGAGACGTACACCACGGGTGATCTGGTCGCGATCATCGGTGATCCCGGAGAGGAACTTCCACCCGACGAGTAGTAGCCCGCAAGGAGGACCTGATGTCATTAACACGTGCGCAGATCACCGCTTCCAAGGAGTGGACCGCTCGGCAGTTCGCCGAGGCGGGGATCGTTCTCACCGACGAGGAGAGGGAACGCATCGAAGTCTCCGACTTTGGACTGAATGAACTCGAACTCACCGGACTGCAACTTCTCGTCTACGTCAACACCGATCGGGTCTGCGCAAAGGACCTCGTCATGCTTCCGTTCCAGACCTGCCCCGAGCACCGACATGTCTCGGTGGGCACCGAGCAGGGCAAGGAGGAGACATTCCGTTGCCGCAAGGGGACCGTCTATCTCTACGTCGATGGCGAACCGACGCCGAACCCTAAGGCGAACCCGAGTCGCAAAGATCGTGGTGTCTACACCGTCTGGCACGAGATCGTGCTGCATGCCGGGGATCAGCACACGATCTACCCCGATACCCGGCACTGGTTCCAGGCCGGGCCCGAGGGTGCCATCGTGTCTGAGTTCTCCACGCGTAGCACCGACGAGCATGACATCTTCACGGATCCCGATATCCGTCGATTCACCGTCGTGACGGACTGAGGCGCTACACCACCTGTTGGAACTCAGGACCCACCGTGCACCCACGCGCGCACGCGTGGGGTCGCAACTGCCAACGCGACGGGCATCAGGACCAGGATCGCGATCGTCCCCGCTCCCCACGCGCCGCCCACCAGGAACGCCAGGACGAGGATGACCGCATCGAAGGTCAGGCGCGAGACCCACAGCGGCCACCCGAAGCGTTCGTGGAATGAACGCGTGATGTGGTCGTAGGGGTTCGCACCCAGGTCGGAGGCCAGAGTCCCGACGACACCGAGGGCGAAGAGTCCGAACCCGACTGCCCACAGAGCGATCCGGGCCACGGTCGCCCACTCGTCAGGCGACCAATCGAGCAGGTCGAAGACCAGCAAGTTCCAGACATCGACGATGACTCCAACACCGACGAACGCTATGAGCGTCCCCCACCCTGGGCGCGACCTCAGCAGGAAGATCCCCACGAGGAACACGCTCGACATGATGATGATTACCGTTCCCACCGTCAGACCGGTGCGCTCAGCAACTCCTGCGATGAATGCATCGAGCGGGGCAACCCCCCACGCGGCTGCCAACATCCAGGCTAAGCCGGTTCCGAGTGCAACGGCTCCCACGAGGAGGGACACCCAGGAGCGGGGGTTCCTGTGAGGAGTCGGATGTGCGGGCATCGTGCCCTTTCGCCGCGGGACCGTGTGTTCTGAACCCTACGCCGCTCGCGCATGTTCCCGGATTCACGACGAGCGTCTTCGCTTCAGCACTCCTGCAATGAGTCTGTCCGGAACACGATAGGGAAGTTACGCGATGGTGGCGATCAGGTGTGCTCCACCACCTCCGAGGTAGCGCGTGCACGGATGACTCTCCGCGTTCGCGACCTAGCGGACTAGCGGGGGAGGTCCTGGTTCGAGAAGTGGGGAGCACTGGAAGAGCCCGCGTCATCCGGCTCGGGGCGGACCATGGAATGCACCACAGATCCGAGTGCGAGGGCGGCGAACACAGCCATTCCACCGAGCAGCAGTCGAACGTCGATCGGAGGAAGAAACGACAGGGGGACCACCGCCCAGACGACCGGTACCGGATCGCTGGTGACGATGAGTGGACCTGCGTCCGGGGCCGGGTTGGCATCGCCCTTGGTCAGCACCGCATATCCCTCAGTTGTCGGCTCAACGGAGAGAATTCGGTGCGCGATCGGAGTGCTCCCCCGGCGGGGGTCTAGGAGCACGGGGATGTCCCCGACTCCGAGGCGGGACAGGGCTATCGGCCGCGTCACGACGACGTCGCCGGGCTTGATGGACGGGGCCATGCTCTCGGAGAGCACGCGAGAGGAGCCCACGCCACCGAGCGTGGTCGCGAGGGCCACCGTGGCCAGTCCCACGGTGCACAGAATCCAGCCGGCTACGCGCAATCCGCGCGTCACGTGCTTCATGAGCTCACGGTCTGGGCGGCGCGTGCCTGGCCCCGAGTCACGGTCACATCCACCGACGTGGTGAACCGCGCACCGCTGCCAGGATTGCCATTACTCGAGAGGCGCAGCGAGAGTCGAGCGCCCGCAGCGATGGGGATTCCGACGTTCATGGCGCCGCTGGTGACTGCTCCCAGACTCGTCACGGTCCCCGCCGCAGGAGTTGGTCGCGTCCACCCAGGAGGCACCCACGCAGGCCTCCACGGTGATGGTGGGGAAGGGTGCATTGCCCCCACCGGCGTTGCGCACCGTCGTCACGTTCATCGTCACTCCCGTCAGATCGAGACTTCCCGTGTTGACCACGTCCACGAACGCGCGCTGTCTGGAACCCAAGGACTGCCAGTTGATTGTGAGGCTGCCGCCGGGCGCTTGGCCCGCGAGGGCGGGCACGGCAGCCCAAGACCCCGAGGCGGTGGTCAGCGTGTCGCTGCGCTCGACGGACAGGGCGGCATAGGCGGGGACCGAAGCGGCGGCACATGTGCTGGCCAGCACGATCGCCGCCAGCCGTGCTGGTCTCGGGGAGCGCATGATGCGCTTCCCGAGACCAGCAACGTTACGGCGCACGTGTCAGGAACTGGTGGTGATGCCGGTGCGCTGGTCGGCGCGGAAGGTGTAGGTGAGGTTCACCGACCCTCCTTGCACGGTGTAGGCCGGGCGGGTGCCATTGCTCGTCGTCTCATCCTGGTTGGGGAGCTTCACCTGGATGCGCAACCGCAATGCTCCGCTCGAGTTCAGCGCGAGCGTCTGAAACACCTGCGACGCGTTGAAGGTGGACAGCGGGGCTGCTGCAACCTCGACCTTGCCGCCACCCGCATCCGCGCAGGTACCGGCCGATGTATTCCAGGCCACCGTGCAGGAACTCACCTCCACGGTCAGCGCCTTGTTCGTCGCCGAGCCTCTGCCATCCGTGATCAACGAGGGAGTTCCGGTGGCCGCGATCTTCAGGCCGGGATTGATCGAGTCCAGGTTTCCGGTGTTGGTCAGCGTCACGAATCGATTCACTGTGTCATTCGGAGCGATATTGGCGATGGCCTGGGAGAACCCATTACCGTTGTTGTTCAAGCCCAACTCGAGGGTGCCGGCCGTGCTTTGCTGTGGTGTGGTGTTGGACGCCTCTGCCGTGAGGCCGGCGAAGATCCCGGAACTTCCGGCGATCGCCAAACCCGATGCGGCCATGACACCGACCGCGGCAAGTCGTAGGGATGCCCCCTTGCTGGGTGCACGGAACTTCATGCTGAACTCCATTTCTCGCTGCGGTATGCAACGTGATCCCGGAAGTAGGTGCGCTGCGTGCAGGGAGTCCGGGCTTGCCCGGGCAATGACGGGTTAGCGGTGCATAATGAGGGGTGAGCGCTACCAGACTCGCCACACACGTCATAGCAGCGTGTCTGGCCGCATCGAGGAGGGCGCGTTCACTCCGGGGTCGCAGCGCAGGGTGGGAGATTGATCCGCGCAATCCCGAGCCACCTGCGGGGTGCCGGTTTTGCCCCAGTGGGCTGCCTTCCTCCATCGAGGTAGCTTCACGCGAGGAAAGGCGATTGCGACCAGTACGTGCAGACATGAAGTCCGTTGGCTCGTACTACCAGTGCTGCTGCCCCGCAATGACCCTCGTGTGGAGCCGCCTCGGGGATTTGAACTGGTCACGAAGCCGAAGAGGCCGCAGCCCGGTCCCGGTGCGGACTTATGAGGCACGGGAGCACCTGGTTTAGTCTTCATAGGTATCAGGTCGCTCACCGATTCCAACCAAGGGAAGACATGCCCGACTCCGCAGGATCGGCAATCACCGCGATTGATGTGGTCAAGACGTACGGCGATTTCACGGCGCTAGCCGGAGTGTCTATTCATGTTGACCAGGGTGAGTGTTTGGCCGTATTGGGCCCCAATGGTGCTGGGAAGACAACCCTGACCGAGATCTTGGAGGGTTACCGCGAAAGGGACTCGGGACAAGCCAGTGTTCTGGGTGTGGATCCGGGGAAGCCGAATTCCGCATGGAAGGCACGGATCGGCATAGTGCTGCAACACGCAAGTGACATGGCAGACCTGACCGTAGGCGAGACCATCTCGCATTTTGCCAAGTACTACCCGAATCCAGCCAACGTCGATGAGGTCATTGGCGCTGTCGGCCTGATCGAAAAAGTCAACTCACGAAACGGCAAACTGAGTGGTGGGCAGCGGCGGCGCCTTGACGTTGCCCTCGGGATTATTGGCAATCCTGAAGTGCTTTTCCTCGATGAACCAACAACGGGATTTGACCCGGAAGCGCGTCGAGAGTTTTGGGTGCTGATTGAGCGGCTGAAATCAGAGGGCACCACCATCCTGCTGACAACCCACTACCTGGATGAGGCGCAGTTTTTAGCTGACCGAGTTGCTGTCATTGCACGTGGGCGCATTGTTGCCGAAGGTGTACCCGATTCCATTGGTGATCGGCGCAACGCAATTGTGAGTTGGACCCATGACGGCCTGGAGTGCACAGAGTCCACAGCCGAGCCCACGGCCTTTGTGCAACAGCTCGCCACTCAATTCGATGGTGAGATCCCGCAATTGTCCGTGCGGCGCGCAAGCTTGGAAGATGCCTATCTTCAGTTGATTGCACAGGATCGAGACGCGAATCCTCGCGACCCTGTCGGCGGTGCTCACGCATGAACGCCGTTCGTATGGGTGTGGGTCGGATCGGCATTGAACTGAAGCAGTTCTTTCGTGATCGCGAATCCGCTGTTTTCAACTTTCTCCTCCCCATGATCCTGTTGGTGATTTTTGGTTCCGTTTTCGGTGGACAGGAGTTGGGAGATTCAGGCATTACCTTCGCGCAGTACTTTGTCGCGGGAATGATCGCCTCGGGAATCTTGTACACGTCTTTTCAAAACCTGGCGATTTCCATCCCCATGGAGCGTGAGGACGGAACCCTCAAACGACTTCAAGGCACACCGATGCCCCGGTCGGCATTCTTCATCGGCAAAATTGGAATGGTCTTTGTCGCCTATGTCGCCCAGGTCACGATCCTGATTACGGTGGGCGTCATCTTTTATGGGCTTGACCTCCCCACCACATCCCTGGCGATCTTCACGTTTGTCTGGGTGAGCGTTTTAGGTCTGATTGCGTGCACTTTGCTCGGTATTGCCTACTCGGTCGTTCCCAAGCAGGGCAAGGGAGCCGCCGCCCTAGTCTCACCGGTTGTTTTGGTGCTGCAGTTCACCTCCGGTGTCTTTTTTGTTTTCAGTGACCTCCCGCAATGGATGCAAACGTTCGCGTCACTGTTTCCGCTGAAATGGCTCACACAAGCCATGCGTAGTGTCTTTCTTCCCGACACCGCAGCAGCTATGGAAGTTGCGGGATCATTCGAATTGGGCATGACCGCTGTGGTGTTGGTGATTTGGACAGTGATCGGTGCTGTGCTGGCCACGGTCTTCTTCAGGTGGACTCCCCGCGGAGCGAAGTGAAAAAGATGCGCACCACGCTGGACCTATGTCCTCGCATGTCTAGTACGGACGCGTGCGGGCAATTGCTGCCACGGGTGTGTGTTTCTCGGCTTCTTCGAATCGAGCCCAATATGTAAAGAGTCTTCCTGTTCTTTGCCCTACCCGCCGGGCTCCTGCTCCTGACAGTCGCGGTCATTCTGATCCTGATCGTGGGCATTCGAGGCTTGGTCAAGGGTGGTTCAGGACTGTTCGGCGTTTTGGCGATATCAGGCGCATGCGGCAGCGCAGCCGCGGGGATTCTCGTGATAGCGCTGGATGTCAACAATTTGATGATTGCCTTCGACGAACCGACTGTCGCGCCCATCCCGATTGCGCTGGTTGCCTTTGCCCTGCTCCTTATGGGATTGGTTGCCACCTTTGCCTTGGCTTTTCGCTCACCAAGTCAGTTTGCTGACGCCGAGGGCTCGGGTTAGGGAGACCATCACGGACCTCAGCCCAAGCAGACTGAAACTCCCGCTCCACAACACCCAGCGCCACCAACATCAGACGATGCATCACGCATCTGGCGAGAGTCACAATGGAGCCGCTTCGGGGATGTGAACCCCGGACCTACACATTACGAGTACGGCTGCTGCCCGACCGAAATGGCCTATGCTGACATCGTGACCACAATGCCTTCGGACACTCACTTCGATAAAGAGGCAGGTGAACGAATCCAACAGGGTTTCGCCCTGTGTGCATTCGCTTCCGAACTCGTGGGCAAGGCCAGCGAAGAGTGACCTTCGATCCATCTCGAATCTTCCAGACGCTGGATCGACACGGGGTTGACTACCTCACTATCGGGGCCTGGGCCGTCATTGCCCATGGCTATGTCCGAGCCACCGCTGACATTGATTTTGTGGCACGACTTGACGCGCAGAACATGGCGCGCTTTTCACCCCGTGACCCGGCCGAGGCAGCACCCGTGAGGGCGAAGATCCTCGCCACGGCCTCAGCGATTGACTCTGCGGGGTAGAACAACGTGGGCTGCATTGAACCATCATGGTCGGTCCGCGCTAAAAAGCGCGCTAACTCCGATTTCGCACCGGGCCCCGGGAAACGACTCGCAAGGCGTTTCCCCTGGTAGCGAGGGACTTTCACTTGGAGCCGCCTCGGGGATTTGAACCCCGGACCTACGCATTACGAGTGAGTACGCGCGCAACTCCGGGGTACGAAACTTGTCCACGGCAGGCAACATCTAGATGTAGCAAGTGGCCATGTGATTCCCCTTGAAGCAGCGAGGAAGTTCGCAGATTGTTCGCAGGTAGCGCGCCGTTCCAATGCAACCTTTGAGCAGGCGCGACCCGGTGGTTATAAAGTACGCCCCCGGCCCCATTCCGAATGGTCAGAAAGTCGGTGGCACGAAAGACCGAGCGCGCTCGGTTACCGCTACCCACGGGAATCGATAAGGCTCAAGCCCGGGGACAACAACTCGGACCACAGCCACCTCAAAAGCCCTACCCATCACCAGTTCCCGCGCCAGCACCGTCTCGAAACCAGCTCGGGAGAGTCCGTCGAGGATGATGGCGACATCACCGTGGAAAGAGCCCGTGGCCCGGTTGGGCAGTTCGTCCACCGAGACAGCGACTGAGTTCGCCGAAATCCACTCCGGTCCATACACGTCACTTCGTCGTAGGGCTTCGAACGATGCGCGCCCCAAATCGTCGCGGGCACCGGCGACGAAGATCGTGCGCGCCTGGACTGCCTCGGTTACAGCGCGAATCATGGCGATCTGCGGATCGAGATGACATCCATAGCCCTTGTAGATTCCAAGCCCGCGATCGTTGGACCATACATAAGCCATGCACGTGGGGATACCAACCTCCGTAGGGCACCACATGATTGCCACATCGGAATCAGCAGAACGAATTTGCTGGACGATGCCGCCGATGACCTCGCCTCGCAGGGTATCGAGATCGATCATGAGATTTGGCTCGCCGTTCGCGTGTGCAACCTGCCAGCAACTCGTAGCATCGCGCTCGACAACCTCATAGAGGCCAGCACACAGCGCCTCTGCGACATTGTTGCCCGACGCAAGGCCGTTGGACGATCCTGCCCACGGTGAACCGGTCATAGACGGCTGCTCAACTGGAAGGTGAACCAACATTTCCGGGACAAGCCGCATCTCCCCGCTGCGGAGATCCCACATGCGCGACCACGGGAATGCTCGGCTGGTGGCGACGCGGGCATGGGTCAAGAGTGGGAAGCGTTCGATCGGGACGGCCACGCGGCCCCCGACCTCGTCCACGGTGGCCACAAGGTCGCGGAAGTCATCTTCCTCGCCTACAAATCTTTCGATCGCCTCCATGGTGGCCGAGGCCGCAGCAGCCTCTAGCGTGGCTCCCTTGCCCGCCTCCACCGCGAGTGAGCCTGAGGCGGGTCGCGTGGCGATGACGACCGGAATACCGATCGTGTCAAGGTCGGTGATGTCCGCAACACGCGTGATGCCGGCCTTGTGAAGATGTGGCCGGATACGGGCCAAGGTGAGCGCAGGGTCCATCGCCCTATGCGTGCCCGACACCCATTCTTTGTCGGCCCGATACTCCTGCGATCCGAGCCTGATAGCCGGGTGAGAATCGACCTCCACAGAGTCGAAGCCTGAAGGGGTCATGGGCTAAAGAACCTGTCTCGTCGCGAGGGCATGGAACGCACCGCGGCGTTCCATGAGGTCTCCGTACGTTCCATCCTCAACGACCCGACCGGATTGGAGCACCACGATGCGGTCGGCGCCGATGATCGTCGACAGTCGGTGGGCCACGACGATCCGGGTCATGCCGAGTTTGGCGAGATTCTCAGTGACGACCCGCTGGGTGACGTTGTCCAGCGCACTTGTCGCTTCATCGAGCAGAAGGATGCGCGGTCGCGTCGCGAGCGCACGAGCAATAAGGAGACGCTGGCGCTGACCACCGGAAAAGGCCCCACCGTTCAACGTGATCATGGTCTCGAGCTTCATCGGCATGGCTCTGATGTCATCCGCCAGGGAGACGAGCTCGGCCAACTCCCAGGCCTCGTCAGGCGAAAGCGTGGTGGCACCGGCAAGGTTCTGGTGAATGGTGCCTGGCATCAACTGGCCGTCTTGGAGCACCACTCCGAACTGCCGCCTAACCGATTCCACGTCGAGGGACGACAAGTCCACATCGTCGAACTCCACTGAGCCAGCCTCGGGAGTCTCGAACCCTAGAAGCACGCGCAGGATCGTGGACTTCCCGCAACCGGACTGACCAACGATTGCGACCATCTCACCGGGATTGATGTGAAGGTCGAGCTCATCGAGGACGACAGGCATATCCGGCTGGTAACGGAACGTCACTGCACGCAAAGCAACTTCACCGCGAAGCGGACCAGGGTCGGTGCGTCCCTCACCCGACTCCGGCAGGTCGGCCACGAGTTCGGCAGCACGCTGCATGGCCGGTCGCAACTGCAATGCCGTTCCAACGCCCGTGACAAGCGTCATGATGCCTGCAATGAAGAGCATGTAGGTGGTCTGAAAGGCGATGAATGCTCCGACGTCTTTTCCCGAGTCAGTGAGCGCCACGCCGGCAAACAGCACTGCGGTCGATAATGTTCCGATGATTCCACCAAAGAGCATCTGGTGTGACACGCGAATGGTGAGGTCTTGGCCAACGGCACCGCGGAAGCGGTCGGCCCATGCCGCGAACGCCCGAGGCTCGGCTCCAGCTACGCGCAGCTTCGGTATTGCGCTGAGGACCTGATATAGGAATCCGTTGACATTCCCCGTGGCCTGATCCACCGATCGCTGAGCACGGGCAACGCGCACAGCGAACACCAGAGAGATCGCCAACACTATGAGGCCCCAAGCGACTGCGACGAGGGCAAGCGCAGGGATATAGATGAACAGGATCACGACCGACAGAAGTGAAGCAATGATGACGGGCAACGCTCCGATAATCGACTGCTCAACAGGGTCGCGGGCCATCTCGAGCGCCGAGAAGCGAATACTGAGGTCGCCGGGGCCTACACGCTTCACGAGCGCAATGGGGCTGCGCAGGACTCGCCCCCAAATACCGCGCTGCAGTCTCCACGAGACTGTCGCCTCGAGGCCCGTTGCCGCTGCGGTCTGGGCTATCTGCACCGGAAGCACAGCGATGGCAGCAACCACCAGTACACCCAGAAGCCACGCAAGGCGCGTTCGATCACCCTCCGGAATGATCTCGCCGAACACGACGCCTGAAGCCAGCGGAACCGTAATGCTGACAGCCGCGATGACGATCGACCACATGAGTACCCTCAGCATTTGACGCGACTGGCCTGACATCGCCAAGCGAATGAGCTGCGATGGACTGAGGTTCTTACCTACCGGGGGCTTGGAGAACACGAACGCGTGGGAAATGAGAATTGGCGCATCAGCGGATTCAGCGTCAATCTCTACGCCGTCGGCTCCGATGATGATGCCCTTGCCTTTGCGGATCACGAGAGCGAGTGGCGCGCCATCGACGGAGAAGCTCACCATTGGCTCCACCGAGTTCACCCACCACTTCGCCGGCAACGTGACGGTGCGCGCGAATAACCCCGATGTGGTGGCGATCGCGCGCACCGCGGAGGTTCCTTCTTGATCACGGAGCCCTCCTCGAGGGGCCTTGATCGCATAGCCGTTGATGTGAGCAACCATCGATGTGACGACTACGAGGGGCTCTCCCGACGTGATGGTCGGCACCACAGCCCCGCCGTCGTCCACCTCCCGGGCAAGTAAGCGCAAACTCGCCGCTTCGATCCGGGCGGAGACTCGGGGATAGGCGAGGGCCCGCTCGCGCTCGAGCCTCTCCTTCTCGACGAAGGAACGCAGGACGCACTCCCCGGCCACACCGAAGAGCCACGAGACTCCTTCGACTCGCTCATCCGTCGGTACACCCACGAGCGGGTGCGCAGTGAGGGCCGTGGTTCCCTCACCCAGGATGCTCATGCGCTCTGCGACGGGGGCCCCCGAATCGGGGAGCAGAAGGCCGGCCAGTGTGGTTGCGCCCTCGACCACGCGAACCCACGAGAGCGTGTCGACGACCGCGGTGCTGCCGGAGGTGAGGGTGAGAGGGTCGGGGCCCAGGCGGACAACATGCCCAGAGGGCGGTGGAACCATCGGGCGGACAACCGCACAGAGGGCCTCCGCAGTCGCGATGACCGAGGCATCGAGCTCCAACTCTGTCGCCTCCCCTAAGGGGACCTCCACGGCCGTGGCGTGGTGAGCGAGAACCCATGCTCGGCCCGCTGGTGGGGCCGGCGTCACGAGGATCGCGGGGGCGACAAGTGTCACGACGGGAACTCGGCGGCCGAGCCCTTCGCTGGGTATGTCCTCAGCAAGGAACAACGTCGTCTGCCCAGCCCGGAGGAATACAGGTGACCCGGGCTCGAAAGGTTTCACCTGCTCGACCTTGATGACGGTGGTGTCGCCCATGGCGCTCACTCCTGGACCAGCGTGGAGTACACGCCATCCCGGGCCATGAGTTCGTCATGGCGCCCCATCTCGACGACTTTCCCGGCAGACATCACGAGAATGAGATCGGCATCCCGTACCGTGCTGAGTCGATGTGCGACCACGATCGTGGTACATCCTCGACGTTGGAGGGCTGCATCAACGAGAGCCTCCGTTTCGGAGTCAAGGGCGCTGGTGGCTTCGTCGAGCACCAGGATCGAAGGATTGCGTACCAATGCTCGCGCGATCTCGAGACGTTGTCGCTGTCCACCTGACCAGTTCGTTCCACCATCAGTGACGACGGCGTCATACGATCCGACGCGGGCGGAGATGGCGTCGTGGATCTGGGCGTCTCGTGCCGCACGAACGAGATCCTCATCGGAGAATGAGGAATCCCACAGGGTGAGGTTCTCCCTCACTGTGCCACTGAACAGAGCGATTCGTTGATCGACCATCGCGATGGAGCAACTGATGACAGGCCGGGCGATGTCCTGGCGACGCTTGCCGTCGAAACGGACCTCACCCTCCCACGGTTCATGGAGGCCGGCCAGGAGCCGGATGAGCGTCGACTTACCGCTGCCCGACGTACCGACGACCGCCACTCGCGCGCCAGGAGGGACATCGATGCTGAAGTTATCGATCAGGGGTGGCACCGTGGTCTTGAACCCGAAAGTGACATTGCGCATGGAGATCGCCCCGCGAAAGCGGGTCTCCTCCCCAGGCATCACGTCGAACCGTTGGATCTGCGGATCACAGGACGGATCGATCTTCTCGTCGAGCACATCATCAAGTCGTGTCACCAGATTTTGAACCTGCTGCATCATCCAGGCGAAACCCACCAGTTCGGAGATCGGGCCCTGGAAGTAACTCACGAGGGCCATGAATGCGACCAGCGAGCCGATCTCGAGGGATCCGTTGATCACCTGCAGGGCGCCCACTCCCAGCACCGCAGCAGAGGTGAGTGCCCTGAGCAGTGTGGGTATGGCATTCCCGATCTGATTGCGCAGCGCCATCTCCTGCCGCACCTCAGCGACCCGAACTGCGGTGCCCTCCCACCGGGCGTAGAAGTCACCTTCGAGCCCACCCGCCTTGATGGTCTCGAGGGTGAAGGCGCCGTATGCGGTGGTCTGCGAGAGCATCGCCTGCTGCTGGACAAGTAGTCGTGCCGCGTCGCGACGGCGCTTCAGAGCACTACGTAGCGCCAAGAGGTTTCCGAGTGTCAGCACGAGTGCGATGAGGGCGAGGAGTGGGTCGACGATGAACATCGCAACCGCATACACCACGACGGTGATCACTCCCACCGACACGACGGCGAGCCGGCCGGTGAGTAGGGATGACACCTCCTGGTTGTGCTGAACGCGTTGGGAGAGGTCGGCCACTGATCGAGCCACGAAGTACTTCTCTGGCAAACGAAGGGCCTTGCGCACAAAGGCTGACGAATCGACAACCGTCATGCCTATAGACGCGCGAATGAGTACGCGCTGTTGGAACCATGTGATGAGCCCCTGCAACACGAGGACCGCAAGTAGTCCGACGATCAGGCTTGAGGCAGCACCTCGGTTTCCACTGATGAGCACGTCATCCAGGAAAATCTTTGAGATCGCAGCGACGGCGAGGCCGGGCACCGTCACCATGAGACCGAGCAGGACTACCGCAATGACTTCGTTCAGGGCTTTGAAAGCCCGTTGCAACACTCCTTGCCAGGGACGCGGCTTTGTGCCCCCTTTCGTGAATTCGGGGGTAGGGCGAAGGACTAGACAAATCTTCGCGTAGTCGTTTTCTAGTTCGTCGGTAGTGACGAACCTCGGCCCGACGGCGGGATCGTTGAGACGTGCTCCCCCCTCGACCAATCCTTCGAGCACCAGAAAGTGGGCCCCCTTCCAGAACAGGATGCTGGGGTAGCCGACCTGATCGAGTTTCGACGCACGTAGGTAACGCCCGTGACCGTCTAACCCGTACTTTCGGGCGGCCGTGAGGAGATCCGCCATCGACGTGCCGTCACGGGAGGCACCGCAGGTCTCCCGCAGTTCCTCGAGTGGCACCCATTTGCCGTAGTAAGCGAGAACCATCCCGAGCGCCGCCGCACCGCATTCGGTGACCTCCATTTGTAGGAAGGTCGGGACATGCACCCGGCGGTCGCTCCCGGGTGGGAGGTCCGCCTTGGTGTCGGCATCTTCGACGCTGGTTGTCATCAGCCGAAGATCTCCGATGCGATGGACTGGCGCGACGTCTCTATGGACGCAACTCCGATCGACGTAATGGGTGGGGCGGAGGGGGGACCCTCACCCACAGTCCAGGCGTACCCGCTCGGAGTGTTCGCTGGAACGAGCTCGATTTGCACCTCGTAGACGGGCCCTTGCTGTGACACTGCCGCGGCAAGGGTCCCGCTTCCCAGCACCGCGGCGATACGCGTGCTGGTGACGGGGGTATCGCCAATGCGGTCGAGAGTGCCGATCAGTCGACCTGAACTCTGCTCGTTCACGGTCGGGAAGCCGATCGTCACTTTCTGGCCCTTCTCGAGTCCGTTCAACTGCGCCGGACTCACCAGGCCGATGGCGAAGGTGGGCTCTCCCCGCGGTGCCAGCAGAAATACCGAGGCGCCCAGCGAGGTGACCTGGCCTCGCACGGCGTCGACTTCGACGACAACTCCATCGATAGGAGCGATGATCTCGATCTCACCGATCGCCGGATTGGAGATCGTGGCGAGCCTCTGCCCCGCAGAAACCGAGGATCCCACCTCTACGTCCACCTCACCGATGACACCAGTCTCCAGGGAGCCAACGGGATAGAGACCCGAACGTGGCAGCATCATGATGGCGGTGTCGGTGGTAACGACTCGTTCGGCGATGAAGCCCCATGTGACGAGCGCTGCAACGAGGAGGAACACGCCGGCGACCCCCCACCAGAGCCGACTTCCTGTGCGCCTGAAGACTGAATCGATGTGTTCGAGTGGGTTCACCACGTCACCAATGGCACGTTGCTCAAAGGTTAACTCCTCTACGGCCAGATGATTACCCTCAGGCCCTCCCGCTTGTTCATCGATCTGCCCGCGTGCTCCAGACGCTTGGTCTGAGGTGTCGTTCATTGAGTGCTCCCTGGGGAGTGAGAAGAAACGGGCCGTAGGACGATGTCGAAGAATGGACCGAGGAAGGGATTAATCCTCACCACGGTGAATCCGGACGATTCAGCAAGAGTTCGCCACTGCTCCTCGGTGCGAGCGCCCCCGCCAAAGCGCGTCAAGTTGAACAGGTCGAGACAACTCGTCGCCGCTAGATCGCTGGGAACGCCGTCAATGAGATGCACCTCGGCTTCCTCAGCTACCCACCGACGGACCGTGCTCAGCAACGAAGCGGCCTCTGGATCAGACAGGTTGCACAAGACCCGTGACATCGTCACGATGTCGGCACCTCCGGGGAAGCTATCGGCGGTGTGGACGCTGACGCGCTCACCACCGACGCGCCGACGCGCCTTATCGGCAACGTGGGGACGTTCCACAATCGATACGGCCGCTGCGGGGCATCTCCTCGCGATTGCTTCGGCCGTGCGACCGAGACCACCACCGATGTCGACCACGCTTCCCGTGAAGTCCTCGGGAATGAGCGCCGCGATGAATTCATCCGAACCGAGGGCCCACGTAGCTGCCGAAACCGCAAGGTCGGTATCAGGGTCCGATTCTTGAAGTGCCGTGTCCGATCCCCTGATGACCTCGGCGAGTCGAGCCCAAGCGGGGAGGCTGAACTCACGTAGATCACGTGCGTAGTGAACCATTGATGCTTGGTGATCGGACCGAAACACCTCACCAGCAAGTGTGAGCGACCAGACGTCGTCATCGACATCGACGAATCCAGCATTGCGTGAGGCCGCCAGGAACCGACCCATTCGATCAACCGGGGCTGAGCACCTCTCAGCGATGGCGGAGGTCGACGACTGCCCAGAAGCGATCGCGTCCGCCACCCCAAGTTCGACGAAAGCAAGAGCGATAGCAGACATCTGATGAGATTCGAGGGCTATGTGTGCCGAAGCGGCACCCTTGCGAGCATCCGAGTCGGTCATCGATGGAGCCTCACGCGGAGCGGCAGCAGAATTATCGAAAATCATCTTCAGTCGTGCGCGTCGATCGGAGGCTTCTTGACGTGCTGCGGTTGCGTCGAGAAGCGCGGTGAGCAGGCCGGACGTGCCGTCGAACCCGTGATCGGAGGCCATGACCTCAACATCAACGGGGATGCGCCACTTGACGTTGATTGCATGACGTAGGACCAGGTCAACGATCTCGGTGTGGTCCGTGGGCCAGTCGATCGGCGGTCGTGCATCAGTGAGTTTCCGACGACGCGACGCTGCTTTCACCGCGTCGACGTATCGATTCTCCAAACGCAACTGGTCAAGGATAATCCGGCGATTGCGTTCGTAGAGCTTTACGTCAAGGGCCCAACGCTGCATGTGGCGACGTCGAGCTTCGTCGGCGAGAAGTCTCTCTAGCTCACCCGGCCTGAAGTCGTTCGCCGCGATCCATTCGGGGATCTGCTCTGCTGACACACCGATCGAGGCGAAAAAGTGAGTTGACTCTCTCTCGATTTCCTCCGGAGTTGGCTCAACCCCAGCCTCGTACGCGTACTCCAGTGCCACGGCACGATCGAGGGCACGTTGGGACAATTTCTCGAAATCAGGATCATGCAATGCGACATCGTTAACGAGCTGGTAGCGGCGTAGGGGATGTTCCGAGCTAGGAACGAGCGTGTCGCTCGAAAACATGGCTTCACCGATGCGACCGAATACATGGCGTGGTTGCTCACATGCCGGCTTGGGAACGTTGGCGTGATCGAGTGCGGTGGTAATCGCCTCGATGGCGTCCAGCTTCTTTTGGTCGACGAAGTTCGCAGCAAAGGCATTAACGAGTTCCTGAGCATCTGTGCGACCCTGAGCCATGATCGTCTGCACCAGCGCTGCACGCGATCGCTGTGAGAAGTGGAGCGCGTCTGCGCCTGCCTGCAAGGCGTCGCAGTCTTCTCCCGACAGAACACCCTGATCACGAAGATTCTTGACGGTGGCCCACACGTTGACCATGGGCCAGGTGACAGGTCGCCAACCGTCCTCACCGTCGGCGTGCACGAGCGCAACGTCGGCGTCGGATGTGAGAAAACCCTCCGCATAGTGGCGATAGATCTCGCCTACTCCCTCCATGCCGAATCGATCAAGTTCAGCCGCACGCAAGGCACCCATGGAAGATGCTCCGAAAATACGCACCCCACTGTCGAGGGCAAACAGCACCTCTTTATGCCACACCGACAGGGTTTGACCGAACTCACCGTCGATGATGACCACCACTTCGGGCGCGTACTGCTCGCATGCGCTCAGTAGGTCGCCTTGGCACACGGGAGGTAGCACCACAGCTCCCGGCGCCAGTGCGCGTGCCTCGTCATGTGTGAGGCTGGGCCCGAGGAAGACCACGAGACCGTGACCAGCAAGATCGTGGCCACCATCGGAATCGGCGATAGTCATCGTGTTGGGTCAGACCAGATCGTGGCTTCGATGCCCACCGACCCGCCCGATCCTCGCCATGCGGGCGCATGCGGGGAGCGGGATGGGCTCGTGAGTGGATCCACCCGGAAAATCCGCATCAACTCACTCCTCATGCTTTTCGGACACGGCGGTGGTTTCGAAGGCTGCAGCATCTGAGGTGTTGAGGCTAACCGAGGCACCAATGAACTCGCTCAATGTTCGTGTTCCACCCCACCGGCCCTTGCCGGGGCTTGTGCGCCGGATAGGCCCTACCCTAGAGATCCCGGGAACAAGAGGACAAGACCCTCGATGGTCGCTTCAACTCCCCCCTCGATCCTTTCACAGGAATAGCTGACCGAGCGGTGGGGCGTGGTTGATTTCGTGTTTGGGTGAGTGTGTGTGTGGTTCCGGGCCTGGAGCTCTAGACGGCCACCCGCGGATCTGTTACGTTCCCCGTAGTAACACACGTGAACGCCACAAGCCGAGCAGGAGCCTGGTCCTCCCGGTGTCCTTCGTTGAGAGAGAGTCCCTATGTCCCAGCAGCAGGCCGAGGCGTTCATCGCCCGAGTTCAGGAAGATCCAGAGTTCGCAGAGCGGCTGACCGCACTCAAGGATGACCCCGCTGCGGCGCAAGCCCTCGTCGTCGCGGAAGGGTTCGATGCGACACCGGATGAGATCCGTGAGGC
>JBEIHR010000023.1:0-21751 GCA_040381195.1 Rubricoccaceae bacterium
CCGGCCACCGAGTTCCACTGCTGCGGGGCGATACCTAGGTTGAGTCCGCCGGCAACAGGTGTGCAGGCGGCGGAGGGGTAGGCGGGTGCGGTGAACGTCGCGTCGGCGCGGGCGGGGGTTGCGGGAAGCGCAGCGAGAATGAGGAGCGCGGACACGGCACTCGCTGCTCGGGATGCTGTGCGGCGCGGAGTCATCGTGTGGACGGTACCGCGCATGGGGACTCCAGGTGGCGAGGCGCGATGGATGAGATCAACGACATGGGCACGCAGTCGAATCCGTGCTCACATCACGGTTCGAATAATCACTCCGATGACGCGTTCAGGTTCACCCTGGTGGCTCGCGCAGACGTCGGGGCCTCAGGCTTGCTACAGAAGATCACGCGCACGTATCGAGGAATCCTCGGTCACCCGACTGTGGATGACCTCCTTCACAGCACTACGCGGACCGTGCCCTTACTGGAAGTCACCCACCGGTCGGCCAGAACTTCGGCGAGATCGGCGAGGTCATTGCTCTGCTTGCCGGTGAGTCGGCCCTTGCCGTTGATGTAGGCGACGGTTTCGATGATCGATTTTCCCGCCTGCACGTAGACCGCCTGCAGCGCGGTCCGGCACGGCTTCGTGCATTCCTTGCCGCCGGTCCACGTGCCCTGCACGTTCACCCAGAAGTCCGGGTACTCACCACCGGGGTAGGAACCCGTGGTCACGGTCTGGGTGAGATCGGGCGTCCCCTGCTCCATAGTCGAGGTTCCGTTGCACGTGGCGAGGTTGGTGAACAACTCGTTGAAGGAGGCCGTGGCTTGTTCGGGAGTCTCGAACTGGTAGACCCGCTCGCTGATACTCGTATAGGTCTTCTTGTTCTTGGTTTCGATGTCCACGATGTACTGCTGGATGGGCGCCGGGGTGCTGACCAGCGTCTCGCCCGAGGCGTTGTCACAGATGCCGATGGTCTTGTCGATCACCTGGTCGGTGAAGTCCCGACTCGTCTCGGTACCGAAGGACGTGGGGACGTCCTTCTTCGTGATCATCTCCTGATCGGCGTTGGTGTGATCTGCGAGCGCTGGGGTGGCCGCGCTGGCGGCCAGGAGCGCGACGGAGGCGAGGGCGAGGAGACGGCCGTGGAAAGACATGGGTGGAGTGTAAGCGGGGGGTCCTCATTCGAAGCTACTTGTCCAACCTCTCAGCAATCCACGTCTTGATCACGGACTGTCGTGTCACCCCAAGGCGCACGGCCTCGGCATCCAGGGATTCGACCATCCAGGCGGGGAAGTCGACGTTGACACGGCGAACTTCGCGGCCGGGACGCCTCGCCGTGGACAGATCGAGTTCGTCGATGATGTCCTGGGAACCTTCGTCGAAGACGCGGTCGAAATCCTTAGCCTTCATAAACGTCCCTTTCGCTCTTTCGTGCGCGCCTGACTGAGATGATGCGAATCGTGTCGTCTCGCTTCGCGATGACGGCTGCCCACAGGCGGCCATTGATGCGACCGACGACGATCCAGCGCCTCTCGGACTGCGTCCGAGCTTCGACCTCGACGTGATCCTCATCCGCCCACAAGGCTTGGGCGAGAACGAAGTCGATCCCGTGCTTGGCTGCATTCGTACGGGACTTGACCTCGTCGAAGTCGAATACCTGACCCAAAGGTACCACCATTTTTGTATAGAAAAGGAATACGTCTTCCTTCGTTCGGAGCAGTCTCACGGCGCCACGCACGCGGCAGGCGAGGTCATAAGGATCCCCGGGATGACATGCCGGGACTGTGGAGGACGCGCTGGTCTCAGCCAGGGATGAGGATTCGAACTGCCTCGGCCATGTCGGTGATGACCCAGTCCGCCTCCGCGAGTGCGTGGTGCGGAGTTTGGTAGGCGAACCCGATGACCCGCATACCCGCGGCGTGCGCCGCCTGGACACCGAACGGGCTGTCCTCGATCACGATGCAGTAAGCCGGATCGACCTGGGCGCGCTCAGCGGTGGCGAGAAAGAGGTCCGGGAAGGGTTTGCCGCGGCTGACGTCGTCGGCGGTGGTGATGATGGAGTCGGCGAAGAAGTGATCGATTCGGGCCGAGGTGATGCCGAGATTCACGCGCTGGGAGTTGCCGCTCGATGCGATGGCGATCGGTTGACCGGTATGCGTGAGTTCGTGAAGAAGTGCCGGAATGCCAGGGATCGGGGTGAGGCGGGCACGGAACCCGGCGAACAAGTCATCGTGGAACTGCGCGTGGAGCGCATCGCGGTCGATGATCGCTCCCTGGCGGCGTAGGTCCTCCACCACGTAGTCGAAACTCGTGCCGAGGTAGCGATCGAAGGCCTCGTCGGGTGTGATCTGGAACCCGAAGCGTGTGGAGATGTCGGCGAGGACATGCATGGCGATCGGCTCGGAGTCCACGAGCACTCCATCGTGATCGAAGATCACAAGGGCCGGACGCATGGGCATGGGCGAGGGTAACGTCCGGGCGAGGGTTCCGACGGGCTGGTTGAGGAGAGTCGATGGGCAATCCGTTGGGGGTGCACGCCTTGGTCTGGACCGGCGGATGGACGCCGGACGAGGCCGAGTTCGCGATCGCCTCGACGAAAGCCGCCGGGTTTGACCTCATCGAGATCCCCGCCTTCGAACCATCAGGATTCGACATCGCCGACACCCGCGCGCGCCTCGACGCCCACGGCCTGGATGCGAGCTTCACCCTGGGACTGACCTTCGACACCGACATCAACTCTGAGGATCGAGCCAGCGTGGAGCGTGGGCGCGCGGTGCTCATGGATGCCCTGGGGGTGGCACGGGACACGGGTGCGTCCTACCTGGGCGGCGTGATCTTCGGCGCGATGGACAAGTACCCGGGACCGGTGACCGAGGGGGCTCGACGGAATAGTGCCGCGGTCATCAAGGAGCTCGCGCAGGAGGCTGCTGGGTCGGACATCACCATCGGCCTGGAGTTCGTGAACCGGTACGAGAGCAACCTGCTCAACACCGTCGAGCAGACCCTCGCTTACATGGATGTTGTCGATGAGCCCAATGTGGTGGTCCATGCGGACATCTACCACATGAATATTGAGGAGAATGGGTTTCGCACACCAGTGCTGCTGTGCGCGGACCGATTGGGGTACGTGCACGTGGGCGAGTCCAACCGCGGGTACCTGGGCACAGGCACAATCGACTTCGACCAGTTCTTCGGCGCATTGGCCGACATCGACTACACCGGCCCGATCACATTCGAATCCTTCTCCTCCGCCGTGGTCAGCCGGCACCTGTCGAACACCTTGGCGGTGTGGCGGAACCTCTGGGAGGACGGCATGGACCTTGCCGTGTCCGCCCGGGAGTTCATCTCCTCGGGGATGGAGCGGGCACGCGCCTCACGCGGCAGCCGGTGAGTGGTCCCGGACGGTGTGCCGGGCGTCCTCGGGAGCGTTGGGCTCGTACCCTCGAGACCTGACCTGAGGAGAGACATGAATCAACGAATCGTCGGAGTGTTGGCGACCATCGGTGCTGCAATCGTGACCGCGGGCGTACTCGCCCCTACAGCATCGGCTGCGGAAAAGCCAGACCCGAAGAAGACCTACATCGTGGACTGCCAGGGCAACCTGGATTTCAAGCCCAAGGAGATCGTGTTCGCCTGTGGTGATGGGGGCGTGTACTTCGGCAACATCCGATGGTCGAAGTGGGACATGAACGGGGCGACCGGAGTGGGCACGTTGTTCTACAACACGTGCGTGCCCACCTGCGGTGCAGGCAACATCTACAAGTACCCCAAGACGAAACTGACCCTCGATGGCGAGGCGTCCGGGCCAGCGTTCGGCACGTTCGTCAACGTGTTCAGTCAGGTGAATGCGACGTTCAAGAACCAGGGGCCCGCGATGGCGCAGACGTCGTCCTGGACGATCGACAACGCGATCAACGACTGACGTATAGGTGGTGTGGGTCTGCGGACCTATTCGGAGACCCGCACCACCACCTTCATCGCCGTCGGATCCTTCGCGTTGAAGGTCAGCGCATCCTCGACCTCATCCAGGGTGAACGTCTTCGACACGAGTGCGTCGAGGTCGATAGCCCCCGAGGCAACCAACTCGACGGCGGTGGGATAGGTGTTCGCGTAGCGGAACGTCCCGGTCACCACCAGTTCACGGCCCTGGATGACATCGAGGGGAACCTCGATCGTGCCACTCGGTGACATGCCCACGAGCACCGCGCGCCCGGCTGGCGCGACGGCGCGGATCCCCTGGAGGATCGCCTGCGGTGCGCCGCTGCATTCGAGGAACGCATCGAACAATCCCTGTGCGGGGAGATCCTCGGTGGAGGGGTCGAGGGCGGTGAAACCCATATTGGTCGCGGTCTGCCGCCGGGCCGCGTTCGTATCCGTGATCACGATGGTGCCGGCGCCGACTGCGCGCGCGACGAGTGCGCAGACGATCCCGATCGGTCCCGCCCCTGCAATGAGTACGCAAGTTCCGGCCGTGGTCTCGGCTTTGCGGTTGGCCCAGATACCCACCGAGAGGGGTTCCATGAGGGCTGCCGCGTCGTAGGAGACGTGCTCGGGCACCGGGTGGACGAAGTCGCGGTCGAGCGCGACGAATTGGGTGAACGTCCCATCGACGGGTGGCGTGGCGAAGAAGATCACGTCGGGGCAGAGGTTGTAGCGGTCCGCGGTGCACTGCGCGCACTCCTTGCAGGGCACCCCCGGCTCGAGGGCCACGCGCGCGCCCGGGGCGATGTCGGTGATGTCCGCGCCGACTGCGACGACCTGACCCGATGCCTCGTGCCCCAGGATCAGCGGGCCGTCCACGATGAACGAGCCGATCCGTCCGTGCTCGAAGTAGTGGATGTCGCTGCCGCAGATACCCACGGACTTCACCTCGACGAGGACCTCGTGCGGAGCCGGCGTCGGGACGTCGCGCTCCTCCATCGTGATGGTGCGAGATGAGGACAGGACACTGGCGCGCTGCTTCATGCGGACTCCGTTTCGATTCCGGCCGTAGCGAGATTGTGCAGGGTGCGGGCTGCGCCGCGTGCGTGAAGGGAGTGCAGGGCCTGCGCGTACGGCCGGGTGAAGCGGGGATCGTCCACCAAGTCGCCGAAGAGTCGACGGTTGGCGATGAACGCGAGTTCGTTCTCGCGCTGGCGGCGGGCGATCGGAGTGAGCTCATCCTTGAGCGGGTCCACGACCGCGATCGCGGTGCCGGACTCGTCGACACCTTCGGCGTACCGAGCCCAGCTCGCGACGATGCCGGCGCAGAGCTCGACCTGACCATCGTGACGCAACTGATCCACCACCACGGGGATCAACCACTTCGGGATGCGGTCACTGGACTCCGCGCACAGTCGTGACACCGTGTCACGAACCTCGGGGTTCTGGAACCGCTCGATCAATTGGGACTTGTAGGCGTCGAGGTCCACACCCGGAACCGGATCGAGGGTCGGGGTCGCCTCCTCATCCATGTAGCGGCGGAGGAAGGTGGCCATGTCCGGATCGCGGGTGGCGTCGTGCACGAACTGGTAGCCCATCAGGTGCGCGAAGTAAGCCAAGCCCTGGTGACTGCCGTTGAGGAGTCGTAGTTTCATTTTCTCGTAGGGGGCGACATCCGCGACGAGTTGCACGCCAGCATCCTCGAGGGTTGGCCTGCCCTGCGGGAAGTGGTCCTCCAGCGCCCACTGGAAGAACGGTTCACATACCACCGGGCACTCGTCGATGACGCCGATGAGTTCCTTCACCGCCGCAACGTCCTCCGGTGTGGTGACCGGCGTGATGCGATCGACCATCGAATCGGGGAACGCGACTGCGGCGAGCATCCATTCGGCGAACTCCGGGTCCTGCGCGCGCGCGAATGCCTCGAACATGCGCCGGGCCACCTGGCCGTTGCCCTGGATGTTGTCGCAGGACATGATCGTGAACGGGGGGATGCCCGCCTTCCGGCGTCGGTGCAGCGCTTCGGTGATGATCCCGAAGAAGGTGCGGGGCGGGTGGGTGCGGCTGAGGTCCTGCACAATCGCGGGGGTGTCGAGCATGAACTCACCCGTCAGGCGATCGAAGTTGTACCCACCCTCGGTGACGGTGAGGGAGACGATCCGCACGTTCGGCTCGGTCATCTTCGCGATCCCGCGCTCCGGGTCATCGAAAATCACCTCGGTGATGCTGCCGATCACCCGCGGACTCCACGTGCCGTCCGCGGACTTCTCCACAAGTGTGTAGAGGCAGTCCTGGTCCTGCATCCTGCGTGCCAGTGACGCATCGGTGGGCAGCACCGCGACACCGCAGATCGCCCAGTCGTAGGCGAGCCCGGCGTTCATGAGTCGGTCCAGAGCCAAAGCCTGGTGCGAGCGGTGGAAGTTCCCCACCCCGATGTGGACGATCCCGTGGGTGAGCCTCCCCCGGTCGTAGGAGGGGATCGCGACGTGGGGGTCGAGCATCCCGAGGGTGGATGCGGACAACCGGGCTCCCGCCATGTCCCCTCCTCCTGAACCTCGGACGTCGAACCTAACCTGTGCCATCATCGATGCACCACGAAATCCGAGGTGCGAATCCATGATGCGTGCGGTCGTGTACGACCGACCCGGTGAGGTCACGGTCCGCGAGGTGCCCGTGCGGGACCCCGGACCCGGTGAAGTGCGGGTGCGGATGACCCGGGCGGGGATGTGCGGAACCGACCTGCACCTGCACGAAGGGCAGTTCCTCGCCACCTTCCCCCTCACCCCCGGCCACGAGACCGTGGGCGTCGTCGATGCGGTCGGGGTCGATGCGGTCGGGGTCGATGCGCGCGACGGGGACGGGCAGTCGCTGCGGGTCGGTCAGCAGGTGGTGGTGAACCCGAACTCCAGCTGCCGCGTATGCGACTACTGCAGTGAGGGGCGTCCGTGGTTGTGCGACTCCTTCGCCGGAATCGGGTCGAGCACGCCCGGTGGGTTCGCGGAGTACCTGGTGATCCCGGCCGCCCAGGTGCACGATGCCGAGGGCATCGACCCGGACCTGGCGGTGTTCGCCGAACCATCGGCGTGCATCGCGCACCTGATGGATCGCCTATCCCCCCTCGACGGACAGCGCGTGATCGTCATCGGTGCCGGTCCCACGGGTGTGCTGCTGACCCAGTTCCTGGTGTTGCACGGTGCCGCATCGGTGACCCTGGCCGATCCGAACGCGTTCAAGCTCGAGCGCGCTGCATCGCTGGCCTCAATCGCGACCGCGGTGATCGATCGTGATGACGTAGTCGGGTCGTTCGCGCGCATCTCGTCGTCGGGAGCGTTCGATGTGGTGATCGACGCGAGCGGACGTGCCCCGGTGATCCAGGAGTTGCCGCTGCTGGCCCGCAACGGTGGCCGGATCGTTTACTACGGCGTGGCCGACGAGACCGATCGCGTCACGATCTCCCCGTTCGAGATCTTCCGTCGGGAACTCACCATCCTTGGCTCGTTCACCGAGGTCGACTCGTTCCCCGATGCCCTGCGGGCGTTCCGCTCCGGGGCGATCCGGATGGACGGGGTGATCACGCACCGGTTCGGAGTGGCGGAGTACCCGCGGGCACTGGCCGCGATGCGCGAGCCCGGCACGCACAAGATCGTCATCACCCCTTAATTGGCCGGCCCCCGGTCGGGGCGGGGGTCTCGGCGGGAATATATCCATTTAGATATATTCCCGGGATGCAGACGGGTGCCCTAATCCGGTCGGCGCGGGAGCGGGCCGGGCTGACCCAGGCGGAGTTGGCGCGCCGAGCGGGAACCAGCCAACCGACCATCGCCCGCTACGAGAGTGGGCGCTCGGAGCCGCGGGCATCGACCCTCGAGCGGATCCTCGCCGCGTGCGGGCAGCGACTCGAACCCGCGAGCGCACCCGTCGTGACCACGCAGGTTCCCGCGCGGGGGCCGCGAGGACGTCTGCTTCGGCGCCACGCGGCCGAGGTGCGCGCGGTGATCGAAGCGGCGGGTTTGCGCAACCCGCGGGTGTTCGGTTCGGTGGCGCGGGGTGAGGACACCGAGGAGAGTGACATCGACATCCTGGTGGATCTCGGTGTCGCGCGCGACGTGCTAGAGGTTTACGTCACGAGCGAGCAACTCACCCACAATCTCGGCGTGCAATTCGACCTGCTTTGTCCACAGGTCGCGAAGGACTCTGTACTCGAGGGGGCAACCCGTGACGCAATTGCCCTGTGAATGTATTCGCCGACCATGGACGCCTTGCAGACATTCTCATCGCATTGGACACCATCGAGACCTACCTCACCACGGAGACCAACGAGCAACTGATACGTGACGGGGTCAAGTACCAACTCATCGTGATCGGTGAGGCATCGAGGGGACTTAGTGCCCATGCGCGTGATCTCACTTCCGAGATTCCCTGGCAGCGGATTCTCGCCTTTCACAACTTCGTCGTACACGAATACGCATCAGTTGATCCGCACACGGTCGCCACCATCATCACGGACCACCTTCCGGCGCTCGAGGTTGCGGTCCTTCGACTTCTTGACGATCTGGGTCTGCGCGCGCCGGACGATGTCGGACCCCCGCCCTAACGTGTGCGGGCAGGAAGGGGGAGGTCATGAAGCTGCAGACACGTCCACGGGGTCACCTGGGCACCTGCCTGGTGTCGGGGAAGGTCCGGTTCCGGGATCATCGGGAGGCGGTGCGGGCCCTGCATAGTGCCGCCCGGGCACGGGAGTTCTCCGGTGGTGCGACCCGGCGTGCGGAGTGCCGCGCATACGCCTGCCCGTCCTGTCAGGGATGGCACCTGACGAGCAAGGCCGCCTGATGCCGGGGGTCGTCTCATTCGGTGAGTACGTGATCTATTGGATCGGCCTGGCCGTGATCACCGTCGGCGTGATCATCGGTGTGGTGATCAGTTGGATTCGGGGACGTCGCTGACGTCGTCCGTGATGCCGAGCAGGATCCGGGTGTCCGGTCCCGCTTCCTGCGCCCGGTGCGCGTCGGCGATCTCCTCGAGTCGGTAGATCGTCGCCGGTGGCATCGTGAGGGCGCCATCGCGCAGGGCTTGTTCGGTGAGATCGAGTGCGCGTGCGAACTTCTCCCGCTCGGTGTTGTAGAGCAGCATGAATTCCAGCGTCACACTCGCGGTCATCAGCTTCCTGCGTGGCAGCACCGGGTCCGGCCCATCGGCGGCGTAGACCACGATCACGGTTCCAGGGTGACTGACCTCGAGATCGAGGTCGAGGTTGGCACCGATGTTCACCTCGATGATGCGGCGGATGGTGGGCGCGATCGCGCGAATCTGCTCCGCGGCGTCAGCGGCGCGGTAGTCGACCACGTGGTGCGCACCGGCCTCGCGCGCGATCTGCTGCTTGGCCTCGGAGCTGGCGGTGGCGACCACGGTCGCCCCGGCCCAGCGGGCGAGCTGCACCGCGTAGCGACCGACACCTCCCGCACCGCCGTGGACGAGCACCTGCGTGCCCTCGATCGGGCCGTCGGCGAATAGGCAGTAGGCGGCGGTGAGCGCCGGAACACCGAGGGTCGCTCCCTGGGCGAAGGTGATCTCCGCGGGCAGAGGCCGCGCGAAGTCCTCCCGCACGATGCAGGAGTCCGCGGCCGTGCCGTAGGGATTGGCGTGGGCGGCGAGCATCACCCAGACCCGCTCACCGATACGCGCCAGGTCGATTCCCGCACCGACGGCATCGATGACACCTGCGCCATCATGATGCGGACCCTGGAACCCGTCGATCGGTCGCGGTGTCGCCCCGGAGCGAGACTTGACGTCGGTCGGGTTGATTCCCGACGCGTGCAGACGCACGCGCACTTGGCCGGGGCCGGGCCCCGGTGTCTTGATGTCGGTGACCTCGAGCACATCGGCATCGCCGGTGGTGCGATAGACAGCAGCGCGCATGGATCCTCGGTCTCAGTAGGGTGACAGGTCATTCTGGTGCACGGCGAGAGGAGAAGGGTGACCGACGCCCGCTACATCCTCACCCTGCGCTGCGTGGACGCACCCGGCGTGATCCACGCGGTGTCGGGAGCCCTCCTCGAGGTCTCCGGGAACGTGCTCGAGCAGGGTCAGTTCACCGACGAACACACCGGCATGTTCTCGATGCGCACGCGCTTCGAGACCCCGCAGACCGACCTCGAGGCGGTCCGTGCCGCCGTTGGTGCGGCAACCACTCGCTTCTCCCCCATCATCACGCTGCGCAACGAGTCCGTGCGTCGGCGAGCGCTCATCATGGTGTCGCACGAAGACCACTGCCTCGTCGATCTGCTCTATCGGCACGCGGGCGGCGAGCTCCCCATAGAGATCCCGATGATCGTGTCCAACCACGAGACGTGCGCACCGGTGGCGAAGCAGTACGGAATCCCCTTCACCCATATCCCAGTGGAATCCAAGCCCGAGGCGGAGAAACACCTGAGGGAGGTCATCGCGGCGCAGGATGTGGACGTCGTGATCCTGGCCCGTTATATGCAGATTCTGTCCGACGCGTTCTGCTCGGACTTCGAGGGCCGGATCATCAACATCCACCACTCGTTCCTGCCCGGGTTCAAGGGTGCGCGGCCGTACCACCAGGCCTACGAGCGTGGGGTCAAGTTGATCGGGGCCACGGCGCACTTCGTGACGGCGGATCTCGACGAGGGCCCGATCATCGAGCAAGACGTCGAACGCGTCTCCCACAATCAGACCGCCGAGGATCTCGCAGAGATCGGTCGTGACATCGAGCGCGTGGTGCTCGCCCGCGCAGTGCGGTTGTACGCGGAGGATCGTGTTCTGCTCGACGGACAGCGGACGGTGGTCTTCTAGGACGCGTGCTTGTCCAAGTACATGCGTAGCGCATCGCGCATCACCTGGGACGGGGTGACACCGCGGTCGCGAGCCAAGGAATCAAGTTCCGCCTTGACATGCGGCTCGAGTCGGAACCGGACCTCCGGGGAGGTGCCTGGTTCCCCGTGCAAGGACGGGCGCCCGCGTAGGTGTTTTCGGGCGATCTCCTCGCCCATCTCCTCGGCACGTGCTTCGTCAAGGATCGTTCCATCGGGCAAGGTAAGGGGATTCTTGTCGAGATCGACATAGGGGCCGATCCGATACGTGCGCGTCATGGGCGCCTCCTCAAAGCAGCGGGCATTGCGTGGATCACGAGCAAACCCCCGTCGATCAGTAGTGCTGTCACCTCAATGACCAACCCGCGATCATCTGCTCCCTCCCAGGCGCACTCGACGACACCGTCATGGCGGACAGATACTCGCAGCGCAGCCTCGTTCATGACCGACACGATGCGGCGCCGACCGATCCGGTGCTTCCGCGCGGACTGGGTGAAGCCGACCTCGATGATATTACTGTGTAGCAGAATTTTCCACATGGCTCCTCATCGGGAGCCTCGTACGGACCGGGGACGCAGCACCCGCACGCGGACACCAGCGGGTGGACCGACCGGGGTGTGGATGACTACCGAACGGACAGTCGGATGATCCGATCATCACGCGGACCGGGGTCGCCGCGGCCGTCGGTGTTCGAGGTGATCAGCCAGAGGGAGCCATCGGGGGCGGGCTCGATGGTGCGCAGGCGACCGAGGTTCCCGAGTTTCAGCGCCCGCGGGGTGCGTGCGCCGGGATCGGAACCACCGACACCGGTGAGCGGCACCTGCCACACCACTTCTCCGCGGAGGCTCGCCACGTAGGCGTAATCACCGAGGATTGCGATTCCACTCGGGGATGCCAGCGACGTGGGTGACCATTCGGCCTCCGGGTTACGGAACGACGATGTGCGATCGCTGCCCTCGACCTCGGGCCAGCCGTAGTTGCCGTTGCGGACGAGGTAGTTCAACTCGTCGGCGTCGCGGGCACCGAATTCACTAGCCCACAGTCCCCCGGCACTATCGAAAGCGAGTCCCTGGACATTCCGATGGCCGAGGCTGAACGTCGGCGTCGAGCCGACGGGTTCCCCGTCCGTGGTGATGCGCAACACCTTGCCCGCCAAGGACGTCGGATCCTGCGACAACTCTTCGATTGCCGCGTCACCTGTCGCGACGACGAGATTCCCTTGCGGGTCGAAGATGATGCGCCCACCGTTGTGGACACTTGCCTTCGGAATTCCCGTGAGAATCGCGGTCGCCTTGCCGAGGCGCGTTGCGTTGTCGAGCAAGGGGATGCGCAGGACACGGTTATCACGGCGCGTCGTCGTGTAGACGTATACGTAGTCGGCCTTCGGCGCAATGGCGATCCCGAGCAGGCCACCCTCACCATCGGGGGTCGACCCGGGAACCGTGCCCAGCACGGTCACGTTCGATCCGGCCTTCTTCCGCGGATCGATCCGCAGGATCCTGCCTGTGTCACGTTCCGTGACCAGGGCGGAGCCGTCGGGGAGGAAATCCAGGCCCCAGGGCGACGTGAGTCCCGTCGCAATCGTCCGCGAGACCGTGACATCGGGATTGGCGTAGGCGTGCGGTGCGAACGCGAACGTGAGGGCCACCACGGTCAGGAGGGCGAGTCGACGCATACCTTCAGTATGCGGCGGGGACTGGCTGTACGCACATCGGTGAGTAGCGTTGTGCGAGAACTCACGAGGATCGTGCATACGGGGGGACCATGGCGAATCCGCGGGTGCGGCGTACCCGGCGCCACCAACGCCACCGTGAGCAGGTGATGCGCGCCAACAACGGCATGTGCCACATCTGCGGTGAGGGTGGTGCAGACGCCATCGACCACATCGTGCCCGTCGCCTGGGGTGGATCCGATGACATCAGCAACCTCGCACCTGCACACACCTCGTGCAACAGCGCCCGCGGTGATGCTGCACCCCCGTCGTGGACCTATACGCGACCATCGATGTGGTTGCCCGGATTCGGTCCCCGCGCACCCGGAGGTGCCGGCGTGCGCAGGAGTCGATCCGGATGCCTGGTGTGGGGCGGCGGGATTGCCGCGGGAGTTGTAGCCGGCGCCTTCGTCGGTGGTCTGCTCGGCCTCGACGGCTTCGTGATCCTGCTTCTCATGGCAGGTCTCTCCTGGGCTTTCGTGACTCTGTTCGCCGGGAAGTGGCGTCGGTCGAAGCGCGCGCTCGGTCCGGTGCAGGTAGCGGGGTTCGACACAGGACCCGTCGATGCACGCGGGGTCCTGGTCGCCGACGGCACGCAACCCGACGCGGACCCCGAGGGCGAACCCTTGATCGAGATCCCGTTCGTGCCGGTGGAGAAGAACTTCGCGGTCATCGCGGAACTTCTGGGGCTGATCCCCGGCTCACGCGGGTACCGCGATGGGATCACCCAACCGGCCGGGACGGAGGTGACGGTCAACGCCGTCGCGCAACTCCTGGCCCATGTCGAGGAGTCCGGTGGCGACGAGGCAGCGACAGCCCCCGTCGGTCATATCCGGTCCGAGGACTGGCGTGACTATCCGCGTCTCGGGCGCGACATGTTCGTCGTGCAGGTCATCTTCGGCCTGGACGAGACCGGTCAGCCGATCGGCTGGATACGCGCGCGCCCTTCACGGCTTCGTGATTGATTGAATGGGCCCATGGCCAGCGTCGAGACCGCTTTCACGTCCACGGATCCCTGGGTCGCGGTTTCCCCGCGCCTCGTTACCGCGCGTCGCGTGACGCTCGGACTGGCCTACATCCTGGTCATCGCCGGGATCATCGTGCTCTTCCTCATTCCCGATGTGCCCCCGGTGCTGCGCTGGGTCTATGTCGGGGTCGGGGTCGTGGTCTTCCTCTGGCTGTGGTGGCTGATCGGTCGTCGTGTTCGTTCCTTCGCCTACTGCGAACGGGAGCACGATCTGCTGGTAACGAGCGGCATCCTCTTCCGGCGCACCGTGATCGTCCCGTACGGCCGCATGCAACTCGTCGACGTCACCGCCGGCCCCATCGATCGCTGGCTCGGGATCACCACGGTGCAATTGCATACCGCGGCCGCCACCACCGACGCCACGATCCCCGGCCTCGAACCCGATGTCGCAGCCGCGGTGCGCGATCGCCTCGCCCGCAAGGGTGAGAACCGCTCGGCCGGCCTATGACCAGCCCCATCGGCGACCACCTCCTCGGAATCACCCTCCCCGGAGTCGTCGACGAGCAGGGCCATCACAAGGTGCACCCGCTGACGCCGATCGTGCACGCCGTCGCGGTGATCCCCGCGGTCGCGGGTGCCGTGATTTTGCTCGGGCTCTCGAACGGATTCGTCTGGCTCGACATCATCCCCGGGACCGTGATCGGGACCGTGATCGGAACCGCCGTCGTCGCCCTCATCGTCGCCGCGGCCGTCGGTCTCTACCAGTACCTAGCGTGGCGCGTGCTCGCCTTCTGGTTCGACACCGATGGTGACTTCCGGGTCCTCTCCGGAGTGCTCATCCGCAAGGAGCGGCGCGTACAGATCTCCCGAATCCAGGCCATCGACGTGGTGCAACCCCTCGCCGCACGCCTGTTCGGCATGGCCGCGCTCGTCATCGAGGTCGCCGGCCAAGATGACTCGCGCGTGCGATTGAAGTACCTCTCGGTGACCGACGCGCGTGAGATCCGACGCGAGATCCTGGCACGCGCCGCTGGCCTGCATCACCAGACCGCCGAAGCGCCGCAGACGGCCCTCCTACGTGTCGCGACACGTGATCTTGCCCTCTCCCTGCTGCTGCGTAGTTCGACCGCATTCCTCCTGCTGGGCAGCGTGGGCATCATCGTGGTGAGTTTCCTGTTCGAGGGATGGAGCGGGCTGGCACTGCTCGTGGTGACCGGTGGTGTTCCGCTCCTCGTCGTGGTGAGCGAGTTCCTGCGCTACTACGGATTCACCGTTGCCGAATCCCCCGATGGTCTCCGGCTGCGTTTCGGCCTGCTGCGCACCGAGACGCGCACCGTTCCACCCGGGCGTGTGCAGGCGATCGACTTCGTGGAACCACTGTTCTGGCGCCCGCGTGGCTGGACGCGGGTCCGGGTGAACATCGCCGGGGTCGGTGGCCGCAACTCCGATAGCGGCAACAGCCAGGCGAAGGAGACCCTGCTGATCCCGGTCGCGACGATCGCGCAGGCGCGTGCGCTGGTGGCGCGCGTCCTCCCGGACCTGGATGTCGACACCCTGGAGTGGCATCCCGCACCGCGCCGGGCATGGCGTCGGTCACCGATTCAGTGGATGCGTCTGGCAATCGCCTGGGATTCCCACGCATTCGCGATCCGTCGCGGCCGCATCACTCGCCACCTCGCCGCGGTCCCGCACGCGCGAACGCAGAGCGTGCGCTTCACGCAGGGGCCATGGGAGCGGGCGTTGGACCTCGCCTCGGTCCATGTCGATACCACCCCGGGACCGGTGACCATCACCGGTCTGCACCTCGACCGGGCCTTCGCCGCAGACGTGTGCGTCGCGCAGGCCGAACGAGCCCGGTTGGCACGAACCCAGGACACGACCGTGCACTGGGCCCGATATCCGATTGTGACCGAAAAATGAAACGTAACCCGATGACCGACCGTCCAAGCGGCGTGCGGAAGCTCCTGGCGGCAGCAGCCGCCGTGATGATCCTGGGTCTCGCCGGCTGTGCCGACGGCTCCTCGGACCAGGCGATGATGGCCGAGGGAGCGATGCCCGCGGCGGAGATGCCGATGGCAGACGCGAAGGCGCCTGTCATCGACCAGCAGGTGATCCGCACCGCGTACGTCACCGTGCGCGTTGTGGACGTAACTGACGGGGTCACTGACCTCCGCTCGGCCGTCACGGCCGCTGGCGGGACGATCAGCACGGAGGATGTCTCGAACTACGACGGATCTCAGACCGCGACGCTCACAGTCCGCGTCCCGGCCGAGGACCTCGACGCGTTCCTCGCCGGGCTCGCAGATCTCGGCACCATCGAGCAGTCCTCGATCAGCGCAGCGGATGTCACGACACAGGTCATCGATCTGGACGCGCGCATCTCGTCACTCACGGGCTCCATCGCCCGCCTGACCGAGTTGCAGTCGCAGGCGGCGGACGTTGCCGATCTGGTCGCCGTCGAGACGGAGTTAGCGAACCGTCAGGCCGAGCTGGAGTCCCTGCAGTCCCAGCGGGCTTACCTCGGCGACCAGGTGGCGATGTCCACGGTGACGATCACGTTGGTCCCCGAGATCGGCGCGGTCACCGCGACCCCGGACTTCCTGCGCGGCCTG
The DNA here is from genome assembly GCA_040381195.1 of Rubricoccaceae bacterium. Taxonomy (GTDB): domain Bacteria; phylum Actinomycetota; class Actinomycetes; order S36-B12; family S36-B12; genus VGCC01. The sequence continues at coordinate 16,017 of JBEIHR010000023.1, forward strand.
GAAACCGGATGGAACGCACTCCTGAGCACAGCAGGCGTGCTGGTGACGGCGGCAGGATTCATCATCCCCTTCGCCATCGTGATCGGGATCATCGTGCTGGTGATCCGATGGATCATCCGCAGGAGAAAGAAGACCGGGGGCGGTGCGGCGTGAGAGCCGACCACCCCCGGCGCACGTCACAGCCCCCCGCGCATGACGTGCCTGCCCCATCCCTAGGGATGGAGTTCGTGGTGTCGCGTGAGCACCGTGCGCGCCCGGTCCAGGGCGGCATCGAGCACGAAGGACGTGATGTCCTGATTCTCTGCGGCGGCGGCCTCCCGGATCAGGAGCAGCGCCTGCGGTGTCAGCCGCATGTTCAACCGTGCGGTGCGGCCATGGTTCACGTTCACAATCCCCCCTCGTGGGATGGCGTGCGCTGCACGTCATCCCGTGTTCGACCCGGACACCTGCACGGTCGCAGGGGGGTCTGACATGTGTCCGACGCTGGAGAATCACATGAGTGTCATTCGAGGAGGAGCATGAAACGGGTCATTGCACTGTGTGCCGGAGCAGCCCTTGCGGCAGTAGCGCTGGCCGCGTGCAGCTCCAGTGAACCTGCCGACTCGGCTCCGACGAGCGATGTGATCACCGAAGTCACAGCGGAACAGGAGACCTTCCGCACCGATCTGATTGCCGCGGCACTTCCCCAGGATGACGCGACGGCACTCATCGAACAGAACGGCTACACCTGGCGATTGGGAACGATCGACGGTGAACCGCAGGCGGTCACGATGGACTACCGCCTCGACCGGCTCACCCTGACCGTCGACTCGGGCGTCGTCACCGACGCCACCTGGGGTTAGTCCCCTTCGAAGGCGGGCGGGGGGCGCTCGGTGTCCTGCTGCCCACCACCCTCGGAGATCGTCTGCTCGATCTGAGCGCTCGTGCGCCCGAGACCGACCCCGATGATCATGCCCACCACCAGGATGATCAGGGCGATCAGCACCGTGGTCGATTTCGCCCGGGCACGCGGTGCTCGTTGCACCAACATCTGCTGCAGGTCGTCGTCGGGCATGGGGCCATCCTTACTCATGCCGGAGTGCCTCGATCGGTCGGAGGGAGGCAGCCCGGTTAGCCGGGAAGGAACCGAAGAAGAGACCGATCGCCACACTGATGACGAATGCCGCGATGACCGACGACGGCACGATCGCGGGTCGGATACCCGCGATCTCGATAAACGAAGCACCGAAAGCCAACACCAGGCCGGCGACCGCACCGATCAAGGACAGGACCGTCGCCTCGAGGAGGAACTGCAGCAGGATGTAACGACGGGTCGCACCGACGGCCTTGCGGATACCGATTTCTCGCGTGCGCTCCGTGACCGACACCAACATGATGTTGGTGATCCCGATACCGCCCACGAGGAGCGAGATCGCAGCCACCGCACCAAGCAGGGCGGTGAAGATGCCCAAGGCCTGGTCGATCGTGTCGAGCAGGCTTGCCTGATTGAAGATGGAGTAGTCGCGGGTCTCCTCCGTGGTGCCGTGCTCCGCGTCGAGGATCTCGATCACCTGCGCCTGCGCGGCGTCGACACGTTCGGGGCTGACACCCTGCACTGAGATGGTGTCCAACGGGCCATAGCCGACCAGTGAGTTCTCGACCGCGGTGAGTGGGGCGAGGATCACGTCGTCGTTGTTGAAGGGTCCGGTCGACCCTTTGGAGACGAGTACTCCGGTCACGGTGAACGGAACACCGTTGCACACGATCTGCGATCCGAGTGGATCCTCCGCACCGAAAAGCTCGTCGGCGACCGTGGAACCGATGCTCGCCACCCGCCGCCCGTCGAGCACATCCGAGTTCTGGAAGTAGGTGCCTTGCGCCAGTTCGGAGTTATTGATCGTGTAATACGCGGGCCAGGTGCCGTTCATGGTGGTTCGGTACGAACGATCGGCGTGAGTGCAGGACACCGGCGCGGTCTTCACGGGGGCCACACCGGCGATATCCGGCCCACGACCGGTATCGGAGAGCGCGATGACATCGTCCAAGGTGAGGTCCCGCGGCGAAGGGTTGACAATCACTCCGTCTTCGTTGGGATCATCGGGAAAGACGGTCAACAGGTTGGTGCCCAGGCTCTGGATGCTGGCGCTGATGCTGTTCGAGGCACCCTGCCCGAAGGCCACCAGGGTGATGACAGCCGCGACACCGATCATGATTCCGAGGACGGTGAGTGCGGAACGGAGTCGGTTGGCGATGATCGCCTGCCAGCCGCTTCGGAAGGATTCCCAGATGATCATCGGCGAACATCCGATTCGACGCGACCATCCCGCAGAGTGATCACCCGGCGGGCTCGGGCGGCAACCTCATCCTCGTGGGTGATCACTGCGATCGTTCCGCCGCCTGCGTGCACCCGCTCCAAGAGGTCCAATACCTCTGCGGTGCTTCGGGAGTCCAAGTTCCCGGTGGGCTCATCAGCCAACATCAGTGCAGGCTGCATCGCCAGCGCCCGCGCGACGGCCACCCGCTGCTGCTGTCCTCCGGAGAGTTCATTGGGTTGATGATGCGTCCGGTCCGCGAGGCCGACACTGCCCAGGGCGTCGAGTGCCCTCTGGCGCCGCTCGCCACGGGGGACACCTCGGTACATGAGGGGTAGTTCCACGTTGGCTACCGCGCTCATGCGCGGGATCAGATTGAAGGACTGGAAAATGAACCCGACCCGGCGATTGCGCACCAGGGACAGGGAGTCATCGTCCAGTTCACCCACGTCCACGCCATCGAGACGGTAGGTGCCGCTCGTGGCGACATCGAGGGCGCCGACGATGTTCATCAGGGTCGACTTCCCGGATCCCGAGGCACCCATCACCGCGACGAATTCGCCACGTTCGATCGTGAGGGTCACTCCGTCGACAGCCCGCACCTCATTCGCACCCGAGCCGTAGACCTTCGTGATGTCGATCAACTCGACGACGGGGGTCATGTCAGTCGGATCCGCCCGGGATACCGCTATCCGGTTGCTGCGAGCCACCCTCATCCGCCTCAGGGACCACCACGGTGTCACCGACGGCCAGTCCACCGGTCACCTCCGTCCCGGTGTCCCCCTTCAAACCGAGGGTGATGGCGACCTCCTCGGTGGTGTCGTCCGGTCCTGGCCGCAATACGAAGGCCTGCCCGTCACGCTCGGTGATCACGCCCGCTGGCAGGAAGAGCACTTCTGTGACCTCATCGACCGTCACGGTGACCGATGCAGTCATTCCCTCGCTCACTCCTTCGGGCGCATCTGTCAACTGGACTCGCACGCCGTAGGTGACCAGCGCGTTAGCCCCGGTTGTGGCGACGCCATCCACCGCAGCGACCGTGCCCTGCGCGGTGGCACCGGCGAGGGCAGCGAAGGTCACGGTGACGGGATCCCCGACCCGAACCTTCGCGGCGTCGGATTCCGCGAAGTCCGCAAGGACTTCGAGGGCACCCGTCGGCACGAGGGTGATACCCGACGCATCGGTCGGTGCCGATCCCGTCGAGATCTCGCCGACGACGTAACTGACCGCACCGACGGTGCCGTCCATCGGTGCGATGATCGTGGTGTCATCCACGGCGGCCTGCGCCGCTGCAACCGCAGCCTCCGCTGCCGCGACCGCCGCCTCGCTTGCGGTGGGGGCCTCGTCCCCGATGGATCTGGCACTGCTCTCGGCCTGCGCGATGCTCTGCCGGCCGGTGATCTTGCCGAGTTCGTATGCCTGCTCGGCATTGGTCAGCGCTTGCCGGGCAGTGCGCACCGCGTCGCTCCCTGCCTTGCGGAGATCTGCATGCAGGCGCTGGAGTGCGACGTTCGCCGTGGCAAGGGAGTTCGTGGCGGTAATGACGGCCTGACGATCGGCAAGGAGCCCGGCGTCGCGAGCGATGCGGGCGTTTTCGAAAGCCTGCTGCGCACTGAGCAAGGTGCTCTCTGCAGTACGACAGGCTGCGGTGCCCGCCGGATCACAGGAGGCATCACGGTGCGCTTGCGCCGTGTTCTGGGTCGCAAAGGCCTGATTCACCGTCACGCCGTATCGCGTGGCATTCGACGCGGCCGTGGCGACCGCACCGTCGAGAGTGGCCTGCGCCGCAGTGACGGTGCTCTCTGCAGCACGCACCTGAGCCTGTGCCGAGGGATTCGGGCAGGTGGGGTCGGAGGACACCACGCAGGCATCCGACCAGAGCGCTTCCGCAGCACGCAGGTTCGACTTCGCCTGGGTCACTGCCTGACGATTCCGTTCATTGGTTGCCTGCGCGGTCGCGATTGCGTTGGTAAGCGTCTGCTGCGCCGTGCTCGCCGATCCGCGCGCCTGCGCCAGGGTGGACTCAGCCGAGGCCAATTGCTGCAACGCCTGCACGTTGTCGATCCGGGCCAACACATCACCCTGTTGCACGCGGTCACCCACTCGGACAGCCACCTCGGTCACGGTGCCCACCGCGCCGAAGGTCAGGTCAACAGTGCCGCTGCGCTCCACCGTTCCGTTGGCGGTCACCGTTGCGGTCACCGTGCCCACCGTGGCGGTCACGGTCGAACGCGGCGCCTCAGGAGCGGAGGGGCGCAGGCTGATGAGCAGCACCGCCAGGGCGAGAACGAGGACACCCGCGAGGGACAGGTTGACCCACCGTCGCTTCACCACCCCAGTATGCGGGCCCGCTTAGAGCGAACGGCACTCCGGGGCCTTGCCGAAGGAGCCGCGCAAGCGCTCGTCGGAGTCGAGGCCCTCCAACTCGGTCAGCAGCTTCCGGCCCGTGTCATAGGCCTGGCGGCCGGAGTCGATGGCCTGGCCGAAGAGGAGCACTCCCTCGATCGGCGTTGCCGCTGACAGTGCGCTGTTCACGGTGTCCCGGGTGGTCTCGATCTGGGCCTGCGCGGTCTCGTACAGCGCCTGCGACTCGGACAGGGCGACCGCAGCGTCGGTGTAATCCAGTGGAACCGCACCCAGGGCGAATCCCAGTTCATCGAGCGGTGCCTGGAGTTTCGCCATCGCCTTGTCCACCTGCTCCTGCGCCTGCACGGCGAGATCCTTGGTGGGATCGAACTCCCGGAATGCGGACTCGGGGATGGTGCCGGCAACCTGCTTCAGCGCACTGATCGATGTGCACACCTCACCTGCCCACAGGATCTCCGCCGGGGTCGGGTCAGGGGTCGGTGTCGGTGCAACGCTGGGTGCCGTCGTGGACGTGGCCGTGATCTCGGAGTCGGTGGACTGTCCGCGACTGGCGAGGGCGATAGCAAGCCCGACGACGAGCACGATCCCGACGACCACGGAAGCGATGACGCGCCGACGACGATCACTGGTGCCGCTCATTTCTCGTCCTCCCGGATCACCGCGATACGCATCCGCACAGCCTGGCGCAGTGCCGCCTCCGCGTCCCAGTCCCGGTCCCGGGCTGCGGCGACGAGTGCCAGGAGGAGTGCGCCGAATTCCTCCTCCGAATGGACACCCTGCAGGGTGGCATCGGCGACAGCCTGCTCGGGAACCGCGGCGAGGTCAAGGGATGCGCTACGGGCGAGGAGTTTTGCTGCCCGCACGAGTGCCGGGAGAGATTCCGGGATCCCATCGGTGACCGAGGTGCGGTCCTTCTCCTTCGCTTTCAACGCGTGCCAGTTCGCCTCCACCTGCTCCGCAGTGTCGGCGGTGGCATCCCCGAACACATGCGGGTGTCGGGCGATCAACTTCGTGATGATGCCATCCGCGACATCGTCGATGTCCCAGGGTGTCTCGGACTCCTGGGCGATGCGGGCA
>JBEIHR010000024.1:0-21368 GCA_040381195.1 Rubricoccaceae bacterium
ACGAATACGTCGCTTCGGGTCACCGTCTGGGGAACGCGCGAGTACGACGAGATCACCGCGGAATTCGGGCCCAAGACCAACATTCGTCCGTACGGTGTCATCGAGAAGAAGAAGAAGGTCAAGGAGGGCTGCATGGAGCAGTCCGGTATCGATGGCTTCAACATCAATGTGGATCGCGTCTTTTATAACGATGGCGCGGAGGTCAAACGGGAAACCTTCACCACGTCCTATCGCCCAGCGCCTGAGGTCAAGTGCGGCGTCAAGAAGGGCAAGGATGATGACGAGGTGCCGCTCGAAGAGTTCCTCCCGGGAACGCCGACCGCGCCCGGTGCCCCGGCGCTTCCCGGAAATGAATTCGTGAATACCCCGGCCGCCTAGCGCGACTGGACCGACTGACCCTCGGGGCCATCAACAACCTGGAATCCCAATTCCATGATGCGGGTGCGCAGTGCATCGGACTCCGCCCAGTCTTTGGCGGCACGCGCACGCGCACGGTCATCGAGGAGGACACGAACCTCGTCGGGTACCTCCCGTGTCCGGCCCACGTCGCGTGCGAGATCGAGGCCCAGGATGCGATCAGCCCAGGCGAAGAACTCGAACTTCGCCCCGTCATCACCAGGTTCGCGTTCCACCTGATGGAGCACTTGAAGGGCACGCGGGGTATCGAGATCGTCGGCCACCGCTGACCGGAACTCGTGACGCCACGTGTCGGGGATTGGTCGTGACGGGGATGTCGCCCAGTCCGCCACCCGGGTGCGCCAGCGTGACAGTGTGGTGGCCGCTCCCTCGATGACGGACCAGGTCAGGTTCATCTGCTGCCGGTACCGGTGCTGCAGGAACGCCAGGCGCAGTGCGAGCGGGTCGATTCCGCGCTGGATCACATGGTCCACGAGGATCACATTCCCTGCGGATTTGCTCATCTTGCGGCCGTCGAAGAGCAGGTGCTCGGCATGCACCCAGGTGTTCACAACGTCATGGCCCACGGCTGCATTGCTCTGCGCGCGTTCATCCTCGTGGTGGGGGAATCGGAGGTCGATGCCACCCGTATGGATGTCGATGCGAGGACCCAGGAGGCGCACGCTCATGGCGCTGCACTCGATATGCCACCCGGGGAAGCCGCGCCCCCAGGGCGTGTCCCAGACCATCTGCGTCCGCGTGTCACCCGCGTGCTTCCACAGTGCCCAGTCAGCGTGGAAGCGCTTGGCGGTCGGTGCCCCGGCATCGAATTTGTGCCCCGCCCGCAGGTCCTCGATCCGGTTTCCGCTGATGCGTCCGTAGTCGGGTACCGACCTCACATCGAAGTAGACCGAGTGATCATCACCGATGTACGCGTGACCCGAGGCGATCAGGTCGCCGATGAGTTCGATCATTGCGTCGATCCAGTCGCTCGCGCGTGGGTACTCGTCCGCAGGATGGATGTTCAGCGCGGCCAGATCTCGGTGGAACGCGGCTTCGTAGCGTCGTGCGATGTCGTAGGCGGACGATCCCGTCGTCTCGGCCTCCCGGACCACCCGATCGTCTGCGCCCCCCTGCCCTTCGTCAACACCACCCAGCCCCGTGTCATCGGCCATGTGGCCGACATCGGTGATGTTCTGGACGACCTGGGTGCGTAGTCCCTCATCACGCGCTACCCGGGTGATCAGATCCGTCAGGAGGAACGTGCGCATGTTGCCCACGTGGGCATCGCGGTAGACCGTGGGCCCACAGGCGTAGACGCGCAGCACCCCGGGGGTGATCGGCTCGATTGTCACGGCGGCGCGCGCGACGGTGTCGTACAGGCGCACCCGGTCAGCCTAAGCGGCCGCCCGCGTGTTCGCCGTGTACGGTGAGGGGCGCAGGGTGGACCTGCCATGGTTGGGACTTTCGGAGGCTCGCGATGACGTACGTCATCACATTCCCGTGTGTGGATCTCAAGGACAAGGCGTGCATCGAGGAATGTCCTGTCGACTGCATCTACGAGGGCGACCGGATGCTCTACATCCAGCCCGATGAGTGTGTGGACTGCGGTGCCTGCGAGCCGGTGTGCCCGGTCGAGGCGATCTTCTACGAGGACGATGTCCCGGACGAGTGGGCCGACTACACCGCGGCCAACGCCGAGTTCTTCGCCGATCTCGGCTCGCCCGGCGGTGCCGCCAAGCTGGGGCCGCAGTCCATCGACGCGGGCATCCTCGCGAACGTGCCGCCACAGCAGCACGATCACTGATCTTGAACTGGGCGCGGCTCCCAGATTTCCCCTGGGACACCCTCGCGCCTGCGCGTGAACGCGCAGCCGCACACCCGGGCGGCATCGTCGACCTCTCCGTGGGAACACCCGTCGATCCCACACCGTCGGTCATCACAGACGCATTGATCGCGCACGCGGATGCACCCGGGTACCCCACGACGGTGGGAACACAGGATCTCCACGCATCGATTCGCGGATGGATCGACCGACGACTCGACGGAGTGTCCGGAGCCGCCATCCTGCCGACGATCGGTTCCAAGGAGGCAATCGCGACCTTGCCGTGGGTCCTCGGACTGTCGGGCCCCGTCGTGATCCCGGAGATCGCGTATCCGACGTATGCCGTCGGTGCAGTTGCGGCCGGACTCGAGTACATCGCCAGCGACCGTCCCGAGGACGTGAGTCACGCGAGTGCCATCTGGGTGAACTCGCCATCGAATCCCACCGGTCGCGTTCTGTCGGCGCAGCGTTTAGCGGAGATCGTCACCCATGCGCGGGAAAGCGGCATTCCTGTGCTCAGTGACGAGTGCTACGTGGAGCTGGGATGGTCAGAGCAGCCGGTATCAGTTCTCCACCCGCAGGTGAACGGGGGAGACCTGACGGGGATCGTTGCGGTGCACTCCCTCTCGAAGCGTTCGACCATGGCGGGCTACCGGTTCGGGTTCCTCGCGGGCGACCCGCGCATCATCGGTGAACTCCTGGAACGTCGCAAGCATCTGGGGGAGATGGTTCCCACTCCCGTCCAACACGCGGCGACGGCCGCCTATGCGGATGACGCCCACGTCGTGGAGCAGCGCACCCGGTATGCGCGCAGGCGCACCCTGCTGCGCGGTGCGGTCGTTTCAGCAGGATTCACCGTCGATCACAGTGACGCGGGTCTGTACCTCTGGATAACACGTGATGAACCCTGCTGGGAAGTTGTGGATTGGTTCGCGGAGCGGGGCATCCTGGTGACGCCGGGGGACTTCTACGGACCGCGTGGAGCGCGTCACGTGCGGGTGGCGCTCACCGCAACCGATCCAGCCGTGGATGCGGCCGTGGAACGTCTGACGGTGTGAGCCCGGTCACGGACCGGGGTTACCCCGCTCTGCCGCGTGACGCGTGGGTACGCTCGGCGTAGGAGGAGTGCGTGAGCGACTACATACTGAACTACCCCGGGGGCGAACTGCCTCTCACCGAGGTTCCGGCGACCGTGGGAGAGCGCGGCATCGATATCGCCCCGCTGCTCAAGGACACCGGTCACGTCACCCTCGACCATGGATTCCTGAACACGGCGGCATGCTCCTCCGCCATCACCTACATCGATGGTGACGCCGGCATCCTCCGGTACCGCGGGTATCCGATCGAGCAGCTCGCAGAGAAGTCGACGTTCCTCGAGGTCGCCTATCTGCTCAACTACGGCAATCTCCCCACCGTGGCGGAGTTGGCCGAGTTCGAGTCTTCGATCACGAAGCACACCATGTTGCATGAGGAACTACGCATGTTCTTCGACGGGTTCCCGCGCGACGCGCATCCGATGCCCGTTCTCTCCTCGGCGGTGTCCGCCCTCTCGACCTTCTATCAGGACTCGCTCGACCCCTTCGATCCCCACCAGGTGCACATATCGATGATCCGGCTCCTCGCGAAGGTGCCCACGATCGCGGCGTACGCCTACAAGAAGTCGGTGGGTCAGCCCTACCTCTACCCGGATAACAACCTCGGCTTCATCGCGAACTTCCTGCGCATGACCTTCGGTGTCCCCGCGGAGGAGTACATCCCCGATCCCATCGTGGTGCGGGCCCTCGATCAGCTCTTTATCCTCCACGCCGATCACGAGCAGAATTGCTCGACTTCCACGGTGCGCATGGTCGGTTCCTCGCAGGCGAATCTCTTCGCGTCTGTTTCCGCCGGGATCAATGCCCTCTTCGGTCCCCTGCACGGCGGCGCGAACCAGGCCGTCCTCGAGATGTTGGCGGACATCCACGGATCCGACGAGGGGGTCGAAGGGTTCATCCGCCGGGTGAAGAATCGCGAGGACGGTATCCGCCTCATGGGATTCGGTCATCGCGTCTACAAGAACTACGACCCCCGGGCTGCCATCGTTAAGAAGACTGCGTACGAGGTGTTCGACCAGATGAAGGTCGACGACCCGCTCCTCGAGATCGCACTGAGGCTGGAGGAGGTCGCCCTCGCCGACGACTTCTTCATCGGGCGCAAGCTCTATCCGAATGTCGACTTCTACACCGGCTTGATCTACAAGGCGATGGGATTCCCCACCCGGATGTTCACGGTGATGTTCGCACTCGGGCGCCTCCCCGGATGGATCGCCCAGTGGAACGAGATGATCAACGACCCCACGACGAAGATCGGACGGCCTCGCCAGGTGTACGTGGGTGAGGTACTGCGGGACTACACCCCGCTCGGTGACCGCTGATCAGTCGTTCGCGTGCAGCGCGGGGTTCAAGCCCTGCCACTGGCCTGACCGGGGTGTCACCTCGATCGCGCCCGTGCTGGAGTTGCGCCGGAACAGCAGCCCACTCGCCCCGGACACCTCGCGTGCCTTGACAATCGTCCCGTCCGGGAGCAGCACCTTCGACCCGGCGGTGACGTACAACCCCGCCTCGACGATGCAGTCGTTACCCAGGGAGATACCAACCCCTGCGTTCGCGCCGATGAGGCAGCCGCCGCCGATACTGATCACCTCGGTCCCCCCGCCGGAGAGCGTGCCCATGATCGAGGCACCGCCGCCGATATCCGAACCGTTGCCCACCACGACGCCGGCAGAGATGCGACCTTCGACCATGGATGTACCGAGCGTCCCGGCGTTGAAGTTGACGAATCCCTCGTGCATCACGACGGTGCCCTCCGCAAGGTGGGCGCCGAGTCGAACACGATCCGCATCCGCGATCCGCACGCCGCTGGGCACCACGTAATCGATCATCCGCGGGAAGCGGTCGAGGCCGAAGACGGTCAGGTGGATTCCTCGAGCGCGAGCCCGCAGGCGCACCTGGGCGATCCGATCGACCGCGACCGGCCCGATGTTCGTCCAGGCGACCAGGGGGAGGAGACCGAAGATCCCGTCCAGGTTGATGGTGCGGGGTGCTGCCAGGCGCGCGGAGAGCAGGTGCAGGCGGAGGTAGGCATCCGGCGTGCTCTCCGGTGCCGTGTCGAGGTCCTCGATGACGGTGCGCAGTGTCTGTACCTCGACGCCGCGCAATTCGTCATGACTGATACCCGACTCGAGACCGGGCACGTCCTCGGGAACCTCGCCGAGCGTCGGCGCCGGGTACCAGACGTCGAGGACCACACCGTCGTACAGGGTGGCCAGTCCCAGGCCCGATGCGGAGCGCATCGCACTACCGTAGCGATGTGGCGCTGGCTACCCGTGGAGATGTGATCGATCTCGTCTGTCAATTGATCGACATTCCGAGTGTCTCGGGCGACGAGCAGACGATTGCCGATGCCGTCGAGACCGCGCTGCGCACTGCACCGCATCTCGATGTGGTCCGGATCGGAAACTCGGTGATCGCCCGCACGGAGCGGGGTAGGCCCCGGCGCGTGGTGATCGGTGGGCACCTCGACACCGTCCCCGCACACGGCACCATCACGAGCCGCGTCGACGACGGCGTGGTGCACGGCCTTGGTTCCGTGGATATGAAGGCGAATATCGCAATCGCTCTCCGAGCGGCGATTAACATCCCTGAGCCCGTTCACGACGTGACGTACCTGTTCTACGAATGCGAGGAAGTCGAAGCGGAGCGCAATGGGCTTCTGCGTGTTCTGCGTGAGCGACCGGAACTCCTCGCCTGTGATGGTGCGATCCTGATGGAACCCAGCAACGGCGGCATCGAGGCGGGCTGTCAGGGCACGATGCGGGTCGAGGTCACGATTCCCGGCGAGCGCGCCCATAGCGCGCGTTCATGGATGGGGAGTAATGCGATTCACGGTGCGCATCGGCTCCTCGCCGCATTGGATTCCTTCGAGCCCGAACAACCGATCGTCGACGGGCTGACGTACCGCGAGGGGCTGAATGCGGTGGGCATACGTGGGGGAGTGGCGGGCAACGTGATCCCGGATTCCTGCGTCGTGACCGTCAACTACCGATTCGCGCCACACCGGTCGGAGGAGGAGGCTCGGCACTACGTGCAGTCCTTCGTCGTCGAAGCCGGCCTCGTCGACTCTGTGCTGGAGGTTGTGGACTCTGCACCCGGTGCGCGACCCGGGCTCGAGGATCCGCTTATCGCGGGCTTCGTGGCGGCGATGGGCGTGTCACCGCAGCCCAAGTACGGCTGGACGGACGTCGCCAGATTCAGTTCCCTGGGAATCCCGGCCGTGAACTTCGGAGCGGGTGATCCGGCCCTCGCGCATCGGGCCGACGAGTGCGTGCCGGTAGGCCAGGTGCGCGAGGTCGAGGATCGCCTGCGCACCTGGCTCACGACTACGCCTGCTTGATCGCCTCGACGTCGAGGGTGATCTTGACCTCGTCACTGACGAGTACGCCCCCGGTTTCCAGGGCCGCATTCCAGACCAGACCGAAGTCCTTGCGGTTGATGGTGGCCTCGCCTTCGAAGCCGATGCGGGTGTTTCCGAACGGATCCTGGCTGATGCCCACGAGTTCGAATTCCACCGGGATCGATGTGGTCACGCCGTGCAGGGTGAAGTCACCGGTGACGATGAAGTCATCGCCGTCGGCGCGCACGCTCGTACTGGTGAATGTCAGGGTGGGGAACTTCTCGACATCGAGGAAGTCGGGGGACTTCAGGTGCCCGTCGCGATCCGGGTTACCGGTCGAGATGCTCGCGGTCTGGGCGACGAGTTCCGCGGAACTCGCGGCGGGGTTGGCGCCGTCGAGGGTCATGGACCCGGAGAAGTCCGTGAACTCGCCGCGAACCTTGGCGATCATCGCGTGCCGGACGGTGAATCCGATCGTGGTGTGGGACTGGTCGACGACCCAGGTCCCGGTCGTGGCCGAGAGGTCTGCCATAACGCATCCTTCCAAAGTAGTTGAATATTCAACAGAATACTAGCCGCCCTGCATGGTCGTGTGCAACCCGGTTTAATGCTGGGGTGCCGATCTTCTTCGCCCTCGTGTCCATCGCGGTTGTCGGCGCGGCCTTCTGGTGGTGGACGCGTACCCGGTGGTCCGACACCGTCACACCTCCCGCGCGTGATGTCCGGCCCGAGGGCTTCGACGTCGTGCTGCGGGGGTACCGGATGGACGAGGTCGATGCCGAGATCGAGGCACTCCGCAACCGCGTTCGTGAATTGGAGGGTCGATGACCCGGCCGCATACCTCCCACCTCAGCCTCGATGTGACGGTTGCCGCCCCGCCGGAGGCGGTCTTCGCGGCCCTGACCCAGTGGGCCGAACAAGGCCGATGGATGCTCGGGACCACGGTCTCGGTCACCCGCGGTGACGGTGTTTCGGTGGGATCGGAACTCTCCGCATGGACCGGTCTCGGCCGGATCGGATTCTGGGACACCATGGTCATCACCCGGTGGGAGCCGCCCTTCCGCGTCGACGTCCTGCACACCGGTGCGGTGGTCCGCGGCACCGGGTCCATGGAGGTACTGGCCCTCCCCGGTCGGCGATCGCGTTTCCTGTGGTCTGAGGACCTGGTCATCCCCCTCGGTGCCCTCGGTGTGATCGGGTGGCCGGTCGTGCGCCCGGTCTTCCGAGCCGGTGTTCTTAAGTCCCTACGCGCCTTCGCCCGCCTCGTCGAGACCGGGACCCTGCCGAGCGCCCCCGTGTCGCTCAAGGGATAATGGAGCCTTCGCTGCGGGCCCTCGGGGTTCTGCAGCCAGGAAGGGGTTCACATGGCCGCGATGAAGCCGAGAACGGGCGATGGTCCGCTCGAGGTCACCAAGGAGGGCCGCGGTTACGTGATGCGCGTTCCCCTGGAGGGTGGCGGCCGACTCGTCGTCGAGTTGAATGCGACCGAGGTCAAGGATCTCGGCGACGCGCTGCTGGCTGCGGTACCCGGCTAGACGCCCTCGGAGCGCCGGGCCAGGAGGGCCACCAGGAGCCCCGACCCCACCGTCATCAGGGCGGGCACCCAATCGTCGTCATTCTCGATCATGCCCGCGGCGTCCCGGAGTGCGGTCGTATCGACGTCCCGCTGTGAGGGATCGGCCATCCCGGTGGGGCCGAGCATCCCGCAGAGGACGACCAGCCCGCCGATGCGCAGCAGCCTCTTGGCCTGTGTGACGATCGCCGGGTACTCGGCGCGATCCCCATCGACCACAAAGAGGTCGTAGGCCCCATCGGACATGCGGGGGAGTACGTCGAGGGCACGTCCGGCGATCAGCCGGGATCGTGACGGACTATGACCAAGCTCGGTGAAGGTCTCGCGCGCAGCGCGCTGCCCTTCGGCCTCGACGTCGATGCTCGTGAGCACTCCACCGTGCGTCATGCCGGCGAGGAGTGCAGCGCCCGACACCCCGGCTCCCGTTCCCACCTCGACGATCGCCTGGGCGGAGATCGCTGCGGCAAGGAGACGGAGGGTGGCGGCCGCAGCGGGGGACACGGGTTCGACGCCGAGGTCCTCCGAGCGGTCGCGTGCGCGACGCAGGGCCTCGCCCTCTTCGACCCACGTGTCGGCGAAAGTCCAGGCCTGAGCGGTGATCGGAGTACTCATGTTCTCCCCCTCGGGTGATCTGGTCGGGTGGGCACCGCGCGATGCGAGCCTAACGTCCTCTACGGTGGAGGTCTGGTGTTGAGCAGGATCATCACCAGGCCCAACGACCTGTGAACGAGGCCGGATGTCTGATCCACTCATCCCGCGTCCGGTGTATGTGACACCGGTCGCGCCGCCGCCGATCCCCCCGCAGCGGCGTGGCCCCGGCGTGGTGGTGGTCGTCGTCGTGGCGACGGTCGTATCGCTGATCGTCGGCGGGGTGGCCGGACTCGGTGGTTACCTCCTCGGCAGTGCCGTGGACCGCGCTGAACCCGAGGCCGCGGTTGCAGTCCCGAAGACGCGTCCCGCGGTGGTCTCGGACCTCGTCACGTCATCCATCGGCGACATCGTCGCGCGAGTTCTGCCGACCGTGGTTTCCATCGAGGTCGTGGGCGATGACGGCGAGGGCAGTGGTTCAGGGTTCATCATTCGCTCCGATGGCTACATCCTGACCAACAACCATGTCGTCGCCCCGGCCGAGGACAACGGGAAATTGACCGTGTACTTCGACGATGGGGAAGGTGTTCCTGCCACGATCGTCGGCCGGAACCAGTCCTACGACCTTGCGGTACTGAAAGTGGATGAGGACAACCTGCCGATCGTCGAACTCGGTGATTCCGATTCCGTAGCTGTCGGTGATCCCGCCATCGCCATCGGGGCACCGTTGGGACTCGAGGGCACCGTGACGTCGGGCATCATCAGTTCACGGGACAGGCCTGTGACCGCGGGTGGTGTCGGTGACCTTTCCTACATCAATGCAATCCAGACGGACGCAGCGATCAACCCGGGTAATTCCGGTGGGCCGCTCCTCAATCTCGCGGGGCAGGTCATCGGGATCAACTCCGCGATCGCAACCGTGGTGCAATCCTTCACCGGCGAGGGCGGGTCGATCGGACTCGGTTTTGCGATTCCCATCAATTCTGCGAAGCGCATCTCGGACGAGATCATCGAAACCGGCCAGTCCTCGACCCCGATCATCGGAGTTTCCCTGGACACCGGTTACACCGGTGACGGTGCACGAATCAGCGAGGTGAATGAGAACGGTCCCGCGGACAAGGCCGGTCTTCGTCCGGGCGACGTCATCATTGGAATCGGTGACCGTGACGCACGGGACGCAACCGAACTGGTCGTGGCGATCCGCAGCTACGCCCCCGGCGACGACGTCACACTCACCTTCGTGCGCAACGGACGTGAGGAGCAGGTCTCGTTGACGCTGGGTGCAACGGACTCCCTCAGCTAGGACGCGTACGCTGACGGCATGTTCGACATCGGCATCGGCGAGATCCTCGTGCTGGCCGTCGTGGGCCTCCTGGTCTTCGGCCCTGATCGACTCCCGAAGGCCGCCGCGGATGCTGGTCGGTGGCTACGTCAGATCAAGGTGATGGCCGCGAACGCCAAGAGCGATCTCGCCGACTCGGCGGGAGTCGATCTCTCAGACACGATGGGCACGGTCAAGGAGCTCCGGGACCTGCACCCCAAGCGGTGGGCGGCCGGCATCTTCGACGATGACGAACCATCGAAGAAGAAGTCGACGGGTGCGGTCGGGCCGGTGCCGTTCGACCCGGACGTCGCCTAAGCCGGAGTGATCGTCAGGTTCATGCCGCTGAGTCCGCGGGGACGCGCGGCGAGGGCCTGCGCGAGTCCCATGAGTGACGCAGCCGCGGGCGCGTCGGGGTGATCCACGACGAGCGGGTGACCGGTGTCACCTCCCTCGCGAAGTCTCGGATCGAAGGGAATCCGGGCGAGCACGGGGACCTCGGTGCCCAGAGCACGGGAAAGGCGCTCGGCGACGAGGTCACCACCTCCGACTCCGAACAAATCCAGCGGCTCCCCGCAGTGCGGGCACGGAAAACCGGACATGTTCTCCACCACGCCGAGCACCTTCTGATGAGTCTGGGTTGCCAAGGTGCCCGCGCGCACAGCAACGTCAGCGGACCCCAACTGCGGAGTCGTCACGACGATGATCTCCGCTTTGGGAAGGAGTTGGGCGGTGGAGATCGCGATGTCTCCGGTGCCCGGAGGTAGATCGAGCAGGAGGATGTCGAGATCACCCCACCAGACATCGGAGAGGAATTGCTCGAGGGCGCGATGGAGCATCGGGCCTCGGAACGCGATGGGCGTCTCGATTCCTCCGGGCTTGAACGACAGCATGGAGATCACGCGAACGCCGTACCCCTGCGGGGGCATGATCATGCCCTCCACCATCGTCGGGGGGTTTGTGATGTTGAGGATTCGCGGTATGGAGTGGCCGTAGACGTCGGCATCGAGGAGGCCCACTGTGAGTCCGCGCTGGGCGAGAGCCACCGCGAGGTTGGCTGTTACCGAGGACTTACCGACTCCACCCTTTCCCGAGGCGATCGCGAAGATGCGGGTGGTGTTGCCCGGCTGAGTGAAGACGATCTCCTTGGCCGCGCCGCCACGCAGTTTCGTCTTGAGCTCGGTGCGCTGCTCGTCACTCATGACGTCGAGCTGCACGTCCACCCGCGTGACGTGCGGAACTTTCATGACGGCATCGGAGACCCGATCCTGGATGGCTCCCCGCATGGGGCAGGTGGAGACCGTGAGGTAGATCCCGACCTCCACGGCCCCATCAGGTTTCACGTCGATGCCCTTGACCATGCCGAGATCTGTGATCGGGCGATTGATTTCTGGATCATGGACCGTCTGCAGGGCAGCGGTGATCGCCGCGAGGTCGGGCTGGGTCATGTGTCGATGCTAGTCAGCGTTGGCAGAGCCTGCGTCACGCTCGCGACCCTCGAGCGCATCGATCCGCTCGAGGAGCTCGTCGAGGACATCCCGAAGCTCGGAGCGTACGTAATCGCGTGTCGCGAGGTCACCGAGGCTGCTGCGCAGTGCCGAGATCTCGCGCGCCATGTAGTCGCTGTCCGCGAGGATCCGCTCGGTGCGCTCGCGGTCCTCCTGGTACTGCACGCGATCACGGTCCGTCTGGCGGTTCTGGGCCAACAGGATCAGGGGTGCGGCGTAGGACGCCTGCAGGGACAGCAGGAGCGTGAGGAAGATGAACGGGTACTCGTCGGGGCGTAGGTACTCGGGAGCGAAGATGTTGAAGAGGACCCAGACGATGATCACGAACGTCATCCAGGCGATGAATGCCCAGGATCCGATGTGTCGGGCCACGCGCTCGGAGAGGCGACCGAACCGCTCGGAATCGACGCTGGGTCGCACGGAGATCGTGCGATCGAGGGGTTGATCCACCCGGTACCTAGGCATCGCCGACCCCCGGGGTGAGGGACTCGCGCCAATCCTCGGGGAGCATGTGGTCGATGACGTCGTCGACGGTGACGGCACCCACCAGATGTCCTGCGTCATCGACCACCGGGAGTGCAACGAGGTTGTACGCCGCGAATGAGCGGGTGACCTCCGAGAGTGGCGCACTGGGCGACATCGGTTCGAGGTTGGTGTCGAGGACGGCGGAGACCAGGGTGGACGGTGGTTCGCGCAGAAGTCGCTGGAAGTGACAGGTACCGAGGTACCTACCCGTCGGAGTCTCCGTCGGTTGCCGGCATACGTACACCTGGGAGGCGAGAGCAGGGGACAGGTCCGGGTTGCGCACCTGCGCCAACGCGTCCGCCACCGTCGCATCCGGGGGGAGGATCACCGGTTCCGTCGTCATCATGCCGCCGGCAGAGAAGTCGTCGTAGGTCAACAGCCGACGGATGTCTTCTGCTTCATCGGGTTCCATGCGATCAAGCAGCAACTCCGCTGTGTCGGGTGGCAGCTCGGAGATGAGGTCTGCTGCGTCCCCGGGATCCATCTCCTCGAGCACATCGGCAGCCCGTTCGGCTTCCAACTGCTGCATGATCCCGACGCGGTCATCCTCCGGGAGTTCCTCGAGAACGTCGGCGAGCCTTTCGTCGTCGAGGGAGCGTGCCACCTCGAGACGCCGCTCGGTGGGGAGATCGTGGAGAACACTGGCGACGTCGGCAGCAAGCATCGTGTCGAGGGTCGCGATCAGGAGTTCTGCAGGCTGCTGCGGATTGGGAAGCGAGAGTCCGGTGATGTCGTTCCAGTCCACGACGAACTTCTCACCACGGCGCCGGAGGCCACCGCCACCCCGTCGCACGAAGATCTGGCTGACGAGCCAATCACGCGTCCGCGCGAATTCCACTCCCACGTCGAGGACCGTCACGCGCTCGTCTGACGCGAGCAGGGTCACATCGCGATCCAGGAGCTCAGCGATGACCAGGGTCTCATTGGATCGCTTCTCGAATCGACGAAGGTTGAGTGCGCCCGAGACGACCACTTGGCCAACATCGATGGAACTCACCTTGGTCATCGGCACGAAGATGCGACGCCGGGGAGGCACCTCGATGACGAGGCCGGTGAGCCGTGGAGGGTTACCGACCCGCATCACGACGATGGCATCACGTACCTTGCCGACCTGGTCACCCCGGGCGTCGAACACGCCCATCCCGCCCAGGCGGGCCAGGAATACCCTCTGCTGCACCGGCATCGTCACGCGGGAAGGCTACTCCCGCATGTTTCTCAGGAGTCACACGTGAATCAGGTCATGACGCGCCCACCGGCGGCCGACCTGGCGCGTCTGTCCGTGGCCATCGTGTTCATCGCCCTCAGTGGCCCCCTGATCGTTGCCACAGCCGCGGCGCCACTGGCGATCGCCTTCTGGCGCTGCTTCATCGCCGGCGGCGTCACCGGCCTCTTCGTGCTGGTCCGGGAGCGGGCTGCGCTCACGTCCCTGAACCGTCGGGAGATCCGACTCACGCTGCTCGCGGGGATCTTCCTCGGACTGCACTTCGCCGCCTGGATTCCCTCACTGACCCTGACGTCGATCGCCTCCTCGACAGCGTTCGTCGCCACCCAGCCCATCTGGGCCGCGGTGATCGCCCGTGCCCTCGGGATGCGCTTCCCCCGGACCGTGTGGATCGGGATCGTTGTCGCCTTCGTGGGAATACTCCTTCTCGGGGGTATCGATTTCTCGATTGAGCCACGAGCCCTGATCGGCGACGCGTTGGCGCTGATCTCCGCGGTGCTCGCGGCGGCGTACATCACGGTGGCCGAGCGCGTGCGACAGACCGTCCCGACGGCGACCATGACGTCCCTGCTCTATTTCGCGTCCGCGATCACGATCATCCCGATTGCGCTGATTGCGGGTCAACCATTCGTCGGTTTCAGTGCGCAGGCGTGGCTGATGATCCTCGCTATCACCGCGGGTGCTCAGCTGTTGGGACACACGTTGATGAACAAGGTGCTGGCAACGACCCCGGCCATCGTCGTATCCCTCACCATCCTGTTGGAGGTGCCGGGGGCGACGATCATCGCTGCGATTTTCCTCGGCCAGATCCCACCACTTGCGGTGTATCCCGCCATGGCTCTCATCGTCGCAGGGCTTGTGATCGTTATCCGTTCGAGTTCACCGCGCGCGGTGACGGAGTCGAGCCCCATCTGAGCACGGCGGCCATCGGGACGATCACGGCTGCGGCAACGGCTGCGCAGGCGACGCCCCATCCGGGTCCCGCTGCTTCGGCGACGAATCCCACGATCAGCGGTGCGATGAAGAAGCCCGAGCGTGCAAGCCAACTGACCACGGTGACGCCGGATGCCGGGCGAATGCCCGGTATGTGCGCCGCGGCCCGCATCGCGGCAGGGAAGAGCGTCGCGATCCCGTACCCCGTGACGATGCAGGCGAGGGTGAACCCGATGAGCGACGAGCTGAGCAATCCCACAATGAGGGCCACGGTCGCGGCGAGCATGCTCGTCCGGACCACGGTGATCTCACCGAAACGATCCACCAGCCGGTCGCCGGTGAAGCGACCGGCCATCATGGCGATCGTGAATGCAACGAAGGCGATACCCACGAACTGCTCGTCGACCCCGATCGATCCAAGGTAGATGGAACTCCATCGCGGTGGGATTTCCTCGACGGTGACCGCAAGCAGCGTGAACATCCCGAGCATGAGCGTGATCGGGGTGAGGGACGCGATGCGGAAGCGTGGACCAACGGAGCCTGGATCCGCAAGAGACGGCACAGTGTCCGGCTCGAGATGAGTATCGGGATCGGAGCCCGGGAGGAGGTTGCGCGAGGCGATCACGGTGGCCACCACCGCGATTCCCGCTGAGACGAGGAGTGTCGGGAGCAGGGGAGCGCCGATGAGCAGGCTGCCGGCACCGATCGCACCCCCGATCACCGTCCCGAGTGACCAATAGCCGTGGAAGGAATTGAGAATCGATGTCGAATACAGCTTCTGGACACGGATGCCGTGAGCGTTCATCGCGGCATCGGAGATTGCATCCATGCCCATCATCCACGCGAGGATCACGGCGAGGACCCAGGGGGATGGCGCGATCGCTATCAATGGAGCCACCGGTGCGAAGAGCAGGATGGTGACGACCGCGACTCGACCACTGCCCCAGCGCGCACTAGCCCGGCCCGCGACGAGCCCGAACGCGATACCCCCCGCTGCACCGACGGCCAGCACCACGCCGACTGTCGCATCGGACATGCCGAGGCGTGATTGCACATCAATGAGGCGCGGCACCCACGTTGCCAGGGACATTCCGTTGGCGAAGAACAGGAGTGCCACCGCGATGCGAGCCCGTGACGCCACCGGAGAAACCTACGGCGTCACTACCATCCACTGCGTGGACGACGCGGAAATCGAGATTCCGTGCGTAGGGGCCATCTGCTTCGACGATGAGCAACGGATCCTGCTCATCCTTCGTGGCCAACCGCCGGCCGAAGGTCTCTGGTCCTTACCCGGAGGCCGGGTCGAGGCCGGTGAAACTGCGGATGCTGCTGTCGTACGTGAGGTGCGGGAGGAGACGGGGCTCGTGGTGCGCATCGACCGTGAGGTGGGCACGGTCCGTCGTGCTGCACCGTCGGGCGGGACGTACGTGATCCGGGATTTCCTCGTCACGGCCTATGCGGGAGAGCTCCGTGCCGGCGATGACGCGCGCGATGCTCGGTGGGTACCCGTCGTGGACCTCGATGGGTGGGAGACGAGTCCGGGTCTGGTCGATGCCTTGGATTCCTGGGGATTACGGAATGGTGATCTCGGGCGTCGGTTCTAGGCTCGCACCGTGTCAACGCGACTGAAGGTGTCACCGAGCAAGGTCGCCGCCTGGCACAACTGTCCGCGTGCATTTCTCTTCCGCTACATCCAGCGCCCCCGGGTACCGAGGCTGGTCTGGGCGCATAACTCCTTCGGTGTCTCGGTGCACAACGCCCTGAAGGCGTGGTGGGAACTCCCTCTTGCTGAGCGCCGACCCGCAGCGGCGCGCGCCCTGGTGGAGTCCGCCTGGATTGGCGCCGGCTTCCGTGACTCACAGCAGAGCGACGAGTGGCGAGCGAGGGCCGGTGAGATGACCGAGGCCTATCTGATCGGTGTCGACCCGACACTCGAACCGGTCGGACAGGAGCGGATGCTCGGATTCATCACCGACACACTCGTGATCGAAGGTCGCATCGACCGCATCGACGAACGCGACGGTCGATATGTGATCGTCGATTACAAGACGGGAAAGGGTGTGCCGGGAAGCGATGAGGCGAGGTCGGCGGAAGCCTTGGCCCTATATGCCCTGATGGTGCAGCGCACCCTGAAGAAGGACTGCACCCGCGTCGAGCTCCATCACATCCCCAGCGGAATCATTGCTGCGTGGGACCACACGGAACGTTCCCTCGATGAGCACTTGAACCGTGTCGAGTCAGCAGCAGCGGATATTCGACGAGCACAGGACACGCTCGCTTCCGTTGATGATGACGCAGTCGACGCAGTAGCGGATGACCTGTTCCCGCCGAATCCGGGGAAGCTCTGCGGGTATTGCGAGTATCTCGAGATTTGTCCCACGGGTCAGGCCACGTCGCAGCGGGTGAAGCCCTGGGCTGCCCTACGGGATCCCGCGGAGTGAACCCGTGACACGCACAGCACGCGTGCTTGCCATCGCGAATCAGAAGGGCGGGGTCGCGAAGACGACCACGGCGGTAACCCTCGCGTCCGCCTTCGTAGAGCGTGGCCAGCGAGTCCTCCTCATCGACCTCGATGCACAGGCCTGTGCAAGTTTCTCCCTGGGCATCGATCCCGAGGATGTACCGCGCGATGCAACTCCCTTCCTCGGTGACTCCGCGCGGATCGTCACGACGGCCGAGGGCGTGGATCTCCTCCCCGCGACTTCGGATCTGGCCCGCGCCGATCATGCGCTCGCTGCGAGGTCAGGACGGGAACGGCTGGTGCGCGACTTCGTGGCCTCCCATAGCTCGACGTACGACTGGGTGATCCTCGATTGCTCGCCGTCCCTAGGAATCATGACGATCAACGCGCTCGTCGCGGCCGACGCTGTCCTCATCCCCGTCCATTGCGAAACCCTGTCCCATCGCGGGGTGGGTCAAGTGATGGAGGCGGTGGCGGAGGTCCGGGAGTGGGCCAACCCGGATCTGCAGGTTGTGGGCATCCTCCCGACCCTCTACGACGGACGCTCGTTGCATGCGCGGGCGATTCGCGACGACCTCGCCACGCGCTACGACGTGCCCGTGCTGGCACCGATTCCGCGAAGCGTGCGCGTCGCGGAGGCACCGGCAACAGGACGCACGATTTTGGCGACGGCGTCGGGAAGCCCCGCCGCGCGCGCCTATCGCGATCTCGCGACAGTGCTACTGACCTGAGACCGGTTCGCCCTTGCGGGTGCGCTGACGTGGCCGTTTGGACTTCTTATCGCGGTCCTCGCGCGGACGTTCCTGTTTCGCGCGCTGATCTGCGGGACGCTTCGGCTTGTCGCGACCCTTGCCGGACTTCTTGCCGGTCTCGCCGATGTCCTCAACTGCCTCGGCGGTGAGTCCGGCGCGGGTGCGCTTGTCCTTCGGCAGTTTGCCGGTGGTCCCGGCCGGAATCTTCAGACCCGTGTAGACGTGCTCGCTGGTGGAGTACGTCTCGATGGGGTCCTTGAACGGGAGCTTGAGCGCGCGGTCGATCATCTGCCAGCGGGCCACGTCCTCCCAGTCCACGAGTGTCACGGCAACCCCGGAGGCACCGGCACGGCCGGTCCGGCCGATGCGGTGGAGGTAGGTCTTCTCGTCATCCGGGCATTCGTAGTTGACCACGTGCGTGACATCGTCGACGTCGATACCGCGCGCGGCGACGTCGGTTGCCACCAACACATCGACTTTGCCGGACCGGAAGGCGCGCAATGCTTGTTCGCGAGCACCCTGTCCGAGGTCGCCATGCACGGCGCCGACTGCGAAGCCTCGCTCGGTCAGCTCATCGGCGATCTTCTGCGCCTTGCGCTTGGTGCGCGTGAAGATCATGGCGAGGTGACGCCCCTCAGCCTGGAGGATGCGTGCGACGAGTTCCACCTTGTCCATGGGATGCGCACGCCAGACATGCTGTTCGATCGCATCCACCGTCGCGTTGTCATCACCGGGCTCCGATGCACGTATATGGATCGGCTGACGCATGTAGCGCCGCGCGAGAGCCACGATCTGCCCGGGCATCGTCGCCGAGAAGAGCATCGTCTGTCGTTCGGCGGGGAGAAGGTCGACGATGCGCTCGACGTCGGGAAGGAATCCCATGTCGAGCATCTCGTCCGCCTCGTCGAGTACGAGAACGCGCACATGGCCCAGGACGAGCGAACCGCGCGTGGCGAGATCGATGATGCGGCCGGGTGTTCCGACGACGACATCGACACCCGCCGTGAGTGCGTCGATCTGGGGCTCGTAGGCACGGCCCCCGTAGATCGCGAGGACGCGCATGCCCTTCATGCGGCCGGCGCGCTCGAGGTCCGTGGCCACCTGCAGGGACAGTTCGCGCGTGGGGCAGACAACCAGGGCGCGTGGTGCCCCAACTCCCGGCTCACTCGGATACTCGGGCGCGAGGGGTGATGTGAGGCGCTGCAGGAGTGGGATACCGAAACCGAGGGTTTTTCCCGTCCCGGTTTTCGCTTGTCCGATCAGATCCTTGCCCTCGAGGGCCAGTGCCAGGCACATCTGCTGGATCGGGAAGGCGTATTCGATGCCATCGGCAGCCAAGGCTTCGACGATGGTCTTCTCGGCGCCGAGTTCGGCGAACGTGGGGGCCGAGGTGGGGTCAACTGTGCTCAGAACTTCTCCAAGTCTCTCGCGCGGTGAGTGTCGCGCGGCGTCATGCACGATTGTGCTGTCTTCACTGTACCCGGTGGCCCCCACTAGCCTTGCGACCCATGTCCGTCTCGGTGGATCTCCTGCAGGACGATCCGGAGTATCGGGCCGCCGTCGTCGATCTGCTCGGCGTGCTCGCGTACGGTGAACTCAGCGCCTTCGAACGGATCGCGGCCGATGCCGCGATGTCGCCCACATTGGCCGACACGGTCGCGCTCTCGGGCATGGCTGCTGCGGAATTCCGTCACTACGAGGAGTTGAGCCGACGGTTGAGGGATCTCGGAGTCGACCCTCTCGTCGCGATGGAGCCGTTCCGCACGCCGATCGATGACTTCCATGCACACACCAAGCCAAGTGACTGGCTCGAGAGCCTGGTCAAGGCGTATGTCGGCGATGGGATCGGATTGGACTTCTACCGGGAGATCGCCGTCCGCCTCGATCCCGAGACGCGGGAGTTGGTGCTCCGGGTGTGCGAGGACCTGGGTCAGTCCGTCTTCATCGTCGATGCGGTGCGCTCGGCGATCGATGAGGATCCACGGGTGGCCGGCCGGCTCGCTCTGTGGGGTCGCAGGCTCGTCGGTGAAGCACTATCCCAGGCGCAACGCGTCGCCGCGGAGCGCGATGCGCTGTCGAGCCTGCTTGTCGGAGGCGTGGATCGGCCAGGCGCAGACTTGGCCGAGATCGGTCGTATGTTGGCGCGCTTAACTGAGAATCACTCGCGCCGGATGGCGGAGATGGGGCTTGCCGCTTAGGCCGGAGACCCGAATCCGACGCGACCACGCGTGGTCGGGGTGATTTCCACGAACGCGATCTTTTCCGCGGGGACCAGCACGGTGCGCTCCTTGGAATCTGCGAGACGTAGGACATCACCCTTGGTTATAGCGGCACGCACCTGACTCTCGATGGCCTCGATCGACTCCTCGCTGTCGATGGTCAACTCACGCGGGTGGTCATGGACACCGATCTTGATTTCCACTACAGATCCTCACACTTGGGGAACACCATGGTCTCAGGAAGCGTCGGGGGAATCCTCACGAGGGTGGCTTAACGGGAAGCCCCGTATGCCACGCCAGGCGAGGGCGGCGACGAGGTCCGCTGCTTCATCGCGATCCATCGGACCGGCATGGCCGCGGATCCAGCGGGTTGCGGCCACCTGGGCCAATCCCTGCAGGGCAGATCCCAGCAACAGGGTTTCCGACTCACCGAGGTCAGTGTCCTCCGCAATGACCGCCGCGATGCGCCGGGCGACTTCGGCATGGGCCCGGTCGACGCGAGTACGGACGTCGTCGTTCCCGATGATGTCGCTCTCGAAGAGGAGTCGGTAGATCCCGTCTGTCGAGTCGACGAATGCGAAGTAGGCACGCATCGTCTGTTGCACACGCAACTTGTTGTCCGATGTGGATCGCAAGGCGATGTCCGTTGCGGTAAGAAGTTCGTCGATGGTGGTGTCCAGCACCGCCAGATAGAGATCGAGTTTGCTATCGAAATGCTGGTAGAGAACCGGCTTGGTGACACCTGCACCGTCGGCGATTTCCTCCATGGAGGTCGGGTGGTATCCGCTGCCCCCGAAGACATCCCGGGCGGCCGCCAGGATCTGTTCGCGTCGCTGCTCGCGCGGAAGTCGTGCCCCCCGCGGCGCCGCCTCGGTCATCCGGTCACCCTAGTGGGATGCATGTCCCCTCACGGGTGGGTCAGCACGTACCCTGACCGCATGAGCGCACCCGGACCGTTCCCCGGCACCGAGGTTGTACTTCCCGATCGCACAATGCATGTGCGCCATGCGGAGGCGCCGGAACTTCCCCCGGCAATGTTCATCCACGGGCTCGGTGGATCGGCGTTGAACTGGACCGACCTGATGTTCCGCATGCGCAACGAGGTCGATGGGTACGCGGTGGATCTCGGGGGATTTGGAATGTCCCCGCCGCCGCGTGACGGTGACATGTCACCCAAGGGGCACGCGCGCGCGTTGGCCGCTCTTGTCGAGCATCTCGGCCTTTCCCCGGTGCACCTATTCGGTAACTCCTTCGGTGGTGCGGTGGCGATCAACATCGCGGCGCGCTACCCGAACCTCGTCCGATCCCTGACGCTCATCTCGCCGGCACTCCCGAGCCTCTACGCGACCAAGGGCAATCTGCACCTGCCGCTGATTGCCCTCCCCGGGGTGGGGGAGCGCCTCATGCCCAAGTTCCTGCAAGCGCCCGCCGCGGAGCGCGCCCGCATGTCGATCACCGCGAACTTCGCCGACCCCAGTCGGATGACTCCCGAGCGCATGTCGGAGGCGGTAGCCGAACTCGAACAACGGACCGGGCTCCCGTACGTCCCGGAGGTCTTCCTGCGGACCTTGCGTTCGCTCCTCAAGACATATGTTGACCTCGGACCCGAGCGCC
>JBEIHR010000025.1:0-20991 GCA_040381195.1 Rubricoccaceae bacterium
GCGCCTTTCCATGCGCTGGCCGCCGATTGCGACCAGCTGCGGGAGTGCCTGCGGCGGGATCCGGCCGGTCTGGACGCCGTGCTGCAGCAGTGCGTAGGTGCCCAGGCCGCCGTCCTCCTCCCCACTGACCGGTGCGAGAAGCACATCGCCGGCGAGCTCGACTCCCAGCTCGCGCACGCACCGCATCGCCTCCCATGCGGCGACGAGCCCGGCCTTCATGTCGCAGGTGCCTCGCCCGAGCATCCGTTCGGCGCCCTGCACCTGCTGAACTCGCGCGGTGAATGGGTCGCCTGTCCACGCGGCGAGGTCGCCCGGGGGCACGACATCGGTGTGGGCATTGAAGAGCAGGCGTCGACCGCCCCCGGAACCGGCCCAGGTGAGGAGCGCGCCACGACCCCGCGTGCGCGCCACCTCCATGCCGGGGAAGTCCGGTTGTGCCGCGAGGGCCAGGACGTCGATCTCCCAGTCCGCAACGCTCCACCCCTCCGCGCGCCAGGCATCGACGAGGGCGTCCTGCACGTTCACTTCGTCCCCGGATCCCCCGATGGAGGCGTAGGAGACCAGCCAGGCGAGGTCACGGGTGATGCGCTCACGGGAGGCGCGGAGGGAGCCCATGGCCCATTCCTACCGCCCAATCCATTCGAAATGTCCGATTTAGCATGATTGCTTGGGCAAACTTCCCCACAGGCGTTGCGCGTCGGGCGGGTCGAAGCCCCCCTGGGGCCTACCGTGGGGGCACCGGTGGCGAGCGCCACCAGCCGCGGCTGGCGGCAGAGTTCGACAGGAGGGCCCCATGGCCGAGAGCTACACCGGCGAGGCGTACTGCGTGAAGTGCAAGGAGAAGCGTCAGTTCACCGGGAACGTCGAGGAGACCAACGGTCGTCGTTTCGCCAAGGGCATCTGCCCGGTGTGCGGCACCAAGGTGACCCGCATCCTGGGCAAGGCCTGATCCACTGACCACCGACGTCGCGGTACCCACCCGGGTGCCGCGGCGTTGTGGTGCCCGGGCACTTACCGTTGTCCTATGAGCACCCCCTTCGGCTTTGGCGCCCCCTTCGACATGAACTCCCTCGGGGCGGCCCTGCAGCAACTCGGTCGGATGCTGCAGCAGGGTGAGGGGGACGGCCCGGTCCGCTGGAACGTCGTGCGCGATGTGGCCCGCCAGGCGATTTCAGCCGGTGGGGATCCCGTGGTTCCGGATGCGCAAGTGCGTGCGGTGCAGGATGCGTTCCGCCTCGCCGACGTCTGGCTCGATGCCGTCACGGCCTTCCCGGCGTCGGATGCCCCCGTCCAGTCATGGAGCAGGTCGGAGTGGCTGACGCAGACCCTGCCCGTCTGGGAACGCATCGTCGCGCCGATTGGCGAGCGGATGCAGGGCGCTGTCGCATCGGCACTTCCCGCCCTCAACGCCGATCCCGATGCGATCCTGCAATCCCTTCCCGAGAACATCCGCCAGATGCTCCCCGACGGCATCCCCCCGGAGATGGCGCAGATGATCGCGCCGATGATGGGGATGATGCAGCAGCTCGGCTCTGCCGCGTTCAGCATGCAACTCGGCCAGTCACTCGCGGGCTTGGCATTGGAGGTGCTCTCCTCCTCGGACATCGGAATCCCGTTGACCCTGGAACCCGTGCGGGCACTCCTCCCGGGCAACATCACCGCGTTCGGTGAGGGTTTGGGTCTCCCGCAGAGCGACGTTCTCGTCTTCATCGCCCTTCGCGAGAGTGCGCATCAACGTCTCTTCGATCACGTGCCGTGGCTGCGCGCCCGGGTCATCGGATCTGTCGAGGAGTACGCCCGCTATATGCAGGTCAACAACGCCAGCCTCACTGCGGCCCTCGACGACATCGACATCTCGAATCCGCAGGCACTACAGGAGATCATGTCCCGCGGCATAGTCGAACCCGAACCCACCGAGGAACAGCGGGCGGCGGTTGCCCGGCTGGAGACCCTGCTCGCGCTCGTCGAGGGATGGGTCGACGACGTCGTCACCCAGGCGGTCGCGGACCGCCTGCCGTCGGCACCGAGCCTCCGCGAAGCGATCCAACGCAGGCGCGCAGTCGGAGGCCCCTCCGAGAAGACCTTCGCCACACTCATCGGAATGCAGTTGCGACCGCGCGCCATGCGCGAGGCGGCCACCGTCTTCGCCGCCATGAGATCGATGAAGGGTGTCGATGCCCGCGATGCCCTATGGGGCCACCCGGATCTCTTGCCCGCAACCGAGGATCTTGCGGATCCGCTGGGATTCGTGCAGGGGGCAGACGACTCCCAGGCCTAACCGTGCGTGAGCACGGGCACGGATTCTCGCCTGCGAAGGAGGGCGCTCGGACGCCATACCAACTCATCCGTCGCCAGGCGCATGTTCGGGAAGCGGGCGAAGAGCTCCTCGATCGCCATGCGGGCCTGCATGCGCGCGAGTGGACCGCCGAGGCAGAAGTGGGTCCCGAATCCCAGGGCCAGGTGTGGATTCGGGTGACGCGAGACATCGAAGGTATCCGGATCCGTGAACACTGCGGGGTCGCGGTTGGCTGAGATGAGCACGGGCACGACGGTCTCGCCCGCGCGGACCGTGCCGTCACTGAGTTCGACATCCTCGAGCGCTTGCCGAGCGCCGATCTTGAGCGACGGAGCAAGCCGGAGCACCTCCTCGATCGCTTTCGGCATGAGTTCGGGCGCGGCTTGAATGCGTGCGAGTTGCTCGGGGTCCTGCAAGAGCATCGCGATCGTGTTGGAGATGAGGGTGGTGGTCGTCTCGAAGCCCCCCTGGACCATGCCGACGGTCATGCCCATCAGGTCGCGCTCGGACAAGTTGTGCGCTCCGCCCGGGGCCACGAACAGTCCGATCAGGGACCGCGGCTCGGGATCTCCCTTCGCCCGAGCCTCCTCAAACAATTGGCCCACGTATTCCCCGAGGCTGCGGTAGGCGTCCTTGCAGTCCTCCGCCCATGCGGGATCGTCCATCGGGCTTCCGATGTAGGAGAAGATCCGCTCGACCCAACCGACGAAGTGCTCTCGATCCTCGTAGTGGACCCCAAGGATGGAACTGATCATGGTGACGGTGATGGGGAGGGCGAAGTCCTCGATCCCGTCGAAGGAGTCCCGCTCGCTGAGTTCGTCCAGGCGGAGTGCCAGGGCTGCCCTGAGGTCCGGTTCGATGCGACGACCCAAACCCGCGTCCAATACCTGTGCGGCTGCCGCTCGCTCGGCGGTGTGTTCCGGCGGATCCAGGAAAGAGATCGCTCGGTCCATGTAGTCGGAGATCGGGTGCAGCCGCGCGATGTCATCAGGTGGCAGGTTCAGCACATAACCCTTGAGACGATCTCCTTGGCCGATCGCCCGGCTTTTCAACACAGTCCGTGAGTCCTCCCATCCAAGCGTGACCCACGCTTGAAGGTGATCGCTGTAGTGGACCGATCCGCGAGCCCGTAACTCTCGGAGCGGCTCCATAGGCTCCCGAATGTGTCCATCTGAGAAGAAAGCCTCATCGAACGTGATCGCTGTCACTCTCTCTCCCGAATTCTCAGCGCGCAGGGATGATTCGCCAATTCGCAGTGAAGATCATCTCGTGGACTTGTGTCTCACAGATCGACTCGAGAGCGTGACGTTGCCTCGCCGCATCCCTCTCATCGACCACTTGCATGAACCAGCAGGAAACGGGTTGGTCCTCATAGAACGGGCGCCCGATCATGAGATGGCCATGGGTGAACTCACCTGGGAAGAAGGCTTGCAACTGCAGTGGAGGTATCGGTGTGCCATCGAAGCGACTCCGTGCCTCTCGCTGCTCCGGCCATGAGCACTCCCACGTGCCGTAGAGCCCAAGGCCCTCCCGAGGGGCTAGTGGGTGAATCGAAATGTCGCCCGTTCCGAGGAGCACGTGGGTGTTGAAGTCCTCGAGGACATCGAGCGCCACGGGAGTCATGAGGTCGAAGGCCTTGCCGAACACTGCGTTGCGATCCCCACGGTCGTGGGCGCCTTCATACCCATCGATCTCGAGGTCGGCGAGATGCCGGCGCAGGTCCTCCCACCGCCATGACCAGAACGTTTCAGGGTGGGTCACCAGGCCTCCTAACTCGCTGCCAGTTGTGAACGCACGGAACTCTCCACTGCCCGCAAGTGCGCCAGGGATGCCCGGGTGTAGTCGTCGAAGAACTCCGGCGCGTCGCCGCTGATCACGGACTCGAGCGGGCGCGCCTTTGCCGGGAACAACTCGAATGTCACGGTTGCCGGGTAGTCGATGTCGATGAGTGTGCGGATGTAGGGCGCGAAATCGACGGTGCCGGTGCCCGGAGCCGCACGTGTGTTGTCCGCGAGATGCATATGCCCCAGGTGGGGGGCGGCTCGGTGTAGGGCGCCGAAGGGATCGCTCTCCTCGATCCCCATGTGGAAGGTGTCACCCATTACGCACACCGCCGGATGGTCGATGGCGACCGCTAGCTCCACCGCCTGTCCGAGCGTGTTGATCAGGTGCGTCTCGTATCGGTTCCACGGCTCCACAGCCAAGCGGCACGTGCCATCGGCCTGCGTGGCCAGCGCGCGCATCCCTTCAACCGACCACTCCCATTCCTGCTCGACGCTGGTGAGTACCTCCGTTCGGTTGACGGAGCTGGGGTGCACGTTGATGATCGGGGATCCCACGACCGACGCCATCTCGATCAATCCGAGCAGATAGTCGTAGCCGGTACGGCGAACCTCTGGGTCCGCGTGGCTCAGATCGCGTCCCGGACCCAGGAGGGAGGAGATCGAACTGACTTCCAGCCCGTTGTCGATGATCGCTTGGTTCAGCGCTTCCAGTGCGATGCCCGGTGGATCACCGGAGAGTTCCACGCGCTCGTAGCCGGCTCGCGCGATCCGCTCGAGCCCCGTGCGTGGATCCTCGTTCCCGTAGGTGACCATGTTGTACGAGTAGGCGAAGGACCCCGCGGGCATTGTCATCGGTTGCCTAATCCCGGGGGAGTTCGCTGAACACTTCGTAAATGCAGCCACCGGGGGATTCGAAGAAGGCGATCTTGCGCCGTGAGAACGTCGCATCGACCACTGCAGGGCCTTGGATTACCTTCCCACCGGCATCCTTGAGGCGATCGAAGGCGGCATCGAAGTCGTCGACCTCGAAGACGATGTGCGTCCACCCATTTTTGAGTGGATGATCGAGCTCGCGCTCATAGTTGACTTCCTCGAAAACCAGCACGCGGGTGTCACCGACCTGGGTGAAGAGGAGTTCCCCCTCCTGCCCGTTGACGAAAACCGGCTGACGACCGGACACGTCGGCACCCATCGCGCGGAGGAAGGCTTCCTCGGCGTCGAGATCAGGAACCTTGCCACCGATGTTCCACAACTTCACGTGTCTCTCCTTACCTAGGCGTTGGTTGCGCGTGCATCGGTCACGAAGTCGTCGACCGCACGGGCGAGGAATTCCACATCGATACCTGCAGCGACCATGGTTGCCCCGAGCTCGCGCGCAGCGCGCGCGGCGGCAGGGATCGCCGAACTTGCGATTCCCGCTGCCTTGCCTGCCGTCCGGGCACGCGCGAGCACATCTGTGGTGAGTGCGGCGAGATCGGGGTTGCTTGGGTCACGGGGGAGGCCCAACTCCATCGCGAGGTCGTTGCGCCCCACGAGGATTCCATCGACGCGAGGCAGGCCCAGGATCGCGTCGAGGTCGTCGAGAGCACCCTGGGTTTCGATCTGGATGATCACCGTGGTCGAGTTCGCAGCCCCCACCACGTAGGAGTCGACGTCTCGTAGGTAGTTCGAGACGCGACGAGGACCGAATCCCCGCGAGCCCGCAGGTGGGTAGTGCGCAAGGCCCGCCGCCCGCTCTGCATCATCCGCGGAGGTGACCCGGGGCACGAGGATCCCCGCTGCACCGAAGTCCAGCGCAGCCATGATCGGGACCGGGTCGATGGACGGAATCCGCACGATGAGCGGCAGGCCGGCACGGTCGGAGACGATCTGTGTCATGAGCGCCGACGAAGCGGTCACCGGTCCGTGCTCGCCATCGAGGATTGCGAAGTCGAATCCTGCTGATGCCACCGCTTCCGTGACCATCGGATCGGAGGATGTGAGCCACGTCCCGAGCAGGAACTCACCGCTCTGTGCGGCGCGCTTGAATTCCGCGGGGGTTCGGCGAATCACCGTCGGGAGTGTAGTGACGCTGTTAGGCTCGTGCTGACTGTTGGCAATTTTTCGGAGGCTCCGCGTGAAGTTCGAGTTGGGTATCGGGCCGGACTCCTGGGGGGTCTGGTTCCCGGAGGATCCGCAGCAGCCCCCCTTCGAGCAATTCCTGGATGAAGCAAGTCGCGCGGGCTACCGGACCATCGAGCTGGGTCCCTACGGATACCTTCCCACCGACCCCGACGCCCTTCGCTCACTTCTCGACGCCTACACCTTCCGGCTCAGCGGCGGCTTCATCTTCGGCAATCTGCACTCGCCAGGTGCCTACGAGGAACGCAAGGCCGAGATCGATAGCGCGGCGCCGCTGCTCCAAGCACTCGGTGCAGAGTTCTGCGTCTTGATCGAGAGCATGTATACCGACCTCTTCACCGGCGAGCAGATCGCGAATTCCGAGTTATCGGAAGCCGAATGGGCCACGCTGGCCGAGAACTCGAACCGGATCGGTGCGTACGTGGCGGACAGGTACGGGCTCAAGGCCGCGTTCCATCCGCACGCCCAGACCAACATTGAGCGTGAGGACCAGATCGAGCGCTACCTGGAGATGACGGATCCGGAACTCGTCAGCATGTGCCTGGACACGGGGCACCACGCCTATTGTGGCGGGGACCCGGTCACCTTCATGCGGAACCATCACGATCGGATTCCGTACCTGCACATCAAGAGCGTCGATCAGGGGATCCGCGCGGAGGTGGCGGCCGAGGGAATTCCTTTCGCAGAGGCGGTCAAAATGGGTGCCTTCACCGAACCCAAGGCTGGGGTGATCGACTTCGTGGCTTTCCGGCAGGTGCTCGAGGACATCGGGTTCGAGGGAATCGGCATCGTGGAGCAGGATCTCTACCCGACAGCCTTCGATCGTCCCTACCCGATAGCGGTGAGCACGCGTCGTTATCTGTCAGACATCGGTATGGCCTAGCGATCGGATGCTGTGACTCTCACGATTACCGACGTTCAGTTGTGGCAGGCGTTGGACTCTCGAGGCAATCCCACCGTCGCGGCCCGGGTCGTGGCGGGGCGCGGGGTCGGGGACGCGTTGGCCCCCGCGGGTGCCAGCGCAGGCTCGCACGAGGCGATCTTCATCCGAGATGGGAATGCGAACGAGTACGGCGGCAAGTCTGTTCGTGCGCACATCGAGGCTGTGCGCGCCCGAGTGCGCGAAGCGTTGATCGGCCGCGACGCCGACGATCCTGCTGACGTGGACCGGGCCCTGCGCGGTGTGGACTCGGATCCGCAACTTGCGGTTCTCGGGGGCAATGTGGGTACCGCGGTGAGCATCGCCGCGTGGCTTGCCGCGGCGAACGCGGCCAACGAGGAACCGTGGCGCTGGCTCGCGATCCGGACATCGGCCACACCGGCCATCCCACTCCCGATGGTCAACATCATTTCGGGTGGCGCGCACGCGGGCAGCATGATCGACATCCAGGACGTGCTCGTCGTTCCGGTCGGGGCTGAGTCATTCACGCAAGCGATCGAGTGGTGCTGGAAGGTGCGCGCCGGAACACGTGCAGTCCTCGACGACATGGGATTCACCACCGCCCTCGTCGCCGATGAAGGCGGGTTGGCCGCACCCTTCGATGCGAACGAACGTGCGATCGAGGCCGTCGTCGACGGGATCACACGTGCAGGTCTCCTCTCGGGAGACCAGGTGTCCGTCGCCCTCGACGTCGCCGCGACCGAGTGCCAGGTGCCAGGCGGCTACCGCATGGGCGGGGAAACCCTGACGTCCGCCGAATTCGTCGACCGCGTGATCGGGTGGCGTCGGGATTACCCGATCGTTTCGATCGAGGACGGTGCGGGGGAGGACGATGACGAGGGGTGGTCGCGGATCGCGACGCTCGTGGACTCGACCCAGATCCTGGGCGACGATCGCTACGTGACCACGGTGTCCCGGTTGGACATGGGCATCGAGCGAGCCGAGGCGAACTCCGTCCTGGTCAAGCCGAACCAGGCCGGGACCCTCGAACAGGCCCTGCGCGTGGTGCAGCGGGCGATCTCGGTCGGCTGGGCCCCGGTAGTGTCGGCGAGATCCGGGGAGACCGAGGAGACCTGGCTCGCGGACTTGGCCACGGGAACGGGAGCGGGCCAGATCAAGGTCGGCTCGACCATGCGATCCGAGCGAACAGCCAAATGGAATCGCCTGCTCTACCTCGAGCAGGCACATGACCTTCCCTACGCTGGAGCCGCAGCACTGGCTCCCCGCACCTGAGCGAAGGGGAATGGATGTCCAATCATGACTTCGACGGCAAGGTGTGCGTCGTCACCGGAGGAACCCAGGGCGTTGGCGAGGCTACCGCGCGCCACTTCGCGATCAATGGGGCGGCGGGGATCGTCATCTGTGGACGCAATCCCGAGCGAGGCGCATCCGTCCGCAGTTCCCTGGAGGCAGCTGGCGCTCCCGCCGTGTTCGTGCCGGCGCGTCTGGAATCAGAGTCTGAGTGCGAGTCTGTGATCGCTGCGGCAGATCGGCAGTTCGGACGCGTCGATGTTCTGGTGAATGCGGGTGGCACGACAAAGCGTGGCTCCATCGTGGATTCCACGGCGATGGACATCGACGAGGTCTTCGCCATCAATGTGCGTGGCCCCATGGTGTTGATGCGCGAGGCGATCGCGGTGATGCGCCGAAACGGGACAGGCGGAAGCATCGTCAACGTATCCTCCGTCGTTGCAACGGGCGGTCCCGACTTCCTCGCCGCTTACTCAGCGTCCAAGGCTGCCCTCAACGCTGTGACTCGGAACGCCGCATACGCGGTTCTGCGCGATCGCATACGCGTCAATGGCATCGGGCCTGGGTGGATTGATACCCCGGGTGAGCACGCCACCAGACTCGACTATCACGGTGAGGACGACGGCTGGCTTGCGCGTGCCGAAGCGCTGCAGCCCTTCGGGCGCCTCATCAAGGTCGACGAGTTGGCCCGTGCGATCGCCTTCCTCTCTGGACCGCAATCCGGTCTGATGACGGGGTCCATCGTCCACTTCGACCAGAGTGTCCCCGGTGCCGGCGATCCACCGATGCCCCCTGGTTAACGGCTCGGTGGCCCGATCGATGGGCCCGGTCGAAACGCCAGGGGAATCGTGATCGACTCGACAGCGCTCGACGGCTCCTCGAGTCGACGCAGAAGTTGGTCTGCGACCGCATCCGCAATGCGTTCCACCGGTCGCGTAACAAGCGCGAGCGCAGGCTCATGCACGTCGGCAAGAACCTCGTCACCTACGGCGACGACGGACAGCCTGCGCGGGAACGGATCGGGTCCGAGGCGCTCCCGGAGCCGTCGCAGTGACCGTGCGAGCAGGGACGTTGGCCCACCGATCACGGCCGCGGTCGCATCCGCAGCGATCACCTTCTCGGCAACGGCATCGCCGGCTTCAGCGTTGAGGTCGGACATCTCGACGAGGAGGGACGGGTCATGCTCGAGACCGAAGCGAGTGACGGCATCGGCGAAGCCGGCGCGAACCTCACGCCCTGGTCGCAGATCTGCGCCGTAGGCGCTGACGGCGATACGACGGTGGCCAAGTTGGGACAAGGCGCCCATTGCCTCGGTGATGCCTTCCCGGAGCCCGGTCAGAACCGAATCGCGCTGCAATCCCACGAAATCACGGTCCAAGAAGACCGCGGGGCACCCGAGGCCGCCGAGGTAGGCAGCGAGAGCCTTCGAACGATCCGAGCGTGGGGCGATGATCACCGCGTCGAGTCGTTGGGCGGCGAAGGACTCGAGCACCCGGAGATCTCCGTCGGCGGACCAGCCCGAGCTGCCGATCACGACGCTGAGACCTCGCTGGCGGAGCCGTTCATCCAGTCGATCCGCGAGTGGACCGTAGAGATCGTTGCGGAAGCCGGGAATCAGGAGGCCGACGAGACCAGTACGGGCGGTACGCAGGCTGCGTGCGGCAGCGTTGACCTGGTACTGCAGCCGCTCTGCCGAGGCGAGCACCCGATCACGCGCGCTCGGGGACACCCGAGGCGAGCCGGTGAGGACGCGAGAAGCAGTCGCACGCGAGACCCCGGCATCCCGAGCCACGTCGATCAGTGTCGTGACCCGGGGTGCCAGCGTCGAACTAGGAGACGGCATCTTCGAAGTAGCGAGACTTCAAATCGCGCTGGTTCTCATAGATCGAACCCCCGTGGGTCGGCTCGGGTAGCGGGAGCCGGACGGGGAGAGCCTCCATTCGCGGGGTCCAGGTCTCCTCGCCCGTGAGCAGGTTCGCGCGCCAGGTGTTCCAGTCCATCTTGTCCATCAAGGGCCAGGCATCGGCCGCGGTGTACTGCAGCAGGAAGTAGCGGCGGTCGCGACCTGAGCGGTTCGCTGGCCCGCCATGGATGGCGCGCACGTGATGGATGCTGATCGATCCGGCCTTTCCGCAGACGGAAATCGCCTCGGAGAAATCAGCCTGAGCTTTGGTCGGATCGATTCCACCCGTGAAGATGCCATCGTAGGAATGGTCCTCGATCGGACCGCGGTGTGAGCCGGGCACGATCATCATCGCGCCGTTGTCCTCGTCGATGTCATCGATCATGATGCCGACGACCGCGAGATCCTCATTCGTGTGCGGGTAGAAGGCCCAATCCTGATGCCACTCCAGCGAGGAGCCGTATCCGGCGACCTTCATGTTGAGTTTCGACGTCTGGTACCGGATCCCGGTCCCCCAGAGATCCTCGAGGGCGCCGAGGATCTTCGGGTGGCGCACCATGCGCGCATACGTGGGGTGCCACTTCTCCGGTGTCTTGACCCGGCGCAGCAGCGGCTTCTCCGGAGTGTGCGCCGGCTCGAGGTCGAACACCTCGGTGTGCTCGGTCACGGTTCGCGAACGCTCGACGAACTCGCTGGTCACCGCCTGGAGCTCGGCGATGTCCTCGGGGGAGATGGCATCGGGGATCACCAGGAACCCGTCGCGCTCGTAGTCGGCCACCTGGGCGTCGGTCAGAACCGTGGGCATTCGTCCTCCTCGTGAGATCGATCCCATGTGGGATCGATCTCACGGTAAAGCCAGGGGGCTCCCGCGTCAAGGAATTCGACGAATCAGGCTCGGAAGGTGCGGTAGCCGTCAGCCTCAACTGCGCGGCAGAACTCCTGGTATTTCTGGCCGCCACCCATATAGACAAGGAGCTCACGGGGTTTACCCGGCACATTGGCCCCGAAGAACCATGCCTTGGCCTTGAGGCCCTCCTCGTACATGACGGTTTCGCGCCCGGCTGCATCGACCTCGGCCGCCCACCACTCCTCGGCCTCGCGCGTGGCCTCAAGCTGGATCCCGTGCTGGTCGGCGAACTGGACGGCTCGAGCCACCCATTGGGCGCCCAGTTGGATGGGCACCGGCAGGTTGCTGTACGGGGTCTGGGGGCCGATCGACATGAAGAAATTCGGGAATCCATGGACGGAGATCCCGAGGTTCGTGCGGATGCCGTCGGTCCACTTCTCCCGCAGTGTGACCCCGTCGCGCCCGACGATGTCGATGCGGGTGAGAGGGCCGGTCATGGCATCGAAACCCGTGGCGCAGATCAGCACGTCGAGGGGATAGGCGCTGTCCCCCACGATGACGGAATCGGGCGTCACGCGGGTGATCGGCACGGACTTGACGTCGACGAGATGCACGTTCGGGCGGTTATAGGTCTCGTAGTACCGGTGTCCGGTGGGAACGCGCTTGCCATTGAAGGAGTAGTCGGTGGGGCAGAGGAGCTCCGCCGTCACGGGGTCCGAGACGATCTCGCGGATCTTGCTTCGGATGAAGTCCGAGGCGGCCTCGCTGGCCGCAGGATCCGTCGCGAGGTCGTGGAACGTTTCGTTGGCGAAGTGGTGGCCGCCCTCCTGCCACTTGGACTCGAAGATGCGCCTGCGCTCGTCATCGTCGACATCCATCGCTCCGTGGTCAGGAACCACCATGTCCACGCCGAACGGGTGGGCCTTCGCGCGTTCCCAGATTCGGTCGTAGTTGCGGCGGGTCGCCTCCATTTCCTCGTCGGAGACGGGGAAGAAGGTGCTGTCAACGACGTAGTTGGGCTGACGTTGGAAGACGTAGACCTCGGCGCATTCGGGTGCGATCGCGGGGAGGATTTGCAGTCCGGAGGAGCCGAGACCGATGAGACCCACGCGCTTCCCGGTGAGGTCCACTCCCTCACTGGGCCACTGCATCGAATGAATCAATGTGCCTTCGAACGTGCCCAGGCCCGGGACGTCGGGCCATATCGGTTGATCGAGGATGCCCATGCACGAGATGAGGTACCTGCAGCTCATGACGCTTCCGTCGGCGAAGGTGAGGTACCACGCTCCATCGCGGAACTCGGCACGCTCCAGATTCATACCGAAACGCATATCGCGCCGGAGATCAAGTCGATCAGCGACGAACTCCAGGTACGCCAAGACCTCCGCCCCGGGTGCATAGCGCTGGGTCCAGCGCCACTCATCGCGAACCTCGGGGGAGAAGGAGAACGAGTAGATCGGGTAGTCGCTGTCTGTGCGGACCCCGGGATACCGATTGGCTCGCCAGGTGCCCCCGACACCATCCTGGCGATCAACCACAACGCACTGCAGGCCAGCCTCTCGCAGGTGCGCCAACATGGCCAGCCCGGAGAAACCGGCTCCGATGATCACGCAGTCGAAGTGCTCGGACACGCCTGAGACGGTACGCCCAACAGCGACCCGGCGGACCCACTTCTGTGTCTCAGATGGAGACGCCTCAGTGGGGTGCGTGACCTGTTGCGGAGATGCGGTAGCGGCGGATGCGCCGGTACACGGTGGCTCTCGAGAGACCGAGCAGCTCGCAGGTCCGCGCGATATCCCCCTGGGTTTTGGACAGAGCCTCGCGAAGGGCCCACTCCTCGGTGTCCTCTACGCGCAGGCTGCTCGGTCTTGAGAGCCTGTGGGCCAGGTGGCCGGATACGTGCACGCGCATCGTGGCGAGCCAACTGCGCATGAAGGTGATCCGGGGATTCACGGGGGCGGTCAATGTGATGACGGCGAGGGTCTCCCCGGACAGGGGATCGGGGATCGGCTCTGCAACGCACGCCGAGTGATCGAAGAATTCGCTGAAGTGTTCCGACCCGGACACCTGCACCGATCGCTCCGTCGTCACGGCAAGACTGACCGCATTGGTCCCTACAGTGGTCTCGCGAAGGTCGGCTCCGCGCCGGGATCCGACGGAGTCAAGGTGGGCTCCCGCCGCAGGGTCCTCGAACCAGCGCTCGAGTACCAGTCCTCGGGAGTCGGTCAGTAGGAGGGCAGCACCCGAGCCCTCGAGGGAGCCGGTGAGGACATCGAGGGGTTCGCGCAGCAACTCCAATGGCGCGTCGTCGAGCCAGGACTCCGGCACGGTGGGAATGGAACGCAGTTCACCCGGGTGACCGAGTTGGGAGACGCAACGGCGCCAAGAGTCCACGAGTTCCGGGTGGCCGAACCATCCGGGGTCGGTGCCTGCGACGATTTCAGCTTTCGCCCGCTGAACGGTCGACTGCGATCCGCGCATGTCTCGAATGTTAGTGAGGTGCCTCCGAACGCAATCCCGCTGCCAGCCTCTGGTTGAGCACTGAAGGGCACCCACGTGCTGGGATGCGATCAAGGAAGAGCCAGAGTGTCGCGAACCTTGACCGACGACTTCTCCCATGGCAAGGTTCCCGCACTGGAGGCATCTCGAGTGCTCAGCCAGTTGAGTCTTCTCGCTCCGTACATCGCCGCTGGAGGCCAAAGTGACATTGCTCTTCGGTGGCCCGGTCTTCCTCTCGGGAGATTCGTCGGCGGGTCGTACCGAGAGTCACGGATCGGCCAGTCTCGATTTCGAAGCGTTAGCCATGAAGCACGTCGAGAAGGGGTTCAAAGCCGGCTACGCGCCCCACGTGGACCTCGATGATCACGCTCAAGTGAAGGAAGCGCGCGTTGCGTTTGACCGTGCCGGCGTCACCATTGCCGAGGTCCAGTGCTGGAACAACCTGCTCGATCCGGATCCCTTGGTGAGAAGCGCGAATCTGGAGGCGACTGCCCGTGCAATTGCACTCGCCGATGAACTGGGTGCCGTCTGTGCCCTCAACACGGCTGGCTCATTCGCGGCGGAAAGCCTCAATCATCATGATCCTCGTAACTTCGGTCGCGAAGCGTTCGACGCCGCGGTGGAAACCGCTCGCCACCTCATCGATGAAGCCAAACCCCAAAGGACCAAATTCGCCTTCGAGGTCCTCGCTATGCACGTCACCGATGGGCCCGAGACCATGGAACAGCTCGTTGAGGCTGTCGACCGCCCCGCTTTCGCGGTTCACGTCGACATCGTCAATTGGGTGAGTTCTCCACGCAAGTACTGGTTCAATGGCGATCTGATCCG
Source organism: Rubricoccaceae bacterium (assembly GCA_040381195.1). Lineage (GTDB taxonomy): Bacteria > Actinomycetota > Actinomycetes > S36-B12 > S36-B12 > VGCC01. The sequence continues at coordinate 14,470 of JBEIHR010000025.1, forward strand.
CGAGACTGTTGCCCGACTGGGCCCTCACATTGTTGCGGCGCATGCCAAGGACATAGTCATGGAAGACAACTGTGACACGGTGCGACTTGAAGAGGTTTCCCCGGGACATGGACAGATCGACTACCCGACATACCTGAGTGCACTTGCGGGCCTTCCCCAGTCGGTGACCCTGCTGATGGAGCACCTCGACACGGAGGCCGATTATGACGCAGCAGCCGAGTTCATCAGAGGCGAAGCCAGGAACGCGAATGTGTCCCTCTGAAACCGCGTCGTTATCAGAGTTGCGCGTCGCTAGTGGCGTTGAGGATGTAAGGGAGCGAGCTGAGGTTACGTCGATCTCGTCAAGTCAATGAACGTCCGGCAATCATCGAAGGGCTAAGGAAATGACCCACTCAAATGTCTCGCATGTCGGGTTCGTGGTTCCGGACCTGCTCGAGGGAATGGCGCGGATTTCAAGGGCTCTCGGAATCTCCTTCCTCCCTCCCCTCGATCAGGAGATCGCGGTTTTGGAGGAGGGAGGTCAGAGCGCTCCCGGGCAGCTTCGGCTGACGTGGTCGATTGAAGGCCCCCCGCATATCGAATTGATTGAAGGACAGGTCTCCGGTCTCTTCGCGTATCACGGAATCGATCGAGCATTCCACCACTTAGGCGGCTTCACGGAGAGTCATGATGTATCCCTCGGTCACCTTTCCAGCCTTGGCATCCGTATGGAGGCGTGCCAGCGCGAGCCGGACGGAACCATCATTGCCTCCTACTCTGAACCGCACGATCTTTTCGGCATCCGGTACGAACACATTGCGCCCGGGCGTCGAGCCGACATTGAGAGATGGCTCAGCGGCGAGCCATGGAGCTAGAGGACTTCCACAACTCGGTGCCCGCGTATCTGAGGCGCCTTCTCTGGGGGTGAACCAGGTTAAGACTCCATGGTCTCCCGTCATCACGACTGTCCACTGGGCTGCTCTCGCGCCCCCTTGTTGGACAGGGACCACACCACGCAACTGCGCTGCTAGCGTCTGACTTACGGGGTATTCCTTCTGGGAGGGCGCGTGTCACAACTCTTCAATCCCGTCGCGATCCGAGCCATGGAGCTGCCCCACCGGATCATCACGGGCCCCATGGAGAAGGGAATGGCCAACCGTGATGGGACCCTGACCCAGCGCTACCTGGGCTACCTCCGCGCCCGAGCGCAGGGTGGTGCCGGGTTGATGCAACTCGAATCAACGTATGTGGACACCGTCGGGATGGGACACCTCTACCAGGTCGGATGCCATGACGACTCGGTGCTCGAAGGACTCCGGGCTGCGGCAGACGCGGTCCACGAGCACGGCGCCCGTCTCGCCCTCGAGGTATACCTGGGTGGTCGGGAGACTCCCTCGTTCATGTCGGGAATGCAGCCCATCGCTCCGTCCGTGGTGCCATGTGAGGTTCTGCACCCGATGCCCACTCCCCGAGAGATGACCACACAGGACATCGACTGGGCCATCGCCGCCTTCTGTGCGGCGGCCCGTCGGTTGAAGGAGGCTGGGCTCGACATGGCGCACGTGCACGGTGCGCACGGGTACCTCGTCGGATCCTTTGTATCTCCCTTCAGCAACCGCAGGACCGACGCCTTCGGCGGATCCCTGGAGAACCGGGCGCGCTTCCCGATCATGCTCGTCCAAGCGCTCCGCGCCGAAGTGGGGGAGGATTTCCCAATCGGTTACCGCATGACCGCTGATGAATACATCGCCGATGGCTTGGGTATCTCTGAGGCAGCGGAGTTCGCGGGCATGCTCGCAGACGCGAGTGTTGACCTGATCGACATCTCCGGCGGGTTCTACGAGAGCAATCACATGATCATGCAGGGTTCCGAATCACCCGACGCAGGTTTCCTCTCGCACGCTCTCAAGATCAAGTCGGTGGTCGGTGACCGTGCTCTGGTGAGCGTGGCGCAGCGATTGTCGAAACCTGGGGTCGCCGAGGAGGTGCTCGATCAGGGTATCGACATGGTGTCTATGAGTCGCGCCTTCCACGCCGATCCTGATTACGTTGCGAAGCGACGTTCAGGTCGCGTCAATGACATCATTCCGTGCATCGCGTGTCACCACTGCGTGGATGAGCTCGAAGCCAACCGGGTTGCGGATTGTTCCGTGAATCCGTTCACCACTCGGGAGTATCTGCGCATTGACGCGTCGCCGGCGGACACGGCCCCGTCGCCGGTCATGGTGGTCGGAAGTGGACCGGCGGGTCTCCAGGCCGCGATTCAGTTTGCCGAACGCGGCAGCGAAGTGCATCTCTTCGAGCGCGGCAAGGTCATTGGTGGTCAGATGGCCTTGGCCGTGGATGTCCATGGCGATTTCCGCCGATTCTTGGACAACTCCTCGGTGCGGTTGAAGCACCTGGGGGTGACCGTTCATCTGAATACCGAGGTCGATCGTGACGTAGTGGCCGGCTTGTCACCTGCCGTGATCGTGATGGCCACCGGTGCCCGAAGCGCACCGCTCGGCCACCTGTGGAATAGTGAGAAAACACGAGTCCTGGGGCTGTTTGAGGCCTACGGCAACGTCACCGGACCGGCGAACGTGGTGATCACCGATGGCTCGGTTGCCAGTTGCGTGCTCGCCGTTCACCTTGCGCGCGCCGGATGTCGGGTGATACTCGTGGAACCCAACAACGCCCTCGCGCTTGATCAGCCTGGTTGGGGACGCGAGCAGATCGAGCGTCTCGTGCACAACACAGATGGCATCAACATCCGCCTGGAGGCTACTGTCGAGACCGTGGCCACGGACGGGGTCCACCTCCAATCCCATGGCGAGCTCGAAATCCTCACCGACATCGACGCTGTGGTCGTCGGTGGCCGCCAGCCTGAGAACGCATTGGCGGAGCACTTGCTTTCGGATCCGCATCTGGCCGATCGCGTACTCGTGGTCGGTGATGCGGTGCGCCCGCGCACTATCCATGCGGCGACTCTGGAGGGTATGCGGGCGGCGGTGCTCGGTCGGTCGGCTGCCTTCGCGCTCGTCTAGGTCAGTTGGTGACCCGGTCGCGAATGTAAGCCAGACTCGATCGAAGATCCTGGGCAAGCGTGGGGCTCTCGCCTACCTCGCTCGCGAACGGTTCCAATGACCAGGGCCCCTCGGTCACGCCCATCAACCGGCGCACCTGATCGATGCTGCCCAGGATGTCGTCAGGCCCGACAAGCACTCGATGCTCGTCGCCAAGTTCCTCCAGGGGAAGACCGAGTTCGGGTACTCCTGACAGGTGGACGAGAGCGATGTGTGTTGAGTAGAGCGGGTCGCGTGCGATCGCGTGGTGGAAACTGTCGTGGACGATCCCGAAGCAGCTCGGATTCCCGCGCCGGCTGAACTCGGCCTCCACAACGTCCTGGGTCCGGATCGACGAACGTGGGAAACCGAGCGGTTCGATGAGTCCGCGCACACCCGCGCTCTCGAGTATCGGTTGGAGTCCGTCGAGCGCTGCCGGGAGTCCGGTCGGTAAGGCAGGTGACCCGATCGGTGACACGCTTGGGCAGAGGACCACCGCACCGATTCCTGCCGCGGCGGCGAACTCAATCATCGTGCGCGCCTGCGCTTCGCGCTCCGAATCCCACTGGTCGAACCTTTGCAAGGCGTTGATGGACAGGATTTCAACGCCTGCATCCGCGGCCATGCGGGCGATGTCGCGTGGGTCGTGGGTCAGGACATTGGTGGAGTCAGGGAACACCCAGCCGGGGGGCATGCCGTCCCGGAGTTCCACCGCGTCGATGCCAACCTCGCCGGCAAGCGCGACGAATTCGGGGATGGGAATCAGGGGCGCGATACTGTGATTGAGGGAGAAGCGCATCCGCGTGTCAGCCGACCAAGAGTGGGAATCGTGGCTGCGCCGGCGTGTTGATCAAGCCGGTGGGCGTGGCACCGTCGGCAACGGAATTCAACTGGGTCGCGATCATGCGCGTCATTCTTTCGATGGTGTGAGCACCCAACGAGGCGGAGTGCGGCGAGAGCACGCAGGTGTCGATAGTCAAGAGCGGGTCGTCCGATCTCGGCGGTTCCTGCGCGAAAACGTCGAGACCGGCGCCGGCGACGTGACCAGTTCGCAGGGCTGACGCCAAAGCGACCTCGTCGAGAACACCTCCCCTGGCTGCATTGATCACGAACGCGCCCCGAGGAAGTAGCGCAAGCTCGTCGCCACCAATCAAGCCCCGTGTGGAATCCAGGAGAGGCGTGTGAAGGGAGATCGCCTGGCACTGGGGGAGCATCTCCGCGATGCTGGTAGACACCACCACGTAGTCCGGCGCATCCCGGATGGGCATCACATCGAACGCGATGATCCGTGCGCCGAAGGCGTGCAGCAGGGCGGCAGTGGCACGTCCGATATGGCCGAAACCGATGATCCCAACGGTCATTCCCTGGATTTCCGGGACGAAGTCTCCGTCTCGCCACTCTCCCTTGCGGACTCTAGCGTCGCAATAGGCAACCCGGTGGGTCACGCTCAACAGGAGTGTGACCGTGTGTTCGGCCACGCCCTGCGCGTTGACTCCAGGCGTCGTCGTGACATGGATACCGAGACGGGTGGCGGCGTCGAGGTCGATTTGGTCGAATCCGACACCGGATCGTGCGATGAGGCAGAGATGGGGGAGACGGTCGAGCAAGTCCGCGGTGTAGGTCTCGGCGCCGGCGACGACGGCGTAGGCGCCGGCGAGATTTCCCACCCTCTCAGCCGCGGGCCCGTTGGGGGGAACATCCTGAAGACGCACGCGAGACGAGAGTCCGAAATCACGGCCGTCGCCGAAGAGGGTCGCAGTCGACGCGAGGGCTCCCCACATGTCGGTCGAACCCATGCTGCTCCTCCCTGAGGTTTTCAGGTCCTGCGGACTATAGCCAGAAACCGCTTGCCTGTGTAGATTGTCAGCAGTTTTCATGGTCTTGCAGCAATCCGGGAGCCCCAATGAAGGTCGCACTCGACCCGTACATGTTCCGAACCACGCCCCTCACCGAATTACCCGGTGTGGTTGCCGACCTCGGCTACAGCGCAATCGAACTCTCCCCGCGTGAAGACTTCATCCCCTTCTATAAGCATCCGCGGGCGAACACCTCGGATATTCGTGCCTTCAAGTCGGCACTGGCGAACGCCGATGTCGAGGTGGCCACCCTCCTGCCCCTCTTCAGGTGGGCCGGACCCGGTGAAGAGGCCCGCCAAGCGGCGGTCCGCTACTGGCGCCGATCGATTCAGATTGCCGCCGAACTCGGGGTTCCGGAAATGCTCTCGGAGTTCAACGGCGGACCAGCCACCCCAGCGGAGTGCGAGGCCCTCTTCTGGCGCTCCATGGAGGACCTACTGCCCGACTTCGAACGCGAGGGAATTCGGCTCGTGATCGAACCGCACCCCAACGACTTTATCGAAGACGGCTTCGCTGCTGTGGACATGATCCGTGGGATCAATCACCCACTCGTCTCGTTCAGTTACTGCGCCCCGCACACTTTCTATATGGGTGGGGATATCGCTGGGATCATGGAGTATGCGGGAGACCTGCTGACGCACGTGCACGTCGCCGACACTTTCGACTTCCGTGGGTCGTCTGGCTTGCGCTATATCGTCAACATTGGTGCAGGAGGCGGGGTTCCGGTCGGCGTCACGCCTCCTCGGATCCACCAGCACCTGGACATCGGACAAGGGGAAGTGGACTGGGACACCTTCTTCGGGACTTTGACACGACTCAAGTTCGACGGCGTCATGACCGTGTGTATCTTCGCGTGGGAGGAGCGGGCTCGCGAGTCCTCGGTCTACAACCTCGACGAGATCCGTCGCCGCATGGGATAGTGCCGCTGGCACTCGGAAGACGCCGCGGTTGGTGCAGAGGAGTGAGACGCAATGACTGAGACTGGTTCGCACGACTGGGACTTCGAGACCGACGTCGTCATCGTCGGAAGTGGTGCGGGGGGCCTCTGTGCGGGACTTACGGTCAATGCCGAAGGCCGCACATCGCTGATCATCGAGAAAAACTCCACGGTGGGCGGCGCCAGCGTCGTCTCCGGGGGAGTCATCTGGGTACCTAACAACCGGTTCATGCGAGAGCACGGGGTACCAGACGATGAGGAGTCCGGGTACACATACATGCGCTCGTTGATCAAGACCTCGGGTCTGGCGACGAGTGACTCACGCATTCGAGCCTTCCTTCGTCAAGGCCCGGAAACCCTCGACTTCGTTGCGAGCGAAGGGGTACCACTCCAAATGTGCTTCGGGTACTCCGACTATGAGGATGATCAGCTGGGTGGGCTCCCGCTCGGGAGGGCGGTGGAGCCGCGGATCGTCGATGAGCGGTCGCTGGGCCCGTGGCGCTCTCGACTTCCACGCCAGAGTGGCGTTATGCGCCTGGCGATCCAGGCTGCGGACGTACCCGACCTGTCCCGCGTCGGACGCACCTGGGCTTCCCTGGTGACTGGGTTCCGAGTCGTGGCACGCAGTGTGGGGTGGCGGCTAGTAGGCCGGCGGCCGGCGGCCGCCGGAAGGGCTCTGGTCATCTCTCTGCTCAAGGCAAACCAC
>JBEIHR010000026.1:0-20825 GCA_040381195.1 Rubricoccaceae bacterium
CAACGGCAAGATCGACCGAGCCGGTGTGATGGATGGGGCGCTATCGGTGGAGGGTCTGAAGGATCTCGCCCAGGGTGCGGTTGTCGGCGGGGACATCGCGCGGTGGGACACCACGGCGGGCTACGGCGAATCCGGCATCGACGACGTGGTGCGGGATGTCTCCGGCAACGGACTCGACGGTGTGGGCATCCAGCGCCCGGTGCGCGCGATGACCGGCTACAACTGGAGCGGTAAGCACGATGACTGGCGCGTGGCTCCGGGCGAATACGGCGGCATCGCCTTCCACGACGACGCGGTCATGGACTGCGAGTGGGAGACCACGTTCACGTGGAATGTCCCGGCTGGGACGCGCAGCGGCGCCTACGCCGCGCGCGTGACTTCCGGTGATGCCGAGGATCACATCCCGTTCTTCGTGCGCCCGGCATCTCCGACGGCACCGATCCTGTTCCTGATGCCGACGAACTCGTACCTCGCGTACGCGAACGAGATGATCGTCCACCACGTGCCCGTGGGGCAGGCGATCCTGTCCCATCCGGCGGTACTCACCGAGGCCGAGGCGGATTACTACCAGGACCCGAAGTTCGGGAGATCCACCTATGACCACCATTCCGACGGTGCGGGGGTCTGCTTCGCCTCGTGGAAGCGACCGATCCTGAACATGCGGCCCAAGTGGCGTTCCTCGGCCATCGGGACCGTGTGGCAGTTCCCGCGCGACCTGTCCCTGATCGCATGGTTGGAGAAGAAGGGCTACTCCTACGACGTCGCGACCGATCACGATCTCGAGCGTGAGGGCCTGGACATGCTGTCGCACTACTCGGTGGTGCTGACCGGATCTCACCCGGAGTACTGGAGTGAGAAGAGCCTGAACAACCTCGAGGACTACATCGCCGGCGGCGGTCGTTTGATGTACCTGGGGGGCAACGGCTTCTACTGGGTGATCTCTTACCGCGACGGTGAGCCGGAGCTGATGGAGGTGCGCAAGGGCGAGGCAGGTATGCGCGCATGGCAGGCCGAGCCCGGGGAGTACTACCACCAGACATCCGCGGAGCGTGGCGGCATCTGGCGCAACCGCGCGCGGCCCCCGCAGAAGCTCACCGGTGTCGGGTTCACCACGCAGGGCTTCGACGAGTGCCACCCGTACCGGCGCATGCCGGACAGTTATCACAAGTCGGTGTCGTGGATCTTCGACGGTGTCGAGGGTGAGGTCTTCGGTGATTTCGGTCTGGCACTCGGTGGTGCGGCCGGGTTGGAGACCGAGCGTTACGACCTCGAATTAGGCACGCCCCCGCACACCAAGTTGCTCGCATCCTCGACCTCGTGGTCGGATAACTACGCCAGCGTGCATGAGGACATCCTGTTCAACCACCCGGGGACCCTGGGCACCCAGAGCCCGACGGTGCGTGCGGACATGACGTACTTCACCACGGCGAACGACGGTGCGGTGTTCTCCACGGGGTCGATCGCGTGGATCTCGGCGCTGCCGTGCTTCGATTTCGAGAACAACTGCTCGCGCATCATGGCCAACGTGCTCGACGCGTTCATCAAGCCGGGCACCCTGCCTGGTGGTGCGTGGGATCAGGAAGAGAAGTCCTGGACGTAAGGGGGAGGACACATGGCAACCGGATACGTCTGGCATGAGCTCTACGGGTGGCACGACACCAGCACGCACGCGGGATTCCTGCCGCCCGGGCTGGTCATGCAGCCGTACCAGCACTTCGAGTCCCCGGAGTCCAAGCAGCGCTTCCACTCCCTGGTGGAAGTGAGCGGCCTCGCCGATCACCTGGTCCGCATCGTGCCGAGTCCCGCAACCGACGAGGACATCCTGCGCATCCACACCCCCGAGCACCTGGCGCGCATCAAGGCCGAGAGCGCGACCCTGCGCGGTGGTGATGCCGGTGACGGCACATCCCCCTTCGGCCCGCAGGGCCATGAGATTGCAGCACTCGCGGCGGGTGGGTCGATTGCCGCGCTCGAAGCGGTGCTCGCCGGTGACGTGGCCAATGCCTACGCCCTGGTGCGCCCTCCCGGTCACCATGCGCGCCCGGAGACTGGGATGGGGTTCTGCATCTACGCGAACGCGGCGATCGCAATTGCCAAGGCGCGGTCTGCGAATCCGGATCTGCGGGTAGCCACCGTCGATTGGGACGTCCACCACGGCAACGGAACCCAGGCCGCGTTCTATACCGACCCGAATGTGCTCACGATCTCTCTGCACCAGGACGATCTCTTCCCACGCAACAGTGGATCGATCGAGGAGCGCGGTGAGGGTGAGGGCCTCGGGTACTCGATCAACATCCCACTGCCCGCCGGCACCGGAAACGGTGGGTACGAATACGCGATGGAGACCGTGGTGGTCCCGGCCCTGCGGTCCTTCGCCCCGGACGTCATCGTCGTGCCATCGGGCTTCGATGCGAGCTCCTTCGATCCGTTGGGCCGGATGTCGGTGACCACATCGGGCTACCGGGCGCTCACTCGACAGTTGATGGACGTGGCCGATGAGGTGTGCTCGGGCCGGATCATGATGACCCACGAAGGTGGGTATTCGCCCACGTACGTTCCGCTCTGTGGCGTGACCGTGCTCAGCGAAATGTCCGGTGTGCCGGTCGATGTGGTGCATGAGTTGTATGCCGGCTTCGACACCATGCCCGAGCAGGCGTTGAACGACTTCCAGAAGGCTGCCGTGGACCGTGCCGGTGCCGCGGTGAAGCTGCCATGACCACGATTCGCATCGAGAATGCCCGCGTCTGGACCGGTTTCCGGCTGCCCGACGGTTCCTGGCAGCGCAGCGACGCGGTGCTCATGCGCGACGGCCGCATCGTCGCGTTAGGGGATCAGGCACGCGCTATGGACGCCGATGAGGTGATCGACGTGCGCGGTGGGTTCGTCGCGCCCGCGTTCGGGGACGGTCACGTGCACCCGATCTTCGGCGGGTTGGAGCAGCAGTTCGCCCCCGTGCGCGAAGCCACGACCGCCGAGGGCATCGCTGCGGCAGTAGGCGAGTGGTCGCGTGCCAACCCGGATGTGGAGTGGGTGCGCGGTGAGGGGTTCGACCCGACACTGGCACCAGGAGGTGTGTTCCAGGCTGCGATGCTCGATGCAGAGGTGTCGGATCGTCCCGTGGTGTTGCGTGCCACCGACTACCACACGGTGTGGGTGAACTCTGAGGCTCTACGACGTGCCGGATACGGCCGCGGCGTGCAGCAACCGCATGACGGCGAGATCGTGCTGGATGACAACGGCGATCCCACCGGGACCCTGCGCGAGTGGGGCGCGTGGCGGCCGGTCTACGCACTCATGCCCGCGGTGGCACCGCACCGGGTGACCGCGGCGCTGGACTACGCCACGTCGTGCTTCGCCGAGTCCGGGATCACCTGGATCCAGGATGCGTGGGTGGAGTCCGCGGACGTCGACTCCTGGCTCGATGCCCTTGACGCGGGAGTGCTGCACGTCAACGTGGACCTGGCGCAGTGGGCGGACCCGAACACGTGGCGAAGCCAGGTGGAGGGCTTTGTGGATGCTCGGCGGCGGGTCGAGGCGCGTGGTGCGCACCGGGTCACCGCCCACACCATCAAGTTCTTCGCCGACGGTGTCATCGAGTCGGCCACCGGGGCGCTCATCGAGCCCTACTGCGACTGCCCGCACTCGCGCGGTATTCCGAACTGGGACCCGGAGGAGCTGAAGCTGGCGGTGGCGGCGATCGACGCCCACGGCTTCACCCCGCATATCCATGCCATCGGTGACCAGGCGATCCGCAACGCCCTGGATGCGATCGAGCACGCCGCGGTGACGAACGGTCCGCGCGATCGCCGCTGGACGATCTGCCACGTGCAACTCGTCGATCCCGTGGATATTCCCCGTTTCGCCGAACTCGGGGTGATCGCGAACTTCGAGCCCTACTGGTCGAAGTTCGATGCCTGGCAGAGCGCGCTGAACACCCACCGTCTCGGCGAGGAGCGGCTGAACCGGCAGTTCCAGACCGCGACACTCGCCAACTCCGGCGCGCGCATCTCCTTCGGGAGCGACTGGCCGGTCACCACGTACGTGCCCCTCGAGGGCATCCAGGTCGCCGTCACTCGCAAGCTCACCCGGGACGGTGAGTCGTGGATGCCGGAGGAATGCATCAGCGTCGACGAGGCACTTGCGGCCTACACGTCCGGTGTGGCGTTCCAGGCCGGCCGCGATGACGCGGGAGTGCTGCGCCCGGGAGCGGTGGCCGATGTCCTGTGGTTATCGGCGGATCCGCACGACGTCGATCCCATGGACATCGGGTCGATCCGGGTGCTGGGGACCTGGCGTGCGGGGGAGTCGATCTACCGCGCCTAGCCCGCGCCGTCATCCACAGCCTGCGGTTTCATCCCGTGGCGGCACGGTGACCCTTCTCCGGGGGCTGGCACCTTTCTAGCGTCGCTTCGTGAGCGCCCCCATCGTCGTGACGGGGAAAAATACCTTTTGAGTTCTAGAACTTAAAGGGTATATCGTGAACCGCTGGGAGGTGGATCTCGGCTACGTCCGGCCGTGGCTCGAGAGCTTGGATATGGACTCGCACGATCACGTCCTCGCGGCCATGGATGCGCTGAGCATCGAGGGCCCCGCCCTTGGGCGGCCGCTGGTGGACACGATCCATGGTTCACGTTTCGCCAACATGAAGGAGCTGCGTCCGGGCTCGGCCGGTGAATCCGAGCTGCGCGTGCTGTTCGCGTTCGACCCGAGACGTCGAGCCATCATGTTGGTCGGTGGAGACAAGTGTGGTCAATGGAATTCGTGGTATCGAGTGAACATCCCGAGAGCTGATCAGCTTTTCCGCGATCATCTGATGACACTTCAACAGGGGATGTGAGACATGGGAATGACCCTTGATGAGTACCTCGCGCTCAACCCAGGAAATGCCGAGAAGCGCGCCAGACTCCGCGACCAGATGCTGGCGGAAGTGCATGCCTATCGCCTTCGGGAACTCCGTGAAGCGCAGGAACTCACACAGACCGACGTTGCTGTGGTCCTTGGCGTAAGTCAACGTCGGGTTTCGGAGATCGAGAGTGGGCAGTGTGATCGAATCAAACTGGATACGTTGCGCCGCTACGTCCAAGCACTCGGCGGGACACTGCGGGTGGAAGCTCACGTGGGGGATCGCGTCTTCCCCATCCTCAACGCGTGATTGCCGGAAGTTGAGCGTTCCTCGGTAGTGGTTCTCTCCTGATCGTTATTCTTGGTATTGATAGCCGCACGGTCGAAACAGCTTTCTGGGGAGGTGACGGGGATGCTTGAGGCAACCTTCGACTCTGAGGCCCATGCGCGGTACGTCGCCGTGTCTCGGGAGAGCGTGCACCAAACGGTGCCGGTATCAGCCCATGTCTTCGTGGATCTTGATGCGAATGGGAATCCGATCGGAATGGAAGTCCTGGGAGTGGACTCGCCGCAGAGTGTGGTCGCATGCGAGGGAGTTTCGCGGGCCCTGCAGCTGTATGCCTTTCCGGCGGAGGCGCGCGAGTTGATCCTTCGGGGAGCAGAAGCAACCACCTCGCACGGTGGATGACCTGAGTCTCTGGACTGGAACCGGCTCCCCTGGGAGGGTCCGACTGCTGACGTCGCCCGCTGATGCGGCCAGAAGAGACTGCGATGCGGATGCTTTGGTTCATGAGGTTGCGGCTGCAGGTCAGTTCGCCGGATCGCGACGGGTGGAGTGGCTCACCGGACGCGTGCTGGCGCGGCGGGCCGTGGCTGATGTGCTCGGATGTGATCCCTCGGAGGTCGCCATCGACGTGACCGATGCGGGGGCTCCCTACGTGGTGGGGGAGAGGGACGTGCGCGTATCGATCAGTCACACGCGTGACCTGGTGATCGCAGGTGCCGTGCGCGGGCCGTGGCTGGGCGTGGACGTGGAGTGGGCGAACCGCGATGTGAGTCGATTACTGCGTGCGCTGGAACCCATGGAACGGGCGATGGTGGAGCCTGCGGATGTCGTATCCCTAATGGTGGCGAAGGAGGCTGCGGCCAAGTCCTGGGGTGTCGGCCTCGGTGGGAGCCTGGGTCGTTGGCCGGTCGAATCGATTGATTCCGGCGTGATCGTGGTCGGCTCCCCCTCGGGTGATGCACGTGCTGTGCGTGTCTATGACCTGGACGGAGCCGTGGTGGGGGTGTGTGCCGAGGGTATTTCCGGTGTTTCGGTGTCAGACTGAGTCATGGCCACCATCGATCTGACCGCAAAGTCCCCGACCGGCATCACCTTCGCCGGTCTGCGCAAGTGGAACATCGTCTGCGGGTTCGCCCACCTGACACAGATGCTGCTGATCCTGTTCCTAGCCAACGACTTCACCCTGCCCGTCACCGCCGCGTATGTGCTGGGTCCGCCCGGAACCCCGCCCACCGATCCCGTGACCCTCTTCGACTCGCGCATCGCGTGGGGTGTGGCGCTGTTCTTCGGCCTCTCGGCGGTCTTCCACTTCCTGATCGCCTCGCCGATCTTCTTCCCCCGGTACGTCAGCGGGCTGATGCAGCAGCACAACTACTTCCGTTGGGTGGAGTACTCGCTGTCCTCGTCCATCATGATCGTGCTGATCGTGCAGATCGTCGGTATCAGCGACGTGGCCGCCCTGATGGCGATCTTCGGCGTGAACGCTTCGATGATCCTGTTCGGCTGGTTGCAGGAGAAGTACGAGAAGCCCGGTGGCGGAATGTTGCCCTTCGTCTTCGGCTGCATGTCCGGGATCGTGCCCTGGTTGATCATCGTGCTGTGGGTGCTGGCACCCGGGATCTCCGACAAGCCGCAGATTCCCGGCTTCGTCGTGGGGATCATCATCTCCCTGTTCATCTTCTTCAATTCCTTCGCCCTCGTGCAATACCTGCAGTACAAGCAGATCGGTAAGTGGAGTGACTATCTGCGGGGCGAGCGCAGCTACATGATCCTGAGCCTCGTGGCCAAGTCCCTGCTGGCCTGGCAGATCTTCTCCGGGACCCTGGTGCCGGCCGCCTGATGTCAGACCCCCCTGCTGGCATGGGGGCATGTTGCGCACACTTCCCCTGGGCGCGGTGATCGCCGCCGCCACGATGATCCTGTTGGTCTTTGCTGCTCCCGGTGTCGGTGGGAGCTAGCTCGCCTTGGCCACGTAGCCCCAGGAGAGGCTCGCGGCCAGGAATAGCCACACCTGGTAGGGCACGAGCAGCAGCCCCATCCAGAGTTGCTGCCCGAAGGCGATGACGACGATCGGGATGGTCAGGACTGCCGCTGCCGTGAGGGCGATCGCTGCCTGGGTGAGCTCATGCGGCACGTAGAACAGGTACGCCCACGTGATCGCGAGGGCGACCGTGACCGCGAGCAGGACGAGAGTGGTGATGATCCGCGGTGGTGACGCGGTCTGTGTGATCGCGATTCCGACGATGATGATGACGAGGAAGTTGTAGGGCCAGATAAGTCCGAACACCCACGAGGGTGGCTGCCACCAGGGTTGCTCGAGGGATAGGTACCAGGCGCCTCCGGTGGAGACCCAGCGTCCGGATCCGACCGCGTACACGATGACCAGGACTACAACTGCGACCGCTGCTGTGATGCGCCATGCCACGGGGGGAGTCTTGCATCCCCGTGTGGGGGTGAACTCCCCGCAACCGGCACGTTCGCCGTACCATGAAGGCGTGGACCCCTACCGGCCGGCAGAGGACGAACGGGGTGTTGACATTGCCCAGATTCGCCGCTTGTTGGCCCTGACTCCAGCGGAGCGGATCAGGGAGATGGTCCAGGCGTCGAATGTTCTGATCGATATGAACGAGAGGGGTGCGCGGCAGCTGCGCGCCTGATGTTCGATCCCGTCCGTGTGTGTCAGATCCTCAACGATGAGGCCGTTGACTACATCGTGATCGGCGGAGTAGCCGCTGCGGCGCACGGTTCGTCTCTGACGACTCGAGACATTGATGTCATGCCGTCAACCGAGTTTGAGAATCTGGAGCGCCTCGCCAGTGCGTTGACTCGGATCCATGCTCGGATCAGGACTGAGAGCGACCCGGTGCCAGTGAGACTGGATGGGCTGCTTCTGCAGGGGATATCGAGAGTGCTCAACCTCACCACGGACTGCGGCGATGTCGATGTGGTCTTCGATACCGAGGGTATCGATGGAGGATTCCCCGCGTGGAATCGTGGCGCAGTGCGTCTCGAGATCGGCGACGGGGTGACGATTCACGTGGCTTCCCTCGACGATGTCATCACCTCCAAGCGAGCAACCGACCGTCCCAAGGATCGTGCCGCACTTCCGTACCTCGAATCCCTACGCGACGAGGCGGGGCACTAGGGCAGGTGCAGGTGACGGCCGGTGCTGGCGATGAGGCCATCGGCAAGGAGTGAATCGCGGGCGCGGTTGTGTTGAGCGTTGTCCGTAGCGTCCTTTGCGAGCGCTGTCTGAGTGAGTCTGTCGTGGACTCGGAGCAGAGCGAGGATGCGGCCACGTTCCTGTCGATCGCTGCCGGAGTAGGTGGGCTGTCGTCGTTTCGCGGCCGCGGCGTGGGGTTGTCCTGCCGAGTTCCAGGCGCAGGTGTCGGTGAGCGGGCATGCAGTGCAGGTGGGGTTCGTGGCGGTGCAGAGCACGGCACCGAGTTCCATGCTTGCCGCCGCCCAGGTGCTCGCTGCGTGCGGGCTGGTGGGCACGAGTGAATCGGCGAGTGCACGTTCGACGGCGGTGAGGTGCGCGGGTGGGTGCTGCTCGCCCCGCCAGGCGCGGGAGATGACGCGGCGGACGTTCACGTCGAGGACGGTCGTGCGCTTGTCGAACGCGAATGCGAGGACGGCATTGGCGGTGTAATCGCCGACCCCGGGGAGGGCGATGAGTTCCTCGTAGGTGTCCGGAACATCACCTCTATATGCGGTGGTGATGGTGCGGGCAGCCTCGTGGAGGCGGGTGGCCCGCCGCGGGTAGCCGAGGGTGCCCCAGGCACGGATGACGGCGGCGGGGGTGGCCTGTGCCAGGTCGGCGGGCGTGGGCCAGCGCTCCATCCAGTCGGTCCAGTAGGGCAGGACCCGGGGGACCGGGGTCTGCTGAAGCATGAATTCGCTGACGAGAACCCCCCAGGGTGAGGTGCTGCGCCAGGGGAGATCCCGCGCGTGGGTCCGGTACCAGCGGCTCACCGCGGCCGTGCTGGGGCTGCCCACGGGGCATGGTTGCACGGGGGCCGGGTTCCGGGTCCGCAGGTACCGTGGGGTCGCATGAGCCTCATCCGCCCCTCGGGCCGCGAGCCCGCGAGCGTGTATTGGATGAGGCGCGGGGCGGTCCTGGTCGTCCTCATCACGATCGTGACGATCATCATCTGGTTCGTCACCGGCCGTGGCGGCAGCGAGCCGGTTGCGGATGTGGCGCCGACGGAGGCCGCCACCGTCGTGGACGGGATCGGTGCCGATGGGACCGTCGAAACGTTGCCGGCAGGGCCGCAGGAGTGCGCGGATTCCGACATCGTGATCCGCGCGCGGGCGGTCAAGAAGAACTACGTCTTCGGTGAATCACCCGAGTTGACCCTGGTGATCAAGAACCGGGGAACCGCAGCGTGCGTGCGCGATGTGGGTCCTAAGGCCAATGAGATCGAGATCCAGTCCGGTGGGTATCACGTGTGGTCCTCCGACGACTGCAACGCGGGCAAGAAGAGCAAGACCGTCACGATGCAACCGGGCGAGACATACGCGGCGACGCTGACCTGGAACGGCAGGCGCAGCCAGAAGGGCTGCCCGGACCCCAAGGGTCCCCGGGCGAAGCCCGGCGCCTACCAGGTGATCGGACGCAATGGCGATGTGGTGAGCGACGACCGCAGGTTCTCGATCAGCCCGAAGGAGGCTCCGCAGGAGGAAGCCGCGGAGGATGCCGCTCCCGAATGAGGGGTTGACACCCGAGTCGGGTGATATCAAATTGATAGCGTGACCGACCTCTTGATCCGGGATGTCCCCGCCGATGTCCACGAAGCGTTGAAGGCGGGTGCCGAACGCAGTGGTCAATCACTGCAGCAGTACGTGCGCGGACAGTTGGCCGAGGCAGCGCAGCGTTCGCAGGTCGAGTCGCTGTTCGCGGCCTTCCTCACCGCGCACGGTGTGGTGGATGTCGGGACCGCGGTGGCCGACGTACGGGCGGAACGGATCGCCCGTGACCGTCGTCGTTGACGCATCCGCCATCGTCGAGATCGCCCTCGATGGCGATACGCCTCGACGTAGGGCGGTGATCGACATCCTGCGCTCGGACCCCGTCTGGATCGTCCCGGATTACACACTCATCGAGGTGATCAGCGCGGTGGGACGGGTGCAGCGCCGCGGAGAACTGCGCGCGAGTGAGGCCCGTGAGGTGCTGCGGTTGGTGGCGGCGATGCCGTTCACGCGCGTGGATGTGCGGGCGGTGGCCGATCGCGTTCTGGAGTTGATGGACAATCATTCCGCGGATGACGCGGGTTACATCGCGGTTGCCGAGCACGTGGGTGCACGGGTGCTGACCCTGGATCACGGAATGGCAGCCAGCCCGGTCGCGCGGTGCGAATTCATCCCGCTGGACTAGAAGGTGGGTTCGGTCTCCTGCGTGCTGCGCGCAGCCGTGATCGCCTCGGCGATGGTGCGCACCTGACGGATGCGCATGCCCTTCGGCGCCTGCAGTTTCTTGTCCGTGGCGGGGACGATCGCGTCGGTGAAGCCCAGCCGCGCAGCCTCGGACAGGCGGCGGTCGAGGGAGGCGATCGGACGCAGCTCCCCGGACAGTCCGAGTTCCCCCAGCACCACGAGGTTCGCCGGGAGCGGTGTGTCGCGGACACTGCTGACGATCGCGAGCGCGGTGGCCAGATCGGTGGCCGGTTCGGTGAGCTTCACACCCCCCACGGTGGCGACGAAGCAATCCGCGGTGGAGGTCTTGATCTGCGCACGGCGCTCAAGGATCCCCAGCAGCATCGCGGTGCGCGCGGAGTCCAGGCCGCTCGTGACACGACGTGGTTGCGGGGCGTTGGTGGGGGCAATGAGCGCCTGCACCTCCGCGATGAGCGGGCGTCGACCCTCCATCGCAACGGTGACCGCGGTTCCCGACGCGGGGTTCTGCCGATTGCCGAGGAACAACCCGCTCGGGTCGGCCAGACCCTCGATACCCGATTCGGTGAGTTCGAAGCAGCCGATCTCATCGGCGGGCCCGTAGCGGTTCTTCACCGCGCGCACCAGACGCAGCGGGCCATGGCGATCACCTTCGAAGTGGAGCACGACATCGACGAGGTGCTCGAGTGCGCGCGGACCGGCCACCGATCCGTCCTTGGTCACGTGACCGACGATCACGGTGGTCATGCCACGTTCCTTCGCCGTGGCGATGAGTGACGCGGCAACCTCCTTCACCTGCGAGACCCCGCCACCCACACCGTCGACCTCACCGCTGGTGATGGTCTGCACCGAGTCGACGACCAGTAGTGATGGGTTGACCTTCTCCACCTGCGCCAGTGCGGAGCCCAGGTCCGTCTCCGCCGCGAGATAGAGGGTGTCGGCGAGGGCATCGATGCGCTCGGCACGTAAGCGCACCTGGGCCGCGGACTCCTCACCCGTGAGGTAGAGCGCGGTGTTGTTGGTGCTGGCCCACCGATGCGCGACCGCGAGCAGCAGGGTGGACTTGCCGACACCGGGCTCACCGGCGAGCAGCAGCACCGCACCGGGCACGAACCCGCCACCGAGCACCCGGTCGAACTCGGGGATCCCGGTGCTGCGTGCCGCTGCGCTGGTGACGTCGATCTGGGCGATGGGAACCGCGGGGGAGGTGGTGGCGGTTGCCTTCGTGATGGTGGGCCGGGCCGCACCCACCTCCTCGACCGTGCCCCATGCCTGGCACTCCCCGCACCGGCCCACCCACTTCGCCGCGGTCCAGCCGCACTCAGCGCAGCGGAAGGTGGCGGTGGGTTTGGCCATGGTTACCGGGGATCGGCGGGGTGGGGAGACAGTCCGATGTCGGTGGGGCGCGTACGGAGGGCCTTCTCGCGGTCCTCGCAGATCCCGACGAGGACGTCGTAGGCGTCCTTCCCGATGAGCGCGACGAGCTCGTCGCGATTGGACAGGTAGACCGGCGTGGAACCGACATGCGCCTCGGTGTTTCCGGAGCAGTACCAGTTCAGGTCGTGGCCGCCCTCACCCCAGGCGCGGCGGTCGAACTCCCCGATCACGATGACGTCGCGCTCGGTGTCGTCGTCGTACTTCTGCTTCTCGTAGGCCCGGCGGATGGGCAGCTGCCAGCAGACGTCGGGCTTGGTCTCCACGAAGGAGACACCCTCCTGGGCGGCGAGGTGGTGCAGGGCGCAGCCGTAGCCACCGGGGAAGTCCTTGGAGTTATGGAAGATGCAGGCCCCATTGACGACACGGGTCTTGTTCGCCCCGTCCTCCTTCTCCGTCCACCCCTTCTTGTCGGCCTTCGCCTTGTTCTCCCAGAGGTCGTCGGTGAGCTTCGCCACCCACTTCTTGACCCGCTTCTCGTCCGCCTTCTCCGAGAAGTGGGCACCGTGGGCGCAGCACCCCGCGTCGGGGCTCTTCTTGACGATCCCCTTGCAGCCGTTACCGAAGATGCACGTCCAGCGGGAGGTCAGCCAGGTCAGGTCCGCGCGAATCAGATTGGTGTTATCCGCCGGATCGACGAACTCCACCCACTGTCGTGGGAAATCCAAGGGGACCTCAGGCACGGGGCAACCCTAGGCGGGGTGGGAGACGGCCCTCTCCCGTGGGGCCGACCACGGGGTGCGTATCCGCAGTAGCGTCTGACCATGCGGTTGGGCGTACTCGACATCGGCTCCAACACCGTCCACCTACTCATCGTCGACGCCCACTACGGCGCGGCCCCGATCCCGGCGTCGAAACGCAAGGTGCAACTGCGTCTGGCCCAGCACATCGGCCCCGATGGAGTCATCGATCAGGGCCTGGTCGATGGGTTGATCGCCTTCATCCAGGAAAGCCAGGCCTTCGCCGAGGACATGGGCGTCACCGAGTTGATGGCCTTCGCCACCTCGGCCATCCGCGAAGCGACCAACGGCGCGGATGTCTTGGCGCAGGTGCGGAGCGCGACGGGCTTGTCGATCGCGGTGCTGTCGGGGGACGAGGAGGCGCGCCTGACCTTCCTCGCCGTGAGGCGCTGGTTCGGGTGGTCGTCGGGCCGGTTACTCGTCCTGGACATCGGCGGTGGATCACTGGAGTTGGCCTCGGGAACCGACGAGGAGCCCGACGTGGCGGTGTCCTTGGAGCTGGGCGCAGGAAGGATGACGCGGGAGTTCCTGCACTCGGACCCGGTGCTCTCGGAGGAGATGCGGGCGCTGCGCAAACACGCGCGTGCGGCCGTGGGCGATGTGGTGGGCGCACTACGCCGGGTGGGTGATCCGCGGTTGGCCGCGGCGACGTCGAAGACCTTCAAGCAGTTGGCGCGCATCGCCGGCGCACCCCCGGAAGCGGACGGGGCCTACGCGCGTCGCACCCTGAAGTACTCCGATGTTCGTGATCTAGTCACGTTGCTGTCATCGAAGACCGTGGCCGAACGCACGAAACTCCCGGGAGTCTCCGTCGGGCGCGCGGGCCAACTGCTCGCCGGCGCGATCGTGGCGGAGGCCGCGATGGACCTGCTCTCGGTCGAGGAGTTGGCGGTATGTCCGTGGGCGTTACGCGAGGGAGTCATCCTGCGGCACATGGACGGATTGCCCCGGTGACCACCCGTCCGATGACGGATCCCGCCGTCGGACTGAGTGCGGCAGAGGTCGCGGAGCGCATCGCGCGCGGCGAGGTCAACACTCAGGTGATCGCGAAGGCCCGCAGCCTGCGCAGCATCATCAAGGAAAACACCCTGACCTGGTTCAACTTCCTGATCGGGTCACTGTGGATCGTGATGCTGATCATCGCCCCGATCCAGGACTCGCTCTTCGGTTTCGTGATCGTGGCTAACACCGCGATCGGCATCATCCAAGAGTGGCGGGCGTCACGGACGCTTGCGAAGTTGGCCGTGGTGACGATGGCGCAGCCGGTGGTCCGGCGCAACGGAGTCGATGCCCCGATACCTGCCTCGGACATCGTTCTCGACGACGTCGTGGTGCTCGCAACCGGGGATCAACTGGTCGTAGATGGGACCGTGCTCTCCACAGCGGGAATGGAGATCGACGAGAGCCTGCTCACCGGTGAAGCCGATCCGGTCGACAAGAACGTCGGCGACGCCGCAATGTCCGGATCCTTCGTGGTCGCCGGGTCCGGGTCGATGCAGGCCACCCGCATCGGACGCGAGTCCTTCGCCTCCGGGCTCACCGAACAGGCGGCAAAGTTCCAGACGACACAGTCGGAATTGCGCGACGCGATCAACCGATTCATCCGCTACGTCTCCTACGCGCTGCTCCCAGTCGGCGGGTTGTTGCTGTGGTCGCAATTGGTCACCGCGGACCTGCCCTGGCGCGATGCGCTGCGCGGGACGATTGCCGGGATCGTGACGATGGTTCCCGAGGGACTGGTCCTGCTCACCAGCATCGCGATGGCGGTGTCGGTGGTGCGCCTGGCCCGCAAGAAAGTCCTCGTGCAGGACTTACCGGCTGTTGAGACCCTCGCGCGCGTCGATGTGATCTGCGTGGACAAGACGGGGACGTTGACGCTGCCCGGGATGCAGGTGCGGGAGGTGGTGGACCTGCGGGGGAGTGCCGGATCCGTCGATGTCGATCTCGGCGCTGTCCTCGGTGCGCTCGGTGCGAGTGAGTCCTCACCCAATCCGACATTGGCCGCCGTCGCCACCGCGTACCCGTCACCGGGATGGGCGGTGGAGTCCAACGTCCCGTTCTCCAGTGCACGCAAGTGGTCATCAGTGACCTTCGCCGACCACGGCACCTGGGTGATGGGCGCACCGGAAATGGTCGCTCCCGGTGATGCCACGGTGTTGTCGCGGGCATCCGGTTTCGCCGACATCGGTGCGCGGGTACTCCTGCTGGCCCAGGCCGACGGTGTCGTGACAGCGGAGGCGCTGGGCGCATGCGCGCCCGTCGCGTTGGTGGTGATCGACCAGCAGTTGCGCCCCGATGCGGCCGAGACAGTGCGCTACTTCCTGGAGCAGGACGTCGAAGTCAAGGTCATATCCGGCGATAACGCGGTGACCGTGGGAGCGATCGCCGAGCAGGCCGGGATCCCGGGTGCGGAACACCCGGTGGACGCACAGCACCTGCCCGCCTCAACCGCGGAGATGGCATCGGTGATGGCCGAGTCCTCCGTCTTCGGTCGGGTGACCCCGGGTCAGAAGCAGGAGATGGTCGACGCCTTGCACCTGCGCGGGGCCACCGTGGCCATGACAGGGGATGGGGTCAACGACGTGTTGGCACTCAAGGCCGCCGATCTCGGCATCGCGATGGGCTCGGGTTCGGGCGCGACGCGTGCGGTGGCGCAATTAGTGCTGGTCGATAGCAAATGGTCGGTGATGCCCAGCGTGGTCGCCGAAGGTCGCCGAGTGCTCGGCAATATCGAGCGTGTCTCCGATGTTTTCCTGACCAAGTCCTTCTACTCGATGGTGGTGTCCCTGGCGACCGGCATCTTCGCCATCTCCTTCCCGTTCCTTCCGCGCCACCTGTCGTTGATCAGCGCACTGACCATCGGAATTCCTGGATTCCTCCTCGCGTTGATGCCGAACACGGAGAAGTTCCGGCCCGGGTTCTTCCGGCGCGTGGTGGTCTTCGCCCTCCCCGCGGGTCTGATCGCCGCGACGTGCGCGCTGGTCAGCTACGACCTTGCGCGACGGGTGGGGGAACCGGTGCTGAACGCGCAGGAAGCCGCCACCATCACCCTGTTCATCGTCGCCACCGCCGTAACCCTCGAGGCAGCCCGGCCGCTGAACCTGCTGCGCGTCGGGATCGTGGCACTCATGGTCGTGCTGTTCGTATCCGTCCTGCTCATCCCGCCCCTGTCGTCGTTCTTCGCCCTCGCCCTCACGCCCGAGAGGTACTCACTCGTCGCCATCGGCGTGGGTCTCGTGGGGGCCGCCCTGATCTGGCTGGCTAGCGTGATCACGGACAGGTGGCGGCACACGAAGGGCGGACCGGCATGAGGATCGGCTTGTCGACCTCCTCGGCGTTCCCCGAATCCACGGCCGCCGCATTCGAGTTGGCAGCCGGATTGGGCTACGACGGCGTCGAGGTGATGGTCGGCACCGACGCGATGAGTCAGGACGAAAACGCCCTGTTGCACCTGCGCGATCACTACGGGGTCGAGGTGCTGTCCATCCATTCGCCGTGCCTGCTCATCACACAGCGGGTGTGGGGAACGGACTCGTGGGGCAAGTTGCAGCGTGCGCAGAAAGTGGCCGAAAGATTGGGTGCGGCCACGGTGGTGGTGCACCCGCCGTTCCGGTGGCAGCGCGAGTATGCGCGTGAGTTCGTCGAGGGATTACGGCGGATGGAATCGGAGACCGATGTCCGCTTCGCCGTGGAGAACATGTATCCATGGCGCGCGGGCCCCGGGCGCCTGGGTGCCTATTCCCCGGACTGGGATGTCCGCAACCACGACTACACCCACACCACCCTGGACCTTTCGCATACATCGGTCTCGGGGACCGATCCGGTGGAGATGGCACGCGACCTCGGCCCGCGCCTGACCCACATCCACCTTGCCGACGGAACGGGCGCACCGGTCGACGAGCACCTGGTGCCGGGACGTGGAACGCAACCGGTCGTCGAGGTACTGCAGGGATTGGTGGCGTCGGGTTTCACCGGTGACGTGATCGCGGAGGTCGGCACACGTCGTGCTCCCGACCGCGCGGCTCGCGAGGCCGATCTCGCGGAAACCCTGGCCTTCGCGCGAACCCACCTGGCGGCCCGCGATGGATAGCGCCGACGTCGGGCGGGCCGCCTCCGCGGCCGCACGCGCAGTCCTGGCCCGCGCGGGATACGCCGATACCACGGTGAAGGCCGTGGCGGGCGCGGCCGGAATCGCACCGGATGTGCTCGCCTCGCTCTACCGCAACCGCGAGGAGTTGGTGCGTGCCGCGCTGCAACTTCCCTTCGACCCGGCGTCCGCGGTTCCGCGGCTGGTGGGTCCCGGTTTAGACGGCATGGGGGAGCGTCTCGTGCGTGCCGCGATGGCGGTCATGCAGTCCGACCAGATGCGCAGTGACATCGCGTACGTGGGTCGGGTGGCCTCGGATGGTCTCGGAACCGGGAGCGCGGGTGTGGTGGACGCGGTCGGTCTGGTCCGCGGAGCCTTCGACTTCGTCCAGGACACCGTGGTCGACCGGGCACTGGAGAGCCTCGGGGTACCGGATGCGCGGATGCGCGGCACGCTCATCACGTCCTATCTCGCCGGAGTGATGATCACCCGGTACGTGGTGAAGATGGAACCGCTGGCCTCCGCGAGCGATGATGAGGTCGTGGCACTCGTGGCTCCCCTGATCCAGCGGACCCTGGATCCCCGTCACCCACTTCGGGAGGCGTAGGGGTGGGGATCGTCGACACCGTCCTGCGGGACAACCCGGTGGTGCGTGCCGTGAGCGCGCGCGTGGCCGGTGGCGACTACGTGCATGCGGGTGTCGACGCTGCGGTGGCCTTGACCGACACCGGGCGGTGGGTGTCCTTCGAGCGCGTCGACACTGACGAACCCGACGTGGTGCTCGCCGATGCCGTCGGGTTGGCACGGGCGCTCTTCGATGCCGGACTCTCCGGAGTCAGTGAGATCGATGTCTTCCCCGTCGATCTCGGCGAAGAGCGACTGATGGTGTTGGCCCGCGCGTGCGCGGAAACCCGGGTCGATCTCATGCTCGGTTTCGGCGATGGCGCGGACATGGACGTGACGTGGGAACTGGCGGATCGACTCCGCGCAACGGGGGCATCGGTGGGCGTGACGGTCAGCGCTGCGATGCGTCGAACCGAATCGGATTGTCGGGAGCGGGGTGACACGCGGATCCGCCTGGTGAAGGGTGCGCACGAACCCGCCGGTGGCCCGATCTTCCGCAGCTCCCATGAAGTCGACAAGTCGTATGTGCGGTGCGCACGCGCGTTGATCGCCGGCCCGGGATTGGCGAGTTTCGCCACACACGACCAGCGCCTGGTCGAGATCGTCGAGGCGCTGGCGGACAAGCGGCTCCGCCTACCCGGGACCTACGAGTTCGCGTTCTACGCGGGTCGCCGTGACGCGGAGCAGCAGCGCCTGCTGTCCGGGGGACACCGGGTGCGGGTGAGCATTCCGCTGGGACCGGACCTGCTTGCGCGGGTCGTGGGCACCCTGGTGCAGCAGCCGTCCGCCCTCGCCTCGGGCGTCCTCGCCCTGGTGCCGCGGCGATCCGTGGCAGGGTGAGCCCATGCGCGTGGTGGTGATCGGTGGCGGCGTCATGGGCCGCGCCCTCATCGCCGGATTCCAGCGGCTCGAACCCGCGCCGGAGATCGTGGTGGTGGAGAAGGACGCGGCGCGTGCGGACGAACTACGCAGCGCGGGACTCGCGGTGGCAGGACTCGCGGCCGTGTCCGAGGCGGATGTGCTTCTCGTGGCGGTCAAGCCGCAGGACGTGGCCGCGCTCATCGCCGAGGTGGGCGGGGCGATCCCGTCATCGGCCGTGGTGATCTCGATCGCCGCCGGCATCAGCACGTCATCGCTCGAGGCGCACATTGCCGCCGCGGGCGGTGCGGCGCGCAGCATTGTGCGGGTGATGCCCAATACCCCGGCCCGGATCGGTGCCGGGGTCCTCGGTGTCAGCGCCGGAGCCGGCTGCCCGGAGTCCGCGGTGGCCACCGCCGTCCGGCTGATGGAGACCGCCGGAGTGGTGGTGACCATCCCGGAGGAGCAGCAGGAGGCCCTCACCGCGGTGTCCGGGAGCGGGCCGGCCTACGTGTTCTACCTGGCCGAGAAGCTCATTGAGTCGGCCCGGGCCCACGGCCTGTCCGACGACGTCGCCGCCGTGATCGTGCGGCAGACCCTGCTCGGATCGGCCCTGCTGTATGCCGAATCGGGCGAATCGCCGGAAGTCCTGCGCCGGAACGTCACGTCGCCGGGGGGTACCACGGCCGCGGCGATCGCGGTGTTCGAGGAGCGTGCCCTCGCCGAGATCGTCCACGCAGCCCTGGCCGCGAACATCGCGCGATCCGGTGAACTCTCGCTCTGACCGGACCAGTTTCGGGAATCCGGTTTCCCATCCGCCCCAGGGCCCACTAGTGTTCGGATGCCCGGGCGGGATGGCCCGGATGGGAAAGGGGAATCATGGCTGGCACCGACTCATCGCTGAATGAGGTTCGATTCCTCACCGTTGCCGAGGTCGCCGCTGTGATGCGCGTGTCCAAGATGACCGTGTACCGGTTGGTCCACAACGGCGAACTTCCCGCAGTGCGCGTCGGTCGTTCGTTCCGCGTTCCCGAGCAGGCGGTGCACACCTACCTGCGGGACTCCTACGTCGAGACCGCCTGATCCGTTCCACGGACCCCTTCACTAGGCTTCGGGGTCGGTTAACTTTCACGTAGGGATCGTTCATGGGCTCAGTGGTCAAGAAGCGGCGCAAGCGGATGGCCAAGAAGAAGCACCGCAAGCTGCTCCGCCGTACCCGGGTCCAGCGACGCAATAAGAAGTAACCCTGTCGATCGCCCTCGTCACCGGCGTCTCCCGCTATCTCGGGGGGCGACTGGCCACGGAGCTGGCACCCCATGTCGAGCGCATCATCGGCGTCGACACGATCGAGCCCCCGCGTGGCTTCCCCGGTGAGTTCGTTCGGGCGGATATTCGCAACCCGATCCTGTCCCGCGTCATGGCGGACGCCGGCGTCGACACCGTGATCCACATGGGCGTCATCTCGACCCCCCGGCAGGCCGGGGGTCGGATGGAGATGAAGGACATCAACGTCATCGGCACGATGCAGCTCCTCGCTGCCTGCCAGCGCACCGAGTCGGTCCGGTCACTTGTGGTGAAGTCCACGTCGATGGTCTACGGCTCGGGCCCCAAGGATCCGGCGATGTTCACCGAAGACACCGAACCACGTCACCAGCCCGCATCCGGCTGGGCCAAGGACTCCGTCGAGGTCGAGGCGTACGTGCGCGGGTTCGGCAGGCGGCGTCCCGACGTCCGCATCGTGACCCTGCGCTTCGCCAACATCATCGGTCCCGGGATGCGCACCGGTATGACCGCATACTTCCGACTCCCCGTCGTACCCACCGTCGCGGGATTCGATCCCCGCCTCCAATTCACCCACGAGGACGACTCCCTCGCAGCGGTGCGGGTCGCGGCCGTGTCCGAGCATGCAGGCACCTTCAACATCGCCGGTGATGGCGTGATCACGGTGACGCAGGCGATCCGCCACATGGGGAAGATTCCGGTGCCCACCCCGCGGGTGGCCCTGGACGCATTGCGTCAGGTCGGCACGATCGGTGCCGACTTCTCCTCCGAGCAAATCCGCTTTCTGACCTACGGTCGTGTTCTCGACACCAGTGCAGCTCGAGACACCCTGGGCTTCACGTGTGAGTATTCGACGGTGGAGGCATTCGACGATTTCGCACGACGGGCTCGAGGCGGCTAGATGGCTGAGTCGATCTCGCAGGCGTCACGCCGGGTGGGCAACACGGGTCCGCAGCCGGAGCCCCCGCGTGTGGTCATCGACACCGAGGGTGCCGGGAATGCGGATGTCCGAGAGTTCCTGCATGACCGGGTGACCGGTGACTACCCCGTGGATGACTTCGGCTTCGATCCCGAGTTCACCGAGAACGTGCTGCTGCCACTCGTACGGCCGTTCTACCGCAGCCGGTTCCGGGTCGACGCAAGCGGCCTCGAGAACGTGCCCGCCACTTCAGGCGCGCTCGTGGTTGCCAATCACTCCGGCACACTCGCCTTCGACGCGATCATGACCCAGGTCGCCTTGAAGGATGACCATCCCGCGCATCGCAACCTGCGCATGCTC
>JBEIHR010000027.1:0-20424 GCA_040381195.1 Rubricoccaceae bacterium
AATGCCCCCACGGTGAGGGCTTTATGAGGGACTTGGGGGCAATACAGAGCGCATATGCCCCCGCCGGGGGCCCGATCCGCTTGATCTTCGCTCGCCGAGAAGACTATGTGGGTCGCGGATTTCCTTGACCATGACGTGGAAAGTGACCAAGTTGAAATGCTTTGGTCGCTCGCGTCAACAATCTGCTACAGGTCAACTGCGACGCAGGGCTTGGCGCTGAACGGGAGTGAGTTCATCAAGTTGATCGACGGTGAGCTGAGACACTTGCCGTGGCGTCAGCTTCCGCAACTGTCGCACAGACAGTGCCGCGAAGGTATCTGGGTCCAACTGGCGAAGAGATGCAATCGGCAACCTCGCCAACGCTGCAGGACGAATCGCTGCGGCTTGTTGCGGACTCAACGCAGCGATCACGGCAAGATCCATCGCGGCCAGCACCTTTGGCTTCAACTGGGCTAAGAACGCCGGCTCGACAGTGGAGATCACCTCAGGGCTGATCGCTCCGATCTGTTCCGGTGACATGGCTCGCACCGACGGCAACTGCAGAGAGGACAACTGCTCACCCGACATGCCTGCAACGGCCTCTGGCTGCAGTGACGCGACTCGCTGTGGGCGTATCACGCGAACTAATTCCGTAGGAAGGTTTGTGACCTGGGCTGCCGTCAACACCGCGAATACATCAAGAGGGAGGTCCTTGAATTGTGCTGCAGGTATAGATGCCACCTGCTCGGGCGTGAGTCCGCTCACCTGACTCGGGGGCACCTCACGTGCGTCAGCGAAGGTCACTGGTTGCGGATTGGCACTAGGGGGAGATGGCCGCGGACCCGCAGTCGATCCGGTTCCACCGCCGACGCCACTGTTCGAACCTCCATCAGCACCACCAGCCGAACCACCACCAGCCGAACCACCACCAGCCGAACCACCACCAGCTGAACCACCACCGGAGCCGCCGCCGGGGGCAGGTGAAATCGTGACCGTGACAGCTGTGGAGGCAGCCGAGTAGGAGCTCGTGGCCGCGGTTGAGGCGGTGATCTCGCAGGTACCAGTTGCGGTGTAGGTCAATGCAGGGGTGTTGAGATCGACACCGCAGTTCGCACCGGATGTCACTGCGTACGTGATGTTGCTGTCGCTACTGGTCGTCGCCGCTGCCAGTGACACGGTGGTAGCAGGCATGGAGAATAGTCTTTGTGGTGACCAAGTGATCGAGGGAGACGTCACCCTCCTCATGGGAAATGGGTACCCACTGTTGACCGATGAATTAATGAGCCACGTCTTGCTTCGGTCACGCGCTGTGGAGATGGACCACCCTGCATTTTCGTACAGAGAGTAAGTCATCATCGCGGCCTGAGTCGCCCGCGTTCCCTGTGCTGCGACCGCCGTGGCCCCCGCATCAGTGGGATTCCAATACGAGTTCGTGATGACAGCTGTGCCGGTACCGGTGTCAGCCCTACCAATCAATCCTCCGGCATTAACAGCGGTTCCTGTTCCGAAGTAGGAAATATCTCCGGTCGCATATGAGTTCACAACCACGTGGTTGAATTCATTGCCCGATGGATCGATTTTTCCAATGAGACCGCCGAAGTCTTGACTACCTGAACTCACGTCACCGGAAGCAAATGAGTTCCGGACGATCGCCCCTTCTCGTGAAAGAGCATCCTTGTTCACAAGTCCAACGAGTCCACCAGTGGAGATTTTGTTGCCGACGACATCGCCCGTCGCATAGGACTCTTCGATCACACATGAACCAAGGGTGGACGGCCAAATGCCTCCGACAAGTCCTCCTGTAAAGGAATAGCCAGTGGTTGTCCCCGCAGCCCAGGACCCACGTATCGCGCAGGAATCTTGCGCCCTACCGACTAATCCACCAACGTTCCATGCGTGTACATAGGTTGCCTGAACTGTTACGTCTGCAGAACTATCGATGACTTCTGAGTCATCACCTAAGCTGCCGACAAGCCCGCCGAGGTGATTACCGCCCGTATTGCTCCCCGTGACGTGGATATTTGTAGCTGTTGAGGCGCCAGTCATCGTGCCCGCTAGGACCCCTTGCCATCGGTTCGATCCATCCGTGTCACTGCGGGTAATCGATCCGTTGATGCTGAGGTCGCTAACCTGACCATCCTCCACGAGGCCGAAAAGCCCTGCGGCTAGATACCGTCCGAGAGCGGTCGTGATCACCATTCCTGATACTGACTTGTCATTTCCATCAAACGTTCCGCTGTAGCCAGCATGATTGATCTCGTTTGGATCGAACATGCCGATGGGTACCCACTCACCGCTCAGTGAGATGTCCGCGGTGAGTTTGTAGGAGCACGAACGGTTGTATTTGCGAACGCTGACAAGTTGAGCCGCCGTTGCAATCTGAAATGGATCAGCACTGGTGCCGGTACCCAGGGGAAAGTCTCCGACGCCCACAGCACAGACCCCCGGGATTACCGCATCACTGACAGGGCTGGTGGCAGGCACCTCACCTGACCTGCTCGCAACAGCGGTGAATGTGTACGAAGTGCCCGCTGTTAGACCCGTGACAACGCAGGCTCCGTAAGCGCTCGAGATCGTGCATGACTGACCATCGGGATCAGACGTAATCACCACTGAAGTGGGAGCCGTTCCCGATGCCTTTGCGACAAAGACTGTCGCGGAGTCGGTGCCTGCTACCGCTATTGGCTCTGCAGGGGTAGCCAGCGCGGCATGGGAAGTGGCGGGGAGCATCAACGCCATCAGTGACACTGCAAGTGATCCTGTCGCGACGTGTGTGGCCACACTCCGGAAGCGACGCTGCTCACCCGTGAGCCGTGTTGAGTGCGGAAGGAATGTCAGCCGGAGCAGCATGTTTGGAAAATACTTCGGTTTTGGTGCTGGGCGTGGTTCAGGTCCGAGTGCGAGTGCAATTTCCCGAATGTCTGTGAGCAGTCGAAGCGGTCCGACAAATCGGGGTCATGCCATAGTGGCGAGCTGCCTGTTCAACATGCGCGGACGCGGGTCCTGGTGTCCGTTGCGATGGTGGGGGCGCTGCTGCACGTAGCTGTGGTGGGTGTCGGGACGTCGTCGGCGACCACGAGCGGCCTACCCAGTTGGTCCTCGGCTACGGATCTGTCCGGTAGTCCATCGGCAATTGCTAGGCCAGAACTCGCGATGTCCGCGTCCGGGCAATACATCACCAGCATTTGGAAGAGCAGCAATGTTGTGCAAACGCGCACCAGCAACGACTACGGCGCAACGTGGGGTGCAGTCGCGGGGTTCGGTGCAATCGTCCCGAACAAAAATGCGCCCAGCGTGATGGCTATTGCGGAAATCACTGAGATGAAACGCCGTGATGACGCATTCTGTGAAGCCATGGGGAAAAGTTACGTCCAAGCGGCAGGCCGGGCGAAACACTCAATGCAGGCTCTGTGCAATATCCCGAACGTGTGCAAGAAGCCGAAGAGCGCCGGGTGCGCCGCCTTTGAGATGCTCTTGGAAGAACTACTGTTCTTTCGTACAGAGTCCGGAGCACGCTCATTGCTCGATGCGGCTCACCCAGGGCGATCACAGGAGGTGTCGTGAACAGTCTTGTAGATCACGATGCCCCCGCCATTCGGGTTCTGGTTGTTGAGGACGATTCCTTTTCACGCACTGCCGTTGTCGATGCCCTCGCCGCCGAGGGATTCGTGACCACATCGGTGGGGTCAGTTGCCGATGCGTTGGCCTGTCTGAAGGAATTCGATCCGCATGCGATCTGCAGTGATCTGCATCTCGGTGGAGGCCCCTCAGGAATTGCCCTGCTGACTCACGTGGCGAAGGAGCGACCGTGGGTGGGTCTGGTGATTTTGACCTCGCACCAATCTGTGGAGTCGGCCACGGGCAAGAGCCTGCAGCCGCCACCGGGAACGGTGACAATGGTGAAGTCGAGCCTTTCGTCATTGAGCGAGATCGGTCAGGCGATTCACGATGCAATCTCAGCTGCTGAGCGGCCGCCCGGGCATAGTGCTCTGGATGAGGCGTCCGGTGGATATTTCACTGTGAGTCCGGCGCAGGCAGAAATTTTGGCTCTCGTTGCCGCTGGCTACACAAACGCAGCTATCGCGCGAGAGCGGGACTCCTCTGTGCGCTCGGTCGAGATGATGGTTGCGCGCACCTTTCGTGCTCTTGGTCTAGACAAGGACCCCGACATGAATCCCCGCGTCCTCGCGACGCGGATCTGGCAGTCGGGCAACGTCGTTGTCAGGTAATCGCTCAGCGATAGGCGATGCCCTCAGAAGCCCGTGGGCCCGCAGCACGCCGCTGATGGCTCTCACCATGCTGATGCCAGTGTTGGGAATCTTCTCCCGTGCGCAGGAGGTTATGCCGGGCTCTTCATGGGGGATTTGGCTTGTTGCGTCAATCGTTCCGGGATTGTTAGGACTGCTCTTCTTCGCGCTGGCAGCTCAACTGGTTAAGCGCCTGCTCCCACGTCCGCCGGCATTGGTTGCTGTGGTGCTGTGGATTTTGACCGGCGTGGTTGTGGCGGTCAGCGCATTGGTGATCCGCAGCTGGATTCCTGGGGCCCTGGACGCGATACCACTGAACAGTGCGCTGATTGTTGTGGTCACCGTGGGCACCATGGGGCTACTCACGGTAGGACGAGATCGGCTCGATCGGAACGAGCATCAACTGCAAGAGGCACGACGTCAGGAACTGCGGCTCGACCTAGCGTTGGAGGAGCAGCGCCAGTCGGGACTCGAACAGTTGCAGGCTTTGGCGCGCGAGGTGGATGCGGTCATCAGTCCGGAAATCAGTCGGCTAGAACAAGAGGTATCGACACTGGGCGATGACACCGGTGCACGGCGAGTGCATGAACTCGGTAATGACATCAGCAACTTCACCGCGACCATGGTTCGGCAAACCAGCCATGACGTCGCCGCGGGAACTTTCCGCGAGCCCATTGCATCTGATCCTCCTGCGCGAACGAGTGGGATTCGGTGGCGCGGTCCCGGCGGTATCTGGGACTTGATCCTTTCAGCGCATCTCACCGTCGGAGTCGTCCTCATTGGAGCGATCTATTTGTTCGCTCGCTATGCGCGCACAGGATGTGTGGATTCAGTTTTGCTTGCGGTTGGAGGTTATGCAGCGGTCGTGCTGTTGGTCTACTGGGTATCCACGATTCCCCGCCTCAGGCAACGGCCATGGGCACTTGCCTTACTGGTCGGCGGAACCACGGCTGGTTTCGTGGTCATGCAGTACGTGCTCGCGCGAGACCCGGGGTGTGTTCCCGAGTACCCATTGGCGTCACGGGCGATCGACTTCTTCGTGTCCCTCACTGTCTTGATCGCACTGATCGTGCTCTTCGAAGCGGGTCACCGAGCGCGGATCGATGCGGTGCTCCTCGCCAAAACCAATGACGAACTCGCTGCAGCAACCTTGCAGATTCAGCGATCCCAGGCAGTGACGCGATCGCGCATGGCGCAAATCCTGCACGGGGGTGTCCAAGGGCAAATGTCTTCCATGTCTTTGGCGGTACGACGCTACGTCGACAGCGAGGCGGCAGGTGAGCAGCCGTCGCTCACCGAGCTCAGGAGTCGCTTGGACCATCAACTTGCTCAGGTCCAGGAGGAAGTCGCCCACCTGACGTCGCGGAGCGCTTTTACGCACGTGGATCTGGAGAGTTCGATCAGAAAGTTGGTTCTGCAGTGGCGCGGACTGCTCACGATCGACCACAACATTGACTCTTTGGCTGCAGATGCGTTAACCGCGAACGACTACCTAGCATGGGTTTCCAGTGAGATTGTTGATGCTGCGATCACCAACGCCAATGTGCATGGACTGGCGAGCCACGTGTGGATCACCGTCGCGCTTGATCCCGATGCAGACCCGGACCTATTAGTAGTGACAATCGAAGACGATGGATCGGGTCCACCGGATGATGTGACACCTGGAATGGGACTCGACGGTATTGCCGCCCTTGGCGGCACCTGGCGCATTACGCGTCGTAGCGGCGGCGGCTGCAGCCTTCGGGTGAGTCTTCCGACATCTTGAGCCTCGCGCCGTTAAGCGCGAGGCACAAAAAAATGGGGTGAGTGACGGGACTCGAACCCGCGACGTCCTGGACCACAACCAGGTGCTCTACCAGCTGAGCTACACCCACCATGGTTCCGGTGGGAACCATCACCCGCCGGAGCGGGACCCTGAGGATATCGGACCTCAGGAGGGGTGGTGCACGACGTGTGATTCCCCGAGCGCCTTCGCGGTCTCGGCATCCGGGCCCGGCGGAGCGACCATCATCGCGTCGCGGTAGTAGCGCAGTTCCGCGATGGATTCCCGGATGTCGGCGAGGGCGCGGTGGTTCCCTGTCTTCGCGGGCGCGTTGAAGTAGACGCGGGGGAACCAGCGCTTGGCCAGCTCCTTGATGCTGGAGACGTCGACGAGTCGGTAGTGCAGGTGGGCGTCGAGATCGGGCATGTACCGGGCGAGGAAGAGCCGATCGACATAGACACTCGACCCCGCCAAGGGTGCCTTGCGCGCGTCGGGCACGCGGTGCGTGACGTACTCGAGAACCTGCGCTTGGGCGTCACTGAGGGAGATACCCCGTGGGATCTCTGCCAGGAGTCCCGACGACGTATGCATATCAACGACGACCTTCTGCATCGCGGCCAGCGGTGCATCGTTCGGCGTGACGACGAGGGAGATTCCTTCGTCGACCTCGGTGAGGTCGGCCTCGGTGATGATGCAGGCGATCTCGACGATCTCATCGTGCATCGGATCGAGCCCGGTCATCTCCAGGTCGATCCAGACGAGTCGATCCTCTGCTGCCACGCGATCACACTAGAGGATGGGCGCAGGTGTGTGGTCGATGCGCAACGACCTAGGCGGCGGCACCGATCCAACGAACGACATCGGACTCGGTCACGATTCCCACGAGCCGGCCGTCGGACTCCGTGACCGGCAGTGCTTCCAAGGAATGGTGACTCATGGCGTGAGCAGCCTCGTGGGCGCTGCTCTCCAGGCTGATCGAGGTGCGCGGAACGTGCGCCTGCACATCGCGCACGAGCCTGGTGCCGAGGTGTTCTTCGGTCGGCGGGGTGTCGGCCAGGACGGCACGATCGGTGAGGACGCCCACGGGGAGACCGTCGTCGTCGAGGACTACGAGATGACGCAACCCGGAGATGAACATCAGTTGCCAGGCATCCCAGAGTGACTCGCTCAGTTCGACCGTCAGCACCGGTCGGGTCATGATGTCGACGACCCGCGTCTCGGGCTGCATCGCGTCGGTGCTCACGCGGCATCCCCGTCGGGTTCCTCGTAGGGGACCACCGCGACGGGGACGTGGGCCTTATGCAAGACGGCGTTGCTGACCGAACCGAGAACCGCTGCAGCCGTCGGGCCGCGCCCGCGGGTGCCCACGACGATCATCGCGGCGTCCTTCCCTTCGGTGAGGAGAGCGTCCGCCGGTGCGGCGCGGACGAGCCGCTCATGGACGTGCACATCCGGGAAATCAGCGCGGAATCCGGCAAGAACCTCGGCGGCGAGTCGGACTTCGTCGTCGGCGACATCATTCAGTGGGACGGGAACCGGACCGCTCGGCACGACGATGATGTCGTACGCGGGAACCTCCCATGCGTGGACAGCAATCAGTTCCCATCCATGGCGACTTGCCATGTCGAAGCCGAAAGCTAAGGCGACCTCGGAATTCGGTGAACCGTCGATGCCGACGACGAGCTGTCGCGACTCAGGGACGCGCGGTTCCCGGAAGATGACCGTCGGGCACGCCGCATGTGCGGCGACTTGGGATCCGACGGATCCGAGAAGCAATCCGCGGAATCCCCCGTGACCGCGTGAGCCGAGAACCAGGAGGTGAGCCTTCTGCGATGCATCGAGGAGGAGACCACTCGGGGATCCGATCTCGACGCACACCTCTATATCGGTTCCGGGAAGTGCGTCGGCCTCGCGGAGCAACTCGATCTTCGCCTTCTCCTGGAGGCTGTCGACCAGATCGAGGGGAGGGGGAATCGTGGCACCGAATCCCGCACCGGAGACAGGCGGGAGCACCGCGTGCGCCAGCGTCAACCCACGGTTCTGCGCGATCGCCTCATCCGCTGCCCACCGGGCGGCGATCCTCGCCGTCTCGGATCCGTCGAAACCGACCACCACGCGCCCGAGCCACGCACCTGAGTTCACGGACTCACTATTGCCGGGTGCAGCCTGCGATGCAAGGCCGTGGGGTGCTCATGCAGCGGGACCTAGGTCCCATCACAGCCCGTCGAAGAGCACACCAATGAGGGTCGGCCCCACGACGATGAGCCAGAGCACCAGATAGCCGAGTGACGCGAAACGGACGATGTTCCAGTTACGCCTAGCTGTCGGTGTGGATGCGTGGGTGGTCAAATGCCAGCCGAACATCAACAGGATGCCCGCGAGCATGGCGCCGAGATTCAGCCACAAATTGTCAGCGTTCACGATGCCTCATGGTGCGAAGTCTCACAGATGCGATCTCACGAACGCGATGCGCTTATCCCATGCGGTGCGCGACAGCGCGATCCGCGGTGCGACGTAGTCGAAACCATGCAGTGCACCATTCCAGATATGAGCCTCAACGGGAACTCCATCGTCGATGAGTCGCCTCGCATAGGCGACATCCTCATCGAGGAAGATGTCCATGGATCCCGTGTCGATGTAGGTGGGCGGCAGCCCGGCAAGGGACTCGGCGCGCGCGGGGGCTGCGTAGGCGGGGATATCGGGTGCTCCGGCTCGACCCTGCAGGTAGGCATTCCACCCGATCGAGTTGTCTTCGAACGTCCACGGAACGAGGCGGGACGCGAATCGTTCATCGGCGTGGGTGTTGCGGTCATCGAGCATCGGGTAGATCAGCACCTGGCACGCGAGGTCGAGTTGGTTCACATCACGGTTCCGCAGTGCCGTCGCCGCCGCAAGACCTCCGCCTGCACTGTCGCCTGCAACTCCGAGGCTGCGGGCATCGAAATCCACCAAGTGCTCGTGTGTCCAGAGAAGTCCAGTGACGCAGTCGTCAATCGCCGCCGGGTAGGGGTTCTCGGGTGCCAGACGATAATCCACGGACACGACGGTGCATCCCGTATGCGAAGCCCAGTAGGCGCAGCGGGTGTCGTAGGCGTCGATGTTCGAGAGGATCAGCCCCCCACCATGGATGTAGTAGAGGACACCGCGACTGGGCATCGGTGCCGGGGTATAGATCCGCAGTCGTAGGCGTCCTCCGTCGATCCACTCGTCGCGGTGCGTCACACCGGGCGAGGGATAGAAACGCTCGGCGAGGAACGCATCGATCGGTCCCGAGGTGTCCCGACGGGCGACGATGTCGTCCTTGGGAATCCCGGCAAGCTTCAGACTCTCAGGCAGGAGGCGGAGGCTGGCTCCGATGACGCCGGCGTCGATTCCTCCCACGAGCATGGCCCATCGTGGCATGCGCGCGCCCGAACCAGAAGTGAAAGCCGTGATCGGCTATACAGGGATGGTGCTGCGGCTACCGATCATCGCCCTGGTGATGGTGGGCTTCCTTGCGCCTGCCACGGCGAGGGCCGACACTCCACCCCCGGACGTGGCATCGGCCCTGGCCGGCTTCCCCGCGGATCCGGCAGCCGCGATGGCCGCGTGGACCACGTGGGCGGCCACCAGCCCCATGACCTCCCGAACGACCACGACGGCACCTAAGGGCCGAGTCACCTGCCGTATCGACACGGCTGGGGTTTCCCGCTGCCTCTACGCCGCGGAGGTGATCGGCCGAGGTGGACGGAACATGGGAATCCGCCCGATCTCCGACGTGGTGACGACTCCCACGGGCAAGCAGTACTTCCGTGACCCACCGATCAAGAAGTGGACGTCGAACAAGTTCGGCACAAACGAAAACCCGATCACGAACACTGCGCGCTTCTACTCCTACAACCCGTGGCAGCCGTGGTTGACGCCGGGAATCCGTTTCACCACCTCCGTGGATCCTCGCGGGTGGTTCACGATCACATCGTCGAATCCCGCTCCGCGTGATGACGAGCCGGCGTCCGTCGTGGCCGCGGTCGCGCCCGATGGGGGGCGAGCCTCGCTGACGCAACAGAACCAGAAGGGTCGTGCCGTGGAGCGCATGCGCATCGACTTCACCAGCGTGCCCCCCATTCAGGTGCCCCCGCGCCGCTAGCCTCCCGGCATGGCCCGGCGCTGGCTCGTTCTGGCGGTTCTCTCCGCCGCGCTCGCACTCGTTTCCTTGGACAACACGATCGTCAATGTGGCGCTGCCACGGCTGCAGGAGGACTTGGGTGCCACCACCGCTGAGCTCCAGTGGGTGGTGGACGCCTACTCGGTGGTCTTCGCTGGCTCGCTCCTCCTCGCGGGAGCCCTGGGTGATCGATTCGGACGCCGGCTGCTCCTGATCGTCGGACTCATCATCTTCATCGTCGCGTCGCTCGGTGCAGTCCTCGCCGACACCGCCTTTGCTTTGACCCTTTGCCGGGCACTCATGGGCCTCGGCGGGGCGTGCATCATGCCGTCGACGCTGAGCATCCTCGTGCAGGTGTTCCCGAATCCGCACGAGCGGGCGCAGGCGATCGGCGTCTGGGCTGCCGTCGCCGGAGTCGGGGTCGCCATCGGTCCGATCATCGGAGGATTCCTCCTCGAGCACTTCAGTTGGCACGCGATCTTCTGGGTCAATCCGCCGCTTGCAGTGCTGATGCTCCTCGCCACCCTTGCCTTCGTTCCCGAGTCATCGGATCCGGCCAAGCCCCGACTGGATGTGCGCGGCGCTCTGCTCTGCGGAGCGGGGCTGATCGCCCTCGTCGTCACGATCATCGAGATACCCGAGTCCGGAATCGATGCCGTCACCGTCACGACGGCCGTCCTCGCCGTGGTGTTCCTCATGTCATTCGTCTGGTGGGAGCGACGCGCACCGAGACCGCTGCTGCCGATGGGCCTGTTCACCGTGCCGCTGTTCCGCGCCGCAGTGGTCACCGTTGGGCTCGTCTACTTCGCCCTGATGGGCGCGATGTTCTTCCTACCCCAGTTCCTGCAATTGGTCCAGGGCATGACCCCGCTGGAGTCCGGAATCGCCGTTGTGCCGGGGGCGGGGGGATTGCTGATCGCATCCCTGTTCAGTCCCCGCATCGCCGATCGCATCGGCACCCGTTCCACGGTGGTGCTGGGACTCGGTGTCGTGACCGTGGGGTTGGTGTCCTTCAGCACCCTCACGGCCGCGGCGCCGTACGCCCTGGTGGGAGTCACGTTCTTCTGCGTCGGTCTGGGGCTCGGCCTGACACTGCCGCAAGCGACCAACGGGGTCCTGGCGAGCGTTCCCCCCGAGCGGGCGGGTATGGGTTCCGCCGTCAACGACGCGATGTCGGAATTGGGCGGGGCTTTCGGCGTCGCGATCCTGGGTGCTGCCATGTCGATCACCTACCGGCGCAACATCGAGCAGGCCATCACGGATGCGGGGGATGCCGCGAATTCTCTACCCCCCGTTGCCCTTGAAGCGGCGCGGGAATCACTCGCTGCGGCATCGATCGCCGCGCAACAACTTCCGGCCGAGTTCGCGACCACCTTCCGCGCGATTGCGGGTGACGCGTTCGTCGGCGGCATGAACTGGGCACTCTTCATCGGCGCAGGAATTGCAGCGCTCGGTGCTGTATTCGCGTGGATCAGTTTCCCGGCGCGGGTGGATCGAGTGGCGGAGTAGCGAGGGCCCAGAAGACCACCGCGGACGCGGCAGCCACGTTCAGGGAGTCGATACCTGCGTGCATCGGGATGCTGACCGAAACCCCGGCGGCCTCGAGGGTGGGCGCCGTCAGGCCGTCGCCCTCCGTGCCGAGGACGAGTGCGATGCGCTCGGGAGCCGCCGCGGCGAAATCCGCCAGTGGAATCGCACCGGCCCCGCGGGGTGTCACTGCAGCGACCGTGAATCCGCGTTCTCTCAGATGCGCGAGGCCCTCCGGCCACGGATCGATACGGGTCCACGGCACCGCGAACACCGCCCCCATGGAGACACGCACACTTCGGCGATACAAGGGATCGGCGCAGCGTGGTGTCACGAGAACCGCATCCATGCCCAATCCGGCAGCGGAACGGAAGATCGCACCAACGTTCGTGTGATCCACGAGATCCTCGAGGATCACCACCCTGCGCGCCGTGGAAACAACGGTGTCGATGCTCGGCAACGCCGGACGGTGCATCGCTGCTAGTGCCCCCCGGTGGACATGGAATCCGGTCAGGTTCTCCAGAACTTCGCGGGAACCGACGTAGACGTCGGCGTCCACGGCGTCGATCAGATCGGTGAGCCGCTCCACCCAGGTGTCCTGCATGAGCAGTGAGCGTGGTCTGTGCCCTGCTTCCACCGCCCGCCGGATGACCTCGGCGCTCTCGGCGATGTAGATGCCGGAGGCGGGTTCGTGCCGGGATCGCAGCGCGACGTCGGTGAGGGACACATAGTCACGCAGCCGCGGATCCGAGGGATCCGCTATTCGAACGATCCCCATGCGGTGACTAGAGCCCGCAGTCGTCGATGATCGTCGTCATGAGCGCACCGAACATCTCCGGATCCATGGCGCTGTCCTGCAGCCACGTCTCCTTCATGAGCTCGTAATACTCCGTGGGGTTGGCTGCCAGTCCACCGCAGATCTGATCCTTGACATCCTGCGGCTGGCTGAACCACATCAACTCCGCTTCAGGGAGGTTCGCGATCACTTCACCCGTATCGATGGCGGGTGGTGCCGCGGAGTTGCTCGAGATGAAGTAGGCGAGACTTCCACCGGCCAATCCGAGGATCAGGAGAACGACGAGGGTGATGATCAGGCCGCGGCTACGGAAGAAACCCACGCCCCCAACTTACGGGAGGTCCTCAGTCCTCCCGGGGCCGCCTGACTGGTACCTGCGGGTGACCGCGGCCACGACGACGCTGTACTCGCTGTAGAAGCGCTCGCGCCCGAGGCGTTGCGCCTCCAGGTGTTCCGCCACCTGCTTCCACGCCGCGGCTGAAGTTTCATCGACCCAATAGGACACGGTCACCCCGCGCCGCGTGACGGGGTCGCGAACGGATTCCACGGAGAGGAAACCGGGCTGTCGGCGCACCATGTCATCCATGGATGTGGCAACAGCCCGGTACTCGTCCTCGTATTCGGTTGTCCTGGTGCTCGTGAAGATCACGGCAATGGCCGCTGGTGCGATCGCCGTGGTCCCCACCTATGCGACTGGCTCGCCGGCGAGGGTGCGGTAGGCGTAGGCCAACGCGAACGCCGGGATACCGAAGGCGAGCACACCGGCCACCGGAAGGGTGACCAGGAGCCCAACGAAGATCAGCAGGATTCCCAGCAGGACCGCGACCAGGAAAGTCGCCAGGAGGATCAGTGCGACCAGGATGTGCAGTCCGAGGAGGCCTCCGAAGTGCGGCTTCACCAGCCGCCACGATTCGCCGAGTGAGGACAGTCCCTTGGCGTTCTTGTCGATGATCACGTATCCGAAGAGGCTGAACCCGAGGCTCAACAGGATTGCGATGACCGCTCCGATCACACCGAGGATCACAGCCCATGCGGCCTGATCGGTGGCGACGCTGATCGAGATTCCGATGACGAGTGGGATAACGAACCCCACGCCGACAATGATGGCGATGATGATGCCGCCGAGGAAGTAGCGACCGAATCCTTGGAAGGACCACAGGCGTCCGATGCGCACCCGATCACCCGAGGTGACGGCCAACGCGATGCGGATGACCCCGAGCGCAAGGAACAGCGTCACCAGGCCCTGGACGATCGACCCGACGAGGTCGAACGCGACTCCACCCGACGCCTCGAGCTGCTCTTGAATGGAGGCGCTACTCGAGAGGTCCACACTCGCCATGTCCCCACCGAGGGTGATCAACGAGATGGCCCCGTTGATCGCTGTGAAGATGATGCCCACGAGGAGCAGCCACCAGAAGTTCTTCCAGGTGCGCTTCCAGCCGAAGCCGATGGCTCCACCGACACTGAACTTGTTGATACCTACTCCCTCACTCATAGGAGGAGCATGCCCGTGGTCACGTCTGGGCGTGAGGAGGCACGCCGTTCCAAGGAGAAGGTGTGCCGTGAGGCGGCGTGTCGACCCACACCCACCCTCGTGCACTCATAACCTGCGGGAACCTGGGAGAGGGGTAGTTATGACTCGCAAACTAGTCGCCGAGTTCGTTGGTACGTTCCTGTTGGTGTTCCTCGCCGTCGGTGCTGCAGTCTTCGGGATAGCGGCCGTCGTGGGCGTGGATGGTCAGGGACCCGGGTCGGGCGTGGTGGGCGTAGCGCTCGCCTTTGGTCTGGTCCTACTAGGCGTCGCCTACGCCATCGGTCCGGTGTCGGGTGCCCACGTGAACCCCGCGGTCACCCTGGCCATGCTCCTCGGTCGCCGAATGCCCGCGTCCGAGGCTGTGGGCTATTGGGTAGCACAGTTCCTCGGGGCCATTCTCGGTGCCGGAATTCTGAGTCTCTTCGTCTCGAGTTTCGGGG
Organism: Rubricoccaceae bacterium; assembly: GCA_040381195.1. Lineage (GTDB taxonomy): Bacteria > Actinomycetota > Actinomycetes > S36-B12 > S36-B12 > VGCC01. Next base: position 14,430 of record JBEIHR010000027.1, read on the forward strand.
TCACCGACTACACGGGTGCTCTGGGTACCAACAGCTACGACAACGGAGCCATCAACATGGCCGGGGCCTTCGTTCTCGAGGCCCTGCTCACCGCGGCCTTCGTCCTGGTGATCCTCCTCGTCACCGAGCGTGTTGCAGCACCCGGATTCGCGGGAATCGCGATCGGTTTCACGCTCACGCTGGTGCACTTGGTGGGAATCCCGCTCACGGGCACGTCGGTCAATCCGGCGCGGTCCCTCGGACCGGCCTTGTTCGAGGGCGGGACGGCGCTGTCGCAGGTGTGGCTATTCATCCTGGCGCCTCTCGTGGGTGGCGTGATCGCGGTCATCGTCTGGCGACTCATCCGCTCGTCCGAGGAAATGACCCCCAGCCTCGTCTCCGGTTCCGAGCGTGAGTAGCCCGATCTAGATCCCGGTCGTGCTTCGGGGATAGGCGATGTCCGAATCCGTCCGGACGTCGACGAGGCTGGGAACCCCGGATGCGAAGGCGCGGTCGAGTGCCGGACCGATGTCGGCAGCAGACGTCACGGTCTCACCACTCCCGCCGAGGTCGATCATGAGACGTGCGTAGTCGGTGGTTGGCAGGTCCGCGATCACGTCGTAGCCGTAGAGCATGCGCATGGGATGGCGTTCCAATGCCCATCCGGAGTTGTTGCCCACCACGATCACGACGGGCAGTCGGTGGGTGACCAGCGACTGCAGGTCCATGAAGGAGAAGCCGAGCGCTCCATCCCCGGCGAGCAGGACCACGGGGGAGTGCGGGTGGACGAGTTTCGCTGCCATCGCGTAGCCGGGACCGGTTCCCAAACATCCGTAGGGTCCGGGATCGAGCCAGCGACCCGGTAGCGCTGGTTCGATGAACTTCCCGGCGAAGGAGACGAAGTCCCCGCCGTCGCCGATCACCACGGTGTCGTCGGTCAGGCGCGGCAGGAGAGCGCCGTAGATCGCAGCAGGATGTATCGGCTCGGCCCCGGACGAGAAGTTCTCCTGATCTGCCGCCCGCGCAGCCGCAGTCTGGTCCGCGAGCACCCGGGCCCAGGAGCGCCACTCGTCGCGACGGTCGCTGGCGAACTGCGTGATCGTGGCCGTCAGTGACGTCACAGCGGTCGCAAGATCGCCCGCCACGGTGGGAACATCGAGGTGCGTTGCAATCTGGGACGCGTGATCGACCACATGCACAACGGACGCGTTCGTGAAATCACCGTAGTTGAGGCGGAAGTCCAGGGGTGTGCCGATGACGATGACAACGTCGGCTCCCTTGAATGCGCCGGATCGTGCACGTGTGACAAGCAGGGGATCACTGGGAGGCAGGACACCTCGCCCCATTCCGTTGGCGATCGCCGGTATCCCGAGTTCGTGTATCAGTGCACGCACCTGCTCGACGGCATTCGCCTGCCACACATCGCTACCCATCACGATCACGGGGTGGTGAGCCTCGGCGATCACCCGCGCGGCAATCTCCACTGTTTCGTCATCCACGGTGAATGACGAAGTTTCCGTCGGTGGCGCCGATTCCGCCACCGACGGGGTGAACAGGACGTCCATGGGGATGTCGACGAACACCGGCCCCCGGTGGGCGGTGTTCGCGAGGTGGAAGGCCCGGGTCACCTCGGGGTTGATCCGGGCGGAGTCATGGACGGTCCACGATCCCTTGGTGATCGACTCCAGGATGGGTGGTTGGTCGAGCTCCTGCAGTGCTCCCGATCCCCATCGGTAATCCGGTGCGCGTCCGCCGAGCACCACCAGGGGCGAGCCGTTGAACCAGGCACCGGCGATGGCGCTGACCCCGTTGGTGACACCTGGACCCGCTGTCAGTGCAGCGATCCCTGCTGTGCGCGTGAGTTTGCCGGTCGCCTCCGCGGCGAACACGGCGGTCTGCTCATGACGGACGTCGATGAGTCGAACGGGACCGCCGTGCTGGGCCTCACGGGAAGACGAGAACTTCTCGACGGTGTCCTTGCCGCCCACCGATGCGTCATAGAGAGGAAAGATGTGTGCACCGCTCAGAGTGAACAGGGTGGTGACCCCGGCTGCACGGGCAGCATCCATGACGTGTGCACCGCCGTGCACCGCACCCGGGGGTGGGGGTTCACCGAACATGGGCCTCCCTTGCCATGGGGATCATGGCACGGGGCGCTGCCCTCGCGCGGGGCTTAGCGGATCATGGTGCGACGGTGCGTACCGCCACAACGCGGTCCTTCTTATTCGCGACTCCGAGAAGTCCCGGATCGGCGTTGCCGCACACCTCCTCCGATGCCCGGCACGGCCCCATTTCGACGCCGTAGAAATGAAGTCCCTGCTTACCCAACTCCACCGTCAAGCCGAAGGTTCCGTTCTTGTTGACCGTGGTGCACGCCTGGTCGAGGGTCTGAGACCCCCAACTGCCATTGCTCGCCGGCTTCGGTTCGAACCTAATCAAGCACACCGAGTTCTCGCCCTTTGTCCGGTTGGCCAACTGCCTCATCGCCTCAGTGCTCAGGGTTCCGGTGAACGACACGGGTTCACCGGCAACCTCGCGTCGTGCGCTCACTTTCACACAGGCGTAGTCGGCGGGCTCCTTCGTGCAGGCGCTCTTGCGAAGCTTGACCACGGTGTCCGCGGACGCCGCCGGCAGGCCGACGAATGGGGCGAGCAGGGCAACGGCCACGAGGGCAAGCAGGTATCGGCGCATATCTCGAGGATATGGGGAAGTGGCGTGCGGACGGCGGATTGAGCACCCGCGACGGCGTAGCCTCTGGAGCCATGTTCGGGGTTCGCGCCACGCTGCGCACGGGTGCGGTGGTCTTCGGCCTTAGTGCGCTGCTCCTTCTCGTCCTCCCGGGCCTCTTCCTGGACCTCCTCCTTCTGGATGGGGACTCCGCTGCCCTGCAGTGGTCCATGCGGATGATCGGACTGACTCTCGTCGCGCTCGCAGGGAACATGTGGATCGTGTCCCGGTCCGCGAGTGACGCGGCCGTCACGACCGCGGGCATCGTGATGGCGGTCGTCGCGACCGGCCTCGGTGTGCTGACTCTCGCGATTCCCGCCGAGGTGGGCTGGTTCACCATTCTTTATGCAGCCGTCGGGTTTACGTTCGGGCTGAACTACGTCGCGTGCCTCATCCGACAGGGTCGTCCACGGTCAACCGTGACGTGAAAGCGAGAGGTATCGGGTGACGGGCAACCGTGAAATGACGGTGTCACGATTGATGGGCTTCGTTCGAGCCAGTCATGCCGCGCCTACGGCCGTTGTGACCGTGGTGGTGGTTCTCATGGCTGCGGGGCTGGGCTGGCGGGGGTGGCCACTCGCAGGAGTCTTTGTCGCCGTCGTGGTCGGACAGTTGTCCGTGGGGTGGAGCAATGACGCGTTCGATGCTTCGCTTGACAGGCGGTCCAATCGGCTGGACAAGCCCACCGTGGCACTGGGAATCTCTCCACGAGACTTATGGATAGCGGCCGTCACTGCACTGGTCGCATCGTGCGTAATGAGTTGGTTCGTCGCAGGGTGGATCGGTGGATCGTGGCACGTGTTCGCCCTGGCCATGGCGTGGATCTACAACATCGCGCTGTCACGCACCTGGTGGTCCTGGCTGCCCTACGCATTGGCCTTCGGTTCGGTACCGGCCTTCCTCTCCTTTGGCCTCGACGGCCAGGCGCCTGCGCTGTGGTTGACCCTCGTGTGCGCAATCGTTGGTGTCAGCGCGCACCTTGCCAATGCGCTACCCGACCTTGAGCTGGACCGGCAAGCTGAGGTTAGGGGTTTCGTCATAGTCGCGGGTCGAACTTCCGCAACGTGGTTGTGTTGGATCCTGCTCGTTATCGGGTCGGTCATTCTTGCTATCGAGGTTTCCCCGGTACGTGGCTGGATTCCGATTCCGCTCGGTGTGGCTCTGGCGGCTGCCGCCCTCTATTCCCGGTTCTCACACAGTCGCTCTGCGACATTCCGTGCGATCCTGGCGCTCGTTGTGGTGCAGGTACTCGTGCTTTTCGTTGCTGTGGCAGTGCAGTAGGTGGCTGCTCAGGCGGAGCGTATTCCCTAGGGCGGGGCGAGCCGATGGGGGTGCGATCACCGCCGCAGGGGTAATGAGTGCCACTGCGGAGATCGCGGTGATGATGTGCAACCCCATGACGCGAGCCCATGTGAGTTCTTCCCGCATCAGGCTCCGACGACGACGACACGGTGTACGCATTCTCGATGGCCATGCCTTGGTTTCCGATGCCGTGTCAGCGGGTTGTGTCTCCCACGGCAGCCGGACATCCATGCGGAGGAACAAAGGCCTCCTCGATGCGGACCTACGTTCGGAGATCGCCTACGGACCCGACGATCCAGCGTTGCCCCCGGCGCCGCCGTTTCCGCCGGTAGCGCCCAGGCCCCCGGCGCCGCCGTTTCCAGCAATCGGAGCCGCTGAGATGGACCCACCGGGAGCCGGGGTGGTGCCACTGGGAGTAGGGGCAGGGGTCGCCCCCGCAAGGAGGCCGGCATTACCTCCGTTGCCACCGGCACCTCCCGGTGAGTCCGTTGACGTGGGAGCGGTTCCCGTGCCACCGGCCCCTCCATTGCCGCCGACGGCCGACCCCGCACCTCCGTTACCGCCGGAACCACCGATGGCGCCGACGCCGCCGTTACCGCCGGAACCACCGATGGCGCCGACGCCGCCGTTGCCACCGGCACCACCATTGCCCGGAGCGCCGGATGTCAGGGCCGCGCCGCCGGCACCGCCCGCACCACCGTTGCCGGCGCCGACGGCGGCGGTGCCTGCATCACCGCCACGTCCCCCGGCACCGCCCGCACCACCGTTTCCAGACAAGAGGCCAGCGCGTCCGCCGGCACCGCCCGCACCACCGTTGCCGGAGGTGGGCGCCGCGGTCTGCTGCAGTGCAGCAGACGAAAGGGTGCCGCCGTCACCGCCCGCACCACCGTTTCCGCCAGTGCCCCCGAGGAGTCCGCCGTTTCCGCCGTCACCACCATCACCGCCGTGGATGCTCTGGGCGGACCCTGCGATGAAGCTGCCCGCCGCGCCATTGCCACCGTCGCCACCGGTGCCGTAGCGGCCCGCGTTGCCGCCGTCACCCCCATCGCACACACCATGGGCGCCGCAGAACCCCAGTCCGTCACCGCCGTTGCCGGCGCGTCCACCGAACAGGCCGGCATTGCCGCCGTCGCCGCCGTTGAAGCCGTTGCCGCCATTTCCCACGAGCAAGCCGGCATCCCCGCCATCACAGTCCTGCCCAGCGCTGCAACTCGTGGCGTCGTAGGAGAAGCCGTTGCCGCCAAGCAGTCCCGCATTAGGGTTGGTGGGCGTACCGTCGCGGAAGAGAACATCCAGGCACGGTCCGGATGAGGATCGGATCTGTTGGATCACCTGCGGAACACCGAGGTCTTTGGCGCTGCCCGGCTTCATGACAAGGGCCCGGAGGTCCCTCACCTTGGTCATGGCCTGGGTGACGCACGCGGACTTTGCGCTGAGTGCCGCGGGTGCAGCGCCAGCCTCGGCCGCAAGGGCTGGAGTGCCCGCCAGTGCCGCCGCTACCAAGGGGCCGGCTGTCAGCGCTGCCAGGAGGCCGGGTCGTCGTGGTGAACTCATGGGTCACTCCCAGTCGCGTGAAGGCAGCCAGTTCTGATGATGGAGGGTATGCGACGAATCCATGCACGTGACCCACAATCCGCGAAGTGTTCGCAGGTTTCGTGAGTGACGCCGCAACAAATGGGCATCACGTCTGCGGGGGCACACCGGACAACGAATAATGAGACTTTCTCCGAGACTCTCGGAGGAGGTCATCCGTGGGAGCGGTGGGGACCTGTGGCAGGAATGAGTAGTCATGCACGCGGATGGTGAGCCGGATGCGCTGACCGATGCAGTGTCCCGCCAATACGAGCGCTGGGTATACCCGGAGCCGATCGAGGATCTGCCCGGGTGGCTCACATCGAATTGGCAGTGGATTGATCCGAGCCACTCGTACGGGGTGCTCTGGCCGGAACGTGACTTCCGTCCGGACCTCGACATCCTGGTCGCCGGT
>JBEIHR010000028.1:0-19892 GCA_040381195.1 Rubricoccaceae bacterium
CGAGAGCTCCCGGGGGCGGGGTCCCGTCTCCCCACGCAGGACGAGTTGGCGATCCCCGTGAGTGGCTTGGCAGCCTCCTTCGTTGCACCGTGGGGTGGCTGCGGATCGGCACCGAAGTTCCCGCCGTCGATGGTGCTGGAGTTCCTGCTGCGCTACGCGGCCCTGGATCCCGGGGAGGGTGGACGGTCGGCGCGTGCGATGGCCGAACGCACGATGGAGGGCATGGCCCGCGGGGGAATGTACGACCAACTCGGAGGTGGCTTCGCGCGGTACTCCGTCGATGCGCACTGGGTGGTTCCCCATTTCGAGAAGATGCTCTATGACAACGCGCTGCTGCTGCGTGTCTACCTCCACTGGTGGCGGTTGACGGGATCGGAATTCGCTCGGCGCATCGTTCAGGAGACGGCCGAGTTCCTCATCCGCGACCTGCGCACACCCGAGGGTGGATTCGCCTCGGCCCTCGATGCCGACAGTGAGGGTGTGGAGGGCAAGTTCTACGCATGGACACCCGAGCAACTCGTCGAAGTTCTGGGCGAGGATGACGGGCGTTGGGCTGCAGAGGTTTTCACGGTCACAGAATCGGGGACGTTCGAGCACGGCACGTCGGTTCTGCAGTTGCTCACCGATCCTGCGGATGGCGAGCGCTTGGCTCGGGTGCGTGCGGCGTTGTGGTCGGCACGTGAAGCTCGCATCCATCCGGGACGTGATGACAAGGTCGTTGCTGCATGGAATGGCCTGGCGATCGCTGCACTCGCTGAAGCGGGTGCGCTCTTCGACGAGCCCACCTGGATCGAAGCTGCGACTGGCGCAGCGGATCTCCTCATCGCCGTGCACATGGGCATGGCCGATCGACTCTGTCGAACCTCGCGTGACGGTGCGGCAGGCGCCAACCTCGGGGTCCTCGACGACTACGGCAGTGTCGCGGAGGGATTTCTCGCCCTCTACTGGGCGACCGCTGACGACGAGTGGCTGACCTTCTCGGGGATCCTGCTCGATGTCGCGGTCACGCACTTCTCCGACGATGACGGCGGGTTCTACGACACCGCCGACGATGCGCCAGCTCTCATTCGTCGACCCCGTGAGGCATCGGACAATGCAGAGCCCTCGGGCTGGTTCGCCGTCGCGAACGCGTTGACGACGTACGCCGCCATCGTCGAATCACCGGAGCACCGTGAACGCGCGGAGCGAGCCCTCGGAATCGTTGCGGCCTACGGGTCCCAGGCGCCGCGCGCTGCGGGGTGGGGATTGTCAGCGCTGCTGGCCGTCCTCGACGGTCCCGCGGAGGTGACCGTGGGCCCCGATGCGTCGGATCTGGTCGCCATTGCTCGGATGTCCCCCGCCCCCGGCACCGTCCTGCGGTACTCACGTGACGGGCGTGACACAGGGGCAGTGGTGTGCCGGCATTCGGTATGCCAACTCCCGACCATGGACGGGGACATACTCGCGACTCTTCTCCGGAACCCATCCGCGCGGGGGTAGCCTTCCGCGCGTGGGTGTGCGCGATCTGGTCTACGGGATCTACGAGCGGTCCCTCAAGGGTCAGATCCCCCCGGAGCGCATCCCTCGGCACGTGGGCGTGATCCTCGACGGGAATCGGCGCTGGGCCAGCCTCCAGGGATCCACATCCTCCGAGGGACACCGTGCAGGTGCAGCGAAGATCGTCGAGTTCCTCGGCTGGTGCGATGACGTCGGCGTGGAGGTCGTGACCCTCTGGCTGCTCTCCACCGACAACCTCGCGCGACCGGCAGCAGAACTGCAGACATTGATGTCGATCATCGAGGACACGGTGAGCGGTCTCGTCGAGCAGGGTCGTTGGCGCCTGCACCCGGTCGGTGCACTCGATCTCCTGCCCGATCACACGGCGCGCATGCTCAAGGAGGCCGAGGAGTCCACGCGCGGGGTCCACGGAAGTCTGGTGAACGTCGCGGTCGGGTATGGCGGGCGACGGGAAGTGGTGGATGCCGTGCGATCCCTCCTCAGCGAGCACGCCACCCGCGGCACGTCCCTGGACGAACTCGCGCAACTCCTCGACGTCGAACACATCGCCGAGCACCTCTACACCAAGGGTCAGCCCGATCCGGATCTGGTGATCCGCACATCGGGTGAGCAGCGCCTGTCCGGCTTCTTAATGTGGCAGTCGGCCCACTCGGAGTTCTATTTCTGCGAGGCCTACTGGCCCGACTTCCGTCACGTCGACTTCCTCCGCGCGCTCCGCGCGTACGCCGACCGTCACCGCCGCTTCGGCGCGTAGTCACCGCACGTCCACGAGCCCGTCACCCCACGGTCCGGACGCCCCCGCACCCGGCGTGTCGGCGAGGGCCATGTGACGGGTGGGACCTACCGTGTGAGGACACCGACCCCTCCCAGGAGGCCACGTGCCCGACGCCGGCAGCGCCCGCATCACCTACGTCCTGGACACCTCCGTCCTCCTCTCGGACCCGCGGGCACTGCTCCGGTTCGACGAGCACGATGTCGTCATCCCGGTCGTCGTCGTGACGGAACTCGAGGGAAAACGCAGTCATCCCGAACTCGGCTACTTCGCCCGTCAGGCGTTGCGGCTCCTGGATGACCTACGTATCCAGCATGCTCGCCTGGATGAGCCCATGCCGATCGGCGATGCGGGTGGAACAGTGCGCGTGGAACTCAACCACACCGACGTCGAGGCGTTGCCGAACGGTCTCCGGCTCGGTGACAACGACACCCGCATCCTCGCGGTCGCACGCAACCTCGGGAACGCCGGTGCGAACGTCGTGCTGGTCAGCAAGGACCTCCCCATGCGTGTCAAGGCATCGTCGATGGGCCTGGCTGCAGAGGAGTATCGCGCCGAATTCGTGATCGAGACCGGGTACACGGGCATGGCCGAACTCGAAGTCGCCGCGGATGACATCGATCGCCTCTACGACGAGGTGGTGATCGATCTCGAAGCTGCGCGCGAACTGCCCTGCCATTGCGGAATGGTGTTGGTGTCCGAGCGGGGAAGTGCCCTGGCCCGGGTCACCGCGGACAAGCAGGTGCGCCTCGTCCGCGGGGATCGGGAAGCCTTCGGTCTACACGGGCGCAGCGCGGAGCAGCGCGTGGCACTCGATCTGCTTCTCGATCCCGATATCGGAATCATCTCGCTGGGGGGTCGTGCAGGAACGGGCAAGAGTGCGCTGGCCCTCTGCGCCGGCCTGGAAGCGGTGATGGAACGACGCCAGCACCGGAAGTTGATCGTGTTCCGTCCGCTCTACGCCGTCGGCGGTCAGGACTTGGGTTATCTGCCGGGCACCGAGCACGAGAAGATGTCGCCCTGGGGTCAGGCGGTATTCGACACACTGAATGCGGTCACCACTCCCGAGGTTGTCGACGAGATCCTCGATCGGGGAATGCTCGAGGTCCTGCCCCTCACACACATCCGCGGCCGCTCCCTGCATGACGCCTTCGTCATCGTCGATGAGGCGCAATCCTTGGAGCGCAATGTGCTGCTCACGGTGTTGAGTCGCATCGGGCGTGACAGCCGCGTGGTTCTCACCCACGACGTCGGCCAGCGGGACAACCTGCGGGTCGGTCGGTACGACGGCGTGGTGGCGGTCGTCGAGAAACTCAAGGGCCACCCGCTCTTCGCGCACGTCACCCTCACCCGGTCCGAGCGCTCACCCATCGCCGCCCTCGTCACGGAGATGCTCGAGGAGAGCGTGCTCTGACCCTGTGGGCGCCAGGGTGACCTGGCCCACGTCCACGGGGGGCCGGATGAATTTTTCCAAAGATTCTGTCCGATATATGGTGATTTGAAACGTTCGTGCCTTGGTCGATGTGGGTGCCTGCGGACACAATGTTGGCTCGTCATCGGGAGGTCGGACGTGGGCACGGTTCGGGTGTGGGGTGCGCTGGTGTGCGCCAGCGTGCTCGTCGTCGGCCTCGCTGCACCCGCTGTCGCCCAGGAGAACCCGGAAGACGCGATCCCGACCGAGTACCTGGATCTCACCGAGGGGATCTTCGACCCGGAGACCGGCGAGGAGATCCCGATCCCGGCGGGGGATGCGGCCAACGCCTCGTTCATCGAGGATCCCGCGGAACGCATCGCCCGGGAGTTGGCCCACGCCCTCGGCTCCGCCCAATCCCTCGATGTGCGAGGCCTCATGCCGAGCCTCTACCGGGGCAAGTGGTTCAAGCCGGGTCGGGATGACGTGCGCAAGTGTCTGGTCGACTTCGAGAGCAATGGGAACTACCGCGCGGTCAGCTCCGGGGGCATCTACCGGGGTGCGTACCAGTTCTCCCGGCGCCTAGCGGTCGGTGCCACCTGGATGATGCAGGCCGAGGTCCGCAAGGAGTTCGGCGACTCCGCCGTGGAGATCGTCAAGAGCCTGCGTGAGCGTCCCATGCAGCAGTGGAACCGTTACTGGCAGGATCGCGCGTTCTGGACGATCTGGCGCGATGGTCGCGGCAAGACCCACTGGGTCAACGGCGTGAGGAAGTGCCGGAACTAACGCGGTGCGCCCACCGGGATCGATGCGGTGATCGGGCGTAGCGTCTCGGCGAAGAAGTCATTGCCCTTGTCGTCGACGACGACGAACGCGGGGAAGTCCTTGACCTCGATGCGCCACACCGCTTCCATTCCGAGTTCCGGGAAGTCGAGCACTTCGACCTTGGTGATGTTGTCCTGCGCCAGGATCGCCGCGGGACCACCAATAGATCCGAGGTAGAAGCCGCCGTTGTCCTTGCACGCCTGGGTGACCGCCTTGCTGCGGTTGCCCTTCGCCAGCATGACGAACGAGCCGCCCGCCTTCTGGAATTGGTCGACGTACGAGTCCATGCGGCCCGCGGTGGTCGGCCCGAAGGAACCGGAGGCATATCCCTCGGGTGTCTTGGCGGGCCCGGCGTAGTAGACGGCATGTGACCTGAGGTAGTCGGGCAGCGGTTCACCCCGGTCCAACATCGCCTTGATACGCGCGTGCGCGAGATCCCGTGCAACGACGAGGGACCCGGTGAGTGAGACACGTGTGCGGATGGGCAACTTCGTGAGCGCGGCGCGGATCTCATCCATCGGGCGATCCAGATCGATGCGCACGACGTCGTCATCGAGATGGTCGTCGGTGATCTCGGGCAGGTAGTGGGCGGGATCCGTCTCAAGTTGCTCTAGGAACACCCCGTCCGGCGTGATCTTCGCCTTGGCCTGACGGTCCGCCGAGCAGGACACTGCGATGGCCACCGGACAGGATGCTCCGTGGCGGGGAAGGCGGATCACGCGAACGTCGTGGCAGAAGTACTTGCCACCGAACTGGGCTCCGATCCCGAAGTCCTGGGTCTGGGCCAGAACCTCCGCCTCCATCGCCAGGTCGCGGTACCCATGGCCGCTGGCAGTTCCGTGCACCGGAAGGGTGTCCAGGTAGCGAGCGCTGGCGAGCTTCGCCACCTTGAGTGCGTACTCGGCACTCGTCCCACCAACCACGATCGCGAGGTGGTACGGCGGGCACGCGGCGGTTCCGATGCTTCGCAATTTCTCATCGAGGAACGTCCGGAAGCTCGCAGGATTCAGCAGGGCCGCCGTCTCCTGGTAGAGGAAACTCTTGTTCGCGCTCCCTCCACCCTTTGCCATGAAGAGGAACTCGTAACCGAGTTCATGGCCCGGGTGCGTGTCCGAGTAGATCTCGATCTGGGCGGGGAGGTTGCTTCCCGTGTTGCGCTCCTCCCACATCGAGACCGGGGATAGTTGCGAGTAGCGAAGATTGAGCTTCTGGTACGCGTCGTAGATACCGAGTGCGATGTGCTCCTCGTCGAGGCCTTCGGTGAGAACCTGCTGGCCACGCTTGCCCATCACGATGGCCGTCCCGGTGTCCTGGCACATCGGCAGCACACCCCCGGCGGAGACGTTCGCGTTCTTGAGGAGGTCGAGTGCGACGAAGCGATCGTTGGGGGAGGCCTCGGGATCCTTCAGGATCGATGCGAGTTGGCGCAGGTGCCCGGGACGTAGCAGGTGCGAGATGTCCTTGATCGCCTCGAAGGCCAGGCGCGTGAGAGCTTGTGGTTCGACATGGAGGAAGGTGCGGTCACCGAGTGATTCGGTCCGCACGCCATCTGCGCTGATCAGGCGATACGGGGTGTCGTCCTCTCCCAGGGGGAGCATGTCCACGTAGTCGAATGCCACACCCTCAGGGTAGACCTGAGGCCCACACCGACCCGTCGGGCCGACTACCGGGCGCGGCCGAAGTCCACGGAGCTATAGCGGGACAGCTTGGCCAGTCGGTGCTCGCTCTTGACCTCGCGGATCGTCCCGCTCTTGCCCCGCATGACGATCGAGTGGGTCGTGGGGCCATCCGGCGTGTAGCGGACACCCTCGAGGAGTTCGCCATCGGTGATCCCGGTGGCGCAGAAGAAGATGTTCTCCCCGGTGACGAGGTCCTTCGTCGTCAGGACTCGACCGAGTTCATGCCCCGCATCACGGGCCTTGCGGCGTTCGTCGTCGTCCCGTGGCCAGAGTCGACCCTGGATCGCACCCCCCATGCAGGCCATGGCGCATGCCGCGATGATCCCCTCCGGCGTTCCGCCGATTCCCGCGAGTAGGTCGACGCCGGTCCCTGCACGCGCGGCCATGATCGCGCCGGCGACGTCGCCGTCGGTGATGAACTTGATCCGCGCCCCGGATTCGCGGACCTCGCGGACGAGATCCTCGTGACGTGGGCGGTCGAGGATGCATACCGTGAGATCGGCGACCGTCTCGCCTTTCGCTTTCGCGATGCTGGTGAGGTTCCAGCCGATCGGCGCGGTGATGTCGATGGCGTGCGCACAGTCCGGACCCACCACGAGCTTCTCCATGTAAAAAACGGCGGACGGATCGAACATGGCGCCGCGCTCGGCGACCGCGATCACCGACAGTGCATTCGGCATGCCCTTCGCCGCGAGGGTGGTGCCGTCGATTGGATCCACCGCGACATCCGCATCGGCCCCCGATCCGTCACCGACGTGCTCGCCGTTGAAGAGCATCGGGGCGTCGTCCTTCTCGCCCTCCCCGATCACCACGACACCGTTCATCGAGACCGTACCGATCAACATGCGCATCGCGTTGACCGCGGCTCCGTCTGCGCCGTTCTTGTCTCCCCGGCCCACCCAGCGGGCGGCCGCCATCGCGGCTGCCTCGGTGACGCGAACCAACTCGAGGGCCAGGTTCCGATCCGGCACTTCGGGTGAGTGCGCGGCCATATTGCCAGCGTAGTGCGATGTCCTGGGCCTCCACGTCGAAGTGCCGTGCACGGAGAGCCGGGGGAGGATAGGGTCGTGAGTGATCCCCAGCCCACCGGTCGGCGTACGCGTCCCATGCGTCAGACGGTCGGGGACATGATCCGGTCCATGGTGGTCGTCCTCGCCGTTGTGGCCGCCATCCTGATCGTGACCTGGCGCCCCAAGCCAGATCCGGTGCGCACCGTGGATATCACCCAGGCGCTCGTGACCGCCCGATCCTCGGCGGACTTCGCGGTGGAGGTTCCGACGCTGCCTGATCTGCGGGCAACCAGCGTGAGATGGGAGCCCACCGAGGGCTCCGAGGGGGTCCTCGTGTGGCACCTGGGCTACGTCACTGCCTCGGATGAGTACCTCCAAGTCAGCCAGTCGCGCGCAGCGGGTGACGCGTTCCTCGCCGAGCAGACGGGAGGCGGCGAACCGGGGGAGACCGTGACCATCGCGGGCGAACGATGGCAGGTTTTCACGGGACCGGAGCGCACATCGGTGGTGCGGATCGATGACGGGGTGACAACGGTCGTGAGCGGGACCGATCCCCTGGATCAGGTGATGACCGCCGCTGGCACGCTTCAGGCGCGGGACTAGTCCTTGTCGATCTTCTTCCGCGCGTCATCCAGCCAGGTGGCGCACACGGTGGCCAAGTGCTCACCACGTTCCCAGAGGGCAAGGGACTCCTCGAGGGTCAAGCCCCCGGCCTCGAGCTTGGCGACGGTTTCCGCGAGCTCGGCACGCGCAGCCTCGTAACTCATCTCAGCCACCGTCAGCCTCCCGTCGTGCCGTGAGGGAACCCCTCGCGACTCGTATGGTCATGGCGTCGCCTGCGGCGACATCCTGCGCATCACGCACGATCGTTCCATCCTGCAAGGTGACGATCGCATAGCCACGGTCGAGTGTGCTGGCCGGGGAGAGCGCGCGCAGGCGCGCGCCGAGGTGGTCGATGTCCGCGGTGGCTGCTTCCCACTGACGGGTGATCCGAGACAGGGACCGTCGACGCAGGTCGACGATTGCGTCCACCGTGCGATCGATCGCGACGAGCAGTGTGCGCCGTGCGCGATCCCGGAGTCCGGTGATCACTGCACTCTCCTCGGCCCACGACGGCACGATCCGTTTCGCTGCATCCGTGGGGGTCGAGGCCCGAAGGTCCGCGACGTAGTCGAGGAGGGGAGTGTCCTGTTCGTGCCCAATCGCGCTCACCACGGGGGTGCGCGCGGCCGCCACTGCACGCACCAGGGTCTCGTTGCTGAACGGCAGCAGGTCTTCCACGCTGCCGCCCCCGCGCGCGATCACGATCACATCGACATGAGGGTCGGCGTCGAGTTCGGCCAGCGCAGCGGTGACCTCGGGCACGGCGTTGACTCCCTGGACCGCGACCTCGCGGACTTCGAACCGGGTCCCGGGCCACCGTTCCTCGACGTTGACGAGTACGTCGGTCATTGCAGCACTCGCGCGTCCGCAGATCAGACCGATCGTGTGCGGCAGGAAGGGTAGGGGGAGTTTGCGCTCGGGTGCGAAGAGTCCTTCCGTGGCAAGCACTCCCTTGAGGCGTTCGATCGATGCAAGCAGGTCCCCGATACCCACCGGGCGGATGTCGCGTGCACGCAGTTGGAGAGATCCCTGGCCCGACCAGAACTCCGGGCGGGCCCAGACGACGACCCGCTGTCCCTCGGCGAGAGGTGGTTCCACAGAACCAACGAGTTGTGCGTCGGCGACGATCGTCAGCGACACCTCGGCATCGGTGTCGCGGAGCACGAGGAATTGATTGCGCGCTCCCTGCCTCCGACGGAATTGGGCTACCTGGCCCTCCATCCAGACCGCACCGAGTTGACCGACCCACTCACCGATGAGCCGGGAGACCGTGCGAACGGGAACGGGGGAGTCCGCGCTCGAATCCAGGGCCATGGACCCGCATCTAAGCGCACCCGTGCCAGTGCGCCTACGATGAATGAGTGTCCGAGACCAAGCGCATCCTGCTCGCTGCTCCCCGCGGCTATTGCGCGGGAGTCGATCGGGCCGTCGTCACCGTGGAGAAGGCCCTCGAGCTGTACGGCCCCCCCGTGTACGTCCGCAAGCAGATCGTCCACAACAAGCACGTCGTCTCGACGCTGGAGAAGCGCGGCGCCATCTTCGTCGACGAAGTCTCCGAGGTTCCCGAGGGCGCAACCGTCGTGTTCTCGGCGCACGGCGTCGCTCCCGTGGTCCATGCGGAAGCCGCGGATCGAAATCTCAAGACGATCGACGCGACGTGCCCCCTGGTCACGAAGGTGCACGCGGAGGCGAAGCGATTCGCCGCCGAGGGCTACCAGATCCTGCTGATCGGTCACGAAGGCCATGAGGAGGTTGTCGGGACGATGGGTGAAGCCCCCGAGGCGATGACGCTCATCGACAACCCGCAGGCGGCTCGGGATATCGAGATCGAGAACGCCGACAAATTGGTGTGGCTGTCACAGACGACTTTGTCGGTCGATGAAACCCTCGAGACCGTTGATGTCCTGTCCGAGCGATTCCCGGGACTGCAGAGTCCGCCGAGCGACGACATCTGTTACGCCACGCAGAACCGCCAGGGTGCGATCAAGGCGATCGCCCCGCAGAGTGAGGTGGTTATCGTCGTGGGGTCGGGCAACTCGTCGAATTCGGTTCGTCTCGTGGAAGTGGCGCTGGAGGCGGGAGCAGGTGCCGCGTATCGCGTGGACCATGCCGGTGAGATCGATGAGCGCTGGCTCGAGGGTGTGACCACCGTCGGCTTGACCAGTGGCGCATCGGTCCCGGAGATCCTGGTCGACGAGGTGATCGCGTTCCTCACATCGAAAGGGTTCGGGGAACTCGAGGAGGTCACCACCGCTGAAGAATCACTGATCTTCGCGCTGCCCCCTGAGTTGCGTCGCGATATCAAGGCGTCAGCCCGCACGTCTCCTGCGTAGTACGACAATCACGAGGGCGGCCAATGTCGCTCCTACGATCCACATCCAGTTGTAGCCGAGCACAAAGAATGCGGCGATCGCGCGGGATGTGATCGTGGTTCCCGTGTTGTTGAGTTGGCCCGCGGTGAGTGCCACCACGAGGAAGGCGAGGGGTGGTGCGAATACCGCGGTGAAGTCGTCCCGGCGACGAACACCGAGCGCCGCGGCGATCGAGACGGCCACGAGCGCCACCCCGGTGATCCAGTTCGGCTGATCGCCGAAGATCAGAACCTCACCGAAAGCGATGAGCGTGGTGAGCCCGATGACGCCGACATAGACGCCGATGGCGGTGATGCGGCCCTCGCGTCCACCCTCCACCTCCGGATCGCGCGGCGCATACTCGACGAGGGGAGTCTCGGACACCGTAACCACGGGAAGGGGGTCAGGGCGGATCGTCTCCACGCGCATGGCGTCTTGTTCACGGTCACGCACTGTGCGCAGGCGACTCACTTGACTTGAGGTGAGCGCCGGAATGGCCTCGGGGAGGGCGATCGCTCCCGCGGAGCGGTACAAGCGGCCAGATTCGTCATCCACGCCGCGCGCAGGCTCGGCGGGTTCCTCGATCTCGACGATCTCCTGAACGACAACCTCGTGGATCGCGCCATCATCGAGCGCATGTGCGGGTGGCTCATCACGGAAGAGCCGGGCATACGGATCCGGGTCTTGCGTGCTCACCCCGCACACGCTACTGCCGGATGCGCGGATTCGGCCCCTAGGATCGTGCGTCGTGAGTCTCACCCTCGGGATCGTCGGCCTGCCCAATGTCGGAAAATCGACCCTCTTCAATGCGTTGACGAAGAACGACGTGCTTGCCGCGAACTACCCGTTCGCCACGATCGAGCCCAATACCGGGGTCGTCGGGGTCCCTGATCCTCGTCTCGACACCCTGGCGGAGATGTTCCAGTCCGAGCGAGAGGTTCCGGCCACCGTGACCTTCGTGGATATCGCGGGCATCGTCAAGGGTGCCTCCGAGGGGGCGGGGCTGGGAAACAAGTTCCTGGCAAACATCCGAGAGTCCGATGCAATCTGCCAAGTCCTGCGCGCCTTCACCGACGACGACGTCGTGCACGTGGAGGGTCGGGTGTCGCCGGCCGAGGACATGGAGACCATCAACACCGAGTTGATCCTCGCCGACCTGCAGACCTTGGAGAAGGCGATCCCGCGCCTGCAGAAGGAGGCGCGCAACGACAAGTCCAAGGCGCCCGCGTTAGAGGCCGCCGAGCAGGCTCAGGTGATCCTCAACGGTGGGACGACGCTTTTCGCATCCGGATTCGACACGGCACCCATCCGGGAGTTGTTCCTTTTGACGGCCAAGCCGTTTCTCTACGTCATCAACGCGGATGAAAACGAACTCGTCGACGATGACTTCACGGCGAAGATGCGAGACCTCGTGGCTCCGGCGGAGGCCGTCTTCCTCAGCGCCAAGCTCGAGGCCGAACTCTCGGAACTCGATGATGCGGAGTCACTCGAGTTACTGCAGTCCGTCGGGCAGGCGGAGTCCGGCCTGCATGCGCTGGCCCGGGTGGGCTTCGACACCCTCGGGCTACAGACCTACCTGACCGCCGGACCGAAGGAGGCGCGTGCCTGGACGATCCACAAGGGGGACACGGCACCGGAGGCGGCCGGGGTGATCCACACCGATTTCCAGAAGGGATTCATCAAGGCGGAGATCGTGTCTTTCTCCGATCTCGTCGATGCCGGATCGATGGCTGAGGCGAAGGCGCGAGGAAAGGTGCGCATGGAGGGCAAGGACTACGTCATGCAGGATGGCGACGTCGTCGAATTCCGCTTCAACGTCTAATCCGCGAGCGACATCGCGTGGGCAGTCATCAGCTCTGCGAGCACATCGATTGCGCGTGGACCGCCGTGCGTCGAGCTCGCCAGTGTGACCACGCAGAGGTGCACCACAGTGCCCACACCACGAGAACAGGTTGGAAGAGGAGGCGCACGAATCGCGCGGCATCCGAATCCAGTCCGAATGCGTCCGTTCCGGTCGTGAACTGTGCGATGTTGCCCGGGAAGATCACCACGAAGAAGCCCGCGACGATCCAGCCGATCGCGTATCGATAGCGCTGCGGGCTGAGGATGAGCGCCGCTCCCAGGACGAGTTCGACCACGCCCGAGATGGCCACCACGGATTCAGGTGCTGGCATCCACGGGGGAACCTGGGCGAGGAACGCCTCGGCGTTCGCGAAATGTCCGATCCCCGCCCCGAACACGAGGGCTCCCAGGATGATCCGACCGACGCTGCGCAGCACGCCCTGAGGATGCCACGTCATGGCAATCCGGTGCCGTCCACATGCAAGAGTGATTCCATGCAGGAACTCGAGCTCCGTCACATCCCGGGTGAGTACTACGTCAATCGCCTGGATGCGGGCGCGGAGATTCCGGAGCCGAATGACGAGTTCTTCTGGAGCGTGACGCGGACCGGCGAGGAGGTCAGTGTCGTGTGTGCGCGCGCACTCCCCGATGCCCGCGTGGAAGGACCGTGGGTCCTCTTCCGCATCGTGGGAACACTCGACTTCACTCTCACCGGGGTGCTGCACCGTCTTCTGGGACCTCTCGCCGATGCCGGCATCAGTGTCTTTGCGATATCCACATTCGATACGGACTACGTCCTGGTGCGTACCCGTGATGGTGACCAGGCTGTCACCGCCTGGCGGGATTCGGGTATTCCCACCTCGAGGACATAGGGTCAGGCGGTGCCCCTACGTTCTGATCTCCGTAATTTCGCCATCGTCGCGCACGTCGACCACGGCAAGACCACGCTCGTCGATGCGATGCTGTGGCAGTCCGGCGCGTTCCGGGAGAACCAGGATGTTGCCGAGCGGGTCATGGATTCCATGGACTTGGAGCGTGAGAAGGGCATCACGATCCTCGCGAAGAACACCTCCGTGCACTATGTAGGCCCGTCGGCAGCTGAGGGTGGGGTGACCTTCAACATCATCGACACCCCGGGTCACGCCGATTTCGGTGGTGAAGTGGAGCGCGGCCTCGAGATGGTCGACGGAGTCGTGCTCCTCGTTGACGCGTCCGAGGGGCCGCTTCCACAGACCCGCTTCGTTTTGCGTAAGGCGTTGGCGAAGCGTCTTCCTGTCGTCCTGGTCATCAACAAGGTTGATCGTTCCGACGCGCGGATCAGCGCGGTGGTCGACGAGACGTACGAACTCTTCCTGGATCTCGATGCCGATGAATCGCAGATCGACTTCCCGATCGTTTACGCATCCGCAAAGGCGGGACGCGCTTCGCTGGAGAAGCCCGCCGACGGCGGCATGCCCGCTGAGGAGAACCTCGAGCCCCTCTTCCGCACCTTGCTCGACACCATTCCCGCGCCGGAGTTTGCGGAAGGTGCGCCACTTCAGGCGCATGTGACGAACCTCGACGCATCCCCCTACCTCGGACGGCTGGCACTCTGTCGCGTGCACGAGGGAACCATCCGCAAGGGTCAGCAGGTCGCGTGGATGCGTAGTGACGGACGCGTGGACCGAGTCAAGGTTGTCGAGTTGCTGATGACGGAAGCACTCGATCGCGTTCCGGCTGAGTCCGCGGGACCGGGAGACATCATCGCGGTCGCGGGGATCCCCGAGATCACGATCGGGGACACCCTCGCCGACGTCGAGAACCCTGTCGCGCTACCGCTCATCTCGGTTGACGAGCCATCGATCTCCATGACGATCGGCATCAATACGTCACCCCTCGCGGGACGGAGCGGTGGGAGCAAGCTGACCGCGTCCATGGTCAAGTCGCGCCTAGAGGCCGAGATCGTCGGAAACGTGTCCATCCGCGTCGTTCCCACCGAACGCCCCGACACCTGGGAGGTGCAGGGTCGAGGTGAGTTGCAGTTGGCGATCCTCGTGGAGTTGATGAAGCGTGAAGGTTTCGAACTCACGGTGGGCAAGCCGCAGGTGGTGACCCGCATCATCGACGGAAAGGTCCACGAGCCGATCGAGCGTCTCAGCGTGGACATCCCCGAGGACTACCTCGGGGTAGTGACGCAGTTGATGGCCCTGCGCAAGGGGCGGATGGAGCAGATGGTCAACCACGGCACGGGGTGGGTGCGCATGGAGTACCTCGTACCGGCGCGTGGGCTGATCGGCTTCCGCACAGAGTTCCTGACCGAGACGCGTGGCACTGGCCTGTTGCACCATGTCTTCGACCGTTACGAACCCTGGCACGGCGAGTTGCGCACGCGACCCACGGGTTCACTCGTCGCCGATCGCTCAGGTCAGACAACGGGCTTCGCCCTCGCCAACCTGCAGGAGCGCGGCACCATGTTCGTCGGACCCGGCACCGAGGTGTACGAGGGGATGATCGTCGGCGAGAACTCGCGTGCAGATGACATGGACGTCAACCCCACCAAGGAGAAGAAGCTGACGAACATGCGCGCCTCCACGGGCGATGTCCTGGTTCCCCTGATCCCACACAAGCAACTCTCGCTCGAGCAGGCGCTGGAGTTCTGTCGCGAGGATGAATGCGTGGAGGTGACGCCGTCTGCGGTGCGTTTGCGCAAGGTGATCCTGACGGCAACCGATCGGGTCAAGGCCTCGCGGGGTCGCAAGTCCTAGTCGCACAAGTGCGCGCGGAAGAACTCCACCTCGGTTAATAGCAGGTTCTCGGTGACGATTTCCTGCGGAGTCATGTGTGTGACGCCGGAGAGTGGGAGCACCGAGTGCTGCCGTCCGGCAGCCAACAGCGCACTCGATAGTTGCAGTGTGTGAGCCGCGAGGACGTTGTCATCGGCGAGTCCGTGGATCAGCAGGAGTGGGCGGGCGAGGTTCTGCGCTCGGGTGAGGAGCGAGGTGGCGTCGTACTGGGAGGTGTTCTCCTGCGGAAGTCCGAGATAGCGCTCGGTGTAGGCGGTGTCGTAGAGCCGCCAGTCCGTCACCGGTGCACCCGCAACGGCGGCATGGAAGACGTCGGGACGGTCGAGCACGGCGAGTGCCGCCAGGTATCCCCCGAAAGACCACCCCCGGATCCCCACCCGATTTCCATCCAGATCCGGGAACGTGGCGAGGACCGACTCCAGGCCGGTCACCTGATCGGCGAGCACCCCCGTGGCCAGATCACCGGAAACCGCGTGCTCCCACTCCGGTCCCAGGCCCGGTGTCCCACGACCGTCCACGACCACGACCGCGAACCCTTGATCCGCAAGCCACTGCTCGGTCAGGAAGGCCGCTCCGTTACGCACCACGCGTTGCGCGTGCGGGCCGCCGTAGGGCGAGCAAATGACCGGCAGGCGCGTGCCGGCGACGTGGTCGCTGGGCAGAAGCACGGCGCAGCGGATCCGTGGATCGTCGGGGACATGCATGTGCACGACCGGCGCGACCACCGGTGCCTCGGCGTGGGAGGTGATCGGATGGCCTCCCCCCTCGACCAGCAGGTACGCCTGGGATCGGGTCTCGCCGAGCGTCGCGCACACGGTCACCCTTGGGAGCGCCACGCTGCCGCAGGTGGCAGCGGCGCACCACCCATCCGTGGGGGTCAGCCAGGTGAGATGGCCACCCGGGGTGATGTGTGCAACCGCTCGAGTTGTGGGTGTCGGCTGAGCGCCGATGACGTAGCCGCCATCGTCCGCGCAGTGCAGTGAGTCGACCTGAATATCCGAGGGAGTGATGGGTATCCCGTTCCGGCAGAGTCGGAACGACCCGGTGTCCGGGAGCACTTCGAGCACGCTCCCATCGGAATCCTCGCGGGGGACACCAGGAACCAGGGTCACCCACGGAGTGCACTCGCGGCGACCCCGTTCGACAACTCGCCCCTGCGTATCCACGGAGAAGATGAGTTGCGTCCGCTGATCGCGCGAGAGCACGCTCACGATGGCGGTCGCGTTCTCCGTCGGGTGCACGCTTGCGAGGTACGGAAATGCCTCGTGATCCCACGGCACCTCGGTGCGACGCCCGTCGAGTGAGACCACGTGCAGGCTGACCTGGGGGTTCGCGTATCCGGCCTGTGGGTAGCGGTGCGGGATCGGTTCACGTTCGGGTTGCGCGGGATCCCCGATCCAACGGACGGGTACCGCTGCTTCGTCACTGCGTTCGACGAGCAGTGTCTCCGAGTCGGAGAACCACCACGTCCCACGATGGCGATCGAGTTCCTCGGCGGCGATGAAGTCGGCAAGTCCGTACGTGACGGTCTCCGACTCCGGCGCGGCGACGCATGTTCCGTCGGACAGGTGCAGTGCGTTTCCAGAAACGAAAGCGATCCACGCACCGTCGGGGGACACACGTGGGTCGATCACCGCTCCCTCGTGCGGTACGTGCTCGATGGCTCCCGTGGTGGTGTCGACGCGGTAGAGAGACCCATCGAGGGCGAATGCCACAGTGCGCCCGCCCGTGTCGGACGAGAAGTCGGTGATGCCGGTCGTGACCTCACGCAAGCGTTCCCGCCGAGCCGCCTCGCGTGGATCCATACCCCGCGCCGTTGCGGTGAGTGCCGCGGAGTCGACCAGTCGAACTTCGCGCCATCCCTCCGACTCGCGCATCACCCACAGATCGCCGGCGGGGACGCGCGAATCGCTACTCCGGACGAAGATCACCCGATCCTCCGCGACGCGGAACGAGCGCGGTACCCCCAGCCGGAAGTTGCGCGTCAGCGCCTTCTGCCGCGGGTAGGTCTCCACGCGCCCATGCTGCCGCATCTAGTCTGCTGCCGTGACGACCTCCGACCGCCGCCTGCTGATCGTCCATGCGCATCCGGATGACGAAAGCATCGGGACGGGCGTGACGATGGCGAAGTACGTCGACGAGGGTGCCCACGTGACGCTCGTGACCTGCACGTTGGGTGAGGAGGGCGAGATCCTGACCCCGGAGCTGTCCCACCTGGCTGCTGATCAGGAGGACCGACTCGGCGAGCACCGTATCCACGAGTTGACGGCGGCGATGGCCGAACTGGGTGTGAGCGACTTCCGCATCCTCGGCGGGGCTGGCCGGTTTCGTGACTCCGGAATGGTCGGCACCCCCGCGAACGACAATCCCGCAGCATTCTGGCGTGCCGATCTCCTCGAGGCGGCGACCGAGCTCGTGGGGATCATCCGCGAAGTTCGCCCGCAGGTGGCCGTGACCTACGACGACTTCGGCCTCTACGGACATCCGGATCACATCCAGGCGCACCGGGTCACCCACTATGCGGTGAGCCTCGCGGAGAGTCCTACCTTCCGGCCTGATCTTGGACCGGCATGGTCGGTGGACAAGCTCTATTGGACCGCGATGCCACGCAGTGTGATTGTTGCCGGAATCGAGGAACTCAAGGCGCTGGGCATGGATGACGAGTTCACTGCGATGGACCCCGAGGACATCGACTTCGCCTGCCCGGACGACGTCGTGACGACGATGATCGACGGGCGGGACAAGTTGCCACGCAAGATGGCGGCACTCGCGGCGCATGCGACGCAGGTCAACGTCCAGGAAGGTTTCTTCGCCCTGTCCAACAACCTCGGTTCGAAGGGTTTCGGCGTGGAGTACTTCCGGCTCGTGCGCGGGGGTGATGGGGGCAGGTACTCCATCACGAATCCGGAGACAGACCTCTTCGCGGGGATCAGTACCGCGTGAGGTCCGCGTCGGCACTCCTCGGCGTGCTCGTGGGCGCACTTCTCGGGGTCATCGGTGCGTTCCTGCAGGCGCAGCGCATCGTCTTCGAGGAGTGGGGTTTCGCAATCCCCTGGGGGGCGATCGTGGCCAGCATCGGAAACATGATCGTCATCCGCGGTGCCGTGGTGGGGGCAGGGACCCGATGGGCGGGCTGGGGTGTGATCCTCGGCTGGCTCGGGCTGAGTCTCGCCCTCGCGGCGGAGTCCCCGTCGGGGGATATCGCGATCTCGTCGGGTGCGCGCCAGATCACCTACCTGCTGATCACGGTGATCGTCGGGGCCACCCTGGCCACCCTCCCGCCCCGGTTGCGGAACCCCCGGACGGGTACGGACGTCCCAGCCTGACGCAGACGTCGCAGAGTCAACGCTTACCATCAGTGGGTCGCTCAGGTCGGGAGGTCGAGGGTTGTCAGAGCATCGGGCAGGTATGCCCGCGGCAGCCCGGTACACCGTGATCGCCGGCGCAGTCGCCATCGTCGTCGTCGCAGCCGCCTATGTCTGGCTCGTCCTGTCCACCGGCACGACCGTCCACCCGGGGACGACTGTCTCCGGGATCACCATTGGCGGAATGACGCGCGAGGAGGCGATCGAGACACTGCAGCGTCGGGTCGGCGCGGATGCGCGGAAACACTTCACCCTCGTCGCCGGGGAGGAGCAGTTCCGCGTCAGCCCCAAGGAACTAGGCATCCGGCTTCGGTTACCCGCGACGGTGGACCAGGCCATCGGCCGCAGTTGGAATCCCGCCACTGCCCTGCAGAACCGACTCGGGACTACGGAACTCACCCCCCTGGTCGCGATCGATGACGCCGTTCTCGATCAGGAGGTCGCACGTCTGGCGCAGACGATCGACACACCCCCGGTCGAACCCACCCTCAGCGTCTCGGGAGGCAAGCCGACGCTGACTCCCGGAGTTCCCGGAGTCACGCTCGATCAGCAAGCGACCCGTGAACTCATCGTTGACAGTCTCCTCGACCCGCGCCAGGCAATCACCCTTCCCCTCCGCACCGTGTCACCCGACGTAACCGAGGAAGCTGCGCAGCGTGCTCGCGCCCTCGCAAAGACGGCGATCGCCGAGCAGGTCACGGTCCAGGCGGGGGGCGTCACCGCGACCATCCCCAGCACGGCCATCGTCAAGGCATTGAGTTTCGTCCGCGACGGCGGTGAGTTGATTCCGCAACTCGATGGCGCCGTCCTCCATGAGTCGATCGCCGATCAACTCTCCGAGGTCGAGACCCCGGGCCGCGACGCCACCTTCCAGATCACCAAAGGTGTTCCCGTGGTCGTCCCGTCCCTCGTGGGACGAGGCATCGAGGACGAGGAACTGGCCACGGCGGTTGCGGGAGTCCTCGGTGCATCCGGTGAGGCGAGGAATGTCACCGTGTCCTTCGGCGTGCGCGAACCGGAACTGACCACCGACGAGGCCAAGGCGCTGGGCGTGACCGAGAAACTCTCCACCTTCACCCAGAACTTCCCCTACGCCGCGTATCGCGTCCAGAACATCGGGCAGGCGGCGGAGTACATCAACGGGACGCTGTTGATGCCGGGGGAGGTGTTCTCGATGAACGAGGTCATCAAGGAGCGCACTCCCGAGAACGGCTACACGCGTGGAATCGTGATCGGCCCCGGCGGTGTGTTCGAGGAGCAGCAGGGTGGGGGCGTCTCCGCATCGGCGACCGCCGTGTGGACCGCCGCATTCTTCGCCGGGATGGAGCAGGTGAGCACGCGGGCACACTCCATCTACATCAGTCGCTACCAGCCGGGCCTCGAGGCCACGGTTGCCTGGGGCTTGTTCGATATGCAGTTCCGCAACACCACGGCCAATGCGGTCTTCATCACCACGAAGATGACGAATACGTCGCTTCGGGTCACATTCTGGGGAACGCGCGAGTACGACGAGATCACCGCGGAATTCGGGCCCAAGACCAACATTCGTCCGTACGGTGTCATCGAGAAGAAGAAGAAGGTCAAGGAAGGCTGCATGGAGCAGTCCGGTATCGATGGCTTCAACATCAACGTGGATCGCGTCTTCTATAAAGATGTCTTCCACTCCGCTGTGCGGGCCTGGCCCTCTTCGTCGATGGTCAGCGCCACCACCGCGGCTCCGTGCTCTACGACCAGGGGCATGGTCCGGGAGAAGC
>JBEIHR010000029.1:0-19535 GCA_040381195.1 Rubricoccaceae bacterium
GATCCTCGCGCGCGCCCACCTCGTAGGTGTCACACGCCCCGGGCACCCGTTGAGCAACCCGGGACTGCCGAGTGATGCCGCCACCCTGGTGGAGGTGCCCGCGCTCGCGATCTCCAGCACGGATATTCGGGAACGGATCCACGCGGGCGCACCGATCGACTACCTGGTACCGGGGGGCGTTGCTCTGTGGATCGACAAGCATGATCTCTACCGATGAAGGGAACCGATGGCAGCGTCCGATGAGGCGATAGCACTAGCCACCGCGGCGGCGGAGGCTGCGGCGGACAAGCTCGCCACCGACATCGTTCTCCTTGATGTCAGTGAGCAACTGGTGATCACCGATGTCTTCGTGTTGTGTTCGGCCGCCAACGAACGTCAGGTGAAGGCGATCGTCGACGCCGTGGAAGAGCGGCTGCATGGGATGGGAGCCAGGGCACTGCGCCGTGAAGGCGAACAGGAGAGCCGGTGGGTGCTCCTCGATTACGGCGACATCGTTGTCCACGTGCAGTTGGCGGAGGAACGGATCCACTACGCGATCGAGCGGTTGTGGAAGGACTGCCCGGTTGTGCCCCTGCCCCCCTCCGTCACGTCCGACCGCTGATGACTGCCCATCGACGTCTGGTTCTCTGGCGCCATGGTCGCACCGCGTGGAATGCCGAGCAGCGCTTCCAGGGTCAGACCGATATCGCGCTGGACGAGGTCGGGATGGAGCAGGCGCGGATGGCCGCCCAATTCCTCCAACACCTGAAACCCGACCGCATCATCGCCTCGGACCTGCAGCGGGCTGCGGTCACGGCTCAGATGCTGGGCGACCTGGTCGACCTTCCCGTTGTCACCGACCCCGACCTGCGCGAAACGTTCGCCGGGGCGTGGGAGGGATTGGTGCGTGCGGAGTTGATGCGCGACCATGCTGCCGATTTCACCCGATGGGCGTGGGACTCCCATGCCCGCCCCGGTGGCGGGGAAACGCGCGTGGAGGTGGCCGATCGCATGGTGCGGGCCATCGAGCGTGAACTCGCGCACGTACCGGAGGGTGGGACGTTGATCATCGCCACCCACGGTGGTGCGGCGCGCGCAGCCATCGCATCCCTTCTCGGGCTGCCGACGGACCACTGGTCCTGCCTCGGCGTGCTGAGCAATTGCGCCTGGTCCGTGGTGCGCGAGGACTCCACGGGCTGGCGGCTGCAGGAGTACAACGCCGGTTCACTTCCGCAACCTGCCCTGGCCGACGACCGATAGTCCACCCTCAGGTACGCTGCCGTGTCCCACCGGGGCTGTAGCGCAGTTGGTAGCGCACCTCAATGTCATGGAGGGGGTCAGGGGTTCGAATCCCCTCAGCTCCACTCGGTTGTCACGAGCGCTTGATCATTTCGCCGAGCTCATTGATCGCCTGCTGCTGCTGGGCACTCACTCGCTGCAACTCCTCATAACGGCTGAGCAAGGAGTCCTGCTTCTCGATCCTCCTGCGCGTCGGGGAGAGGAACAGATTCGCCAGGTAACCGGTGAGGGTTCCGAAGATGCCGACACCGACCACGATGATGAACGTGCCCATGATGCGCCCCGGATCCGTGATCGGGTACTCGTCCCCGTATCCGACCGTCGCCATGGTCACGATGACGTACCAGAGGGCATCGGACGCCGAGGTGATGTTGGCGCCAGGCACGTTCTGCTCGAGGCGCAGCATTTCGAGGCTGCCGAATTCCAGAACGAGCATGCCGATGAGGAGCAGCATCAGCAGCGCGGTTTCGGCCCGCTCCTTGATCAGCGCCTGACCCACCCGACGCATCCCGTAGGTCCGGATCAGGCGATAGACCCGAATGAGTCGGAACAGACGCAGGATGTTGGTCTGCTGGAAGGGGAGAGCGGAGATCAGATCCGCCCATCCGGCACCCCGACCCATGTACTCCTTCTTCGAGGGTGCCTTGATGAACCGAACAATGAAATCCAGCAGGAAGATGAGCGTGAGGATCAGGTTCATCACCATGATGACGTCAGCGAGGTTCGCATCGCGAACGAAGATGAGTAGCCCGAGGTTGACGATCGACAGGATCGAGAGGCCGGCCATGAAGATCTCGTAGCCGAGGTTGCCTTCGCTTCCTGCTTCTTCGGCCAACTCCTGGGTATCCGTCACGCCTCCATCATGTCCATGGAGTGGCATCGCATGCGCTACCCACGCCGGTCACGGATGGGGTTCACTCTCCAGGGCCGGGGCACGCCGGGTCGCCAGCCACGATCCCAGGAGGATCAGGGGCAATGCCGCAACCATCCCGAGGGTCAGTGGCTCGGACAGGATCACGATGCCGAGGACCACGGCGACGACTGGGTTGATGTATGTGATGAGAGTCGTCCGCGATGGGCCGACTTCTGCGATCAAGGCGAAGAAGACGATGAATGCCAGAGCGGAGCAGAGCGCACCCAGGATCAGGACAGATACCCAGGCGCTCGTCGGAATCGGTTCGGTGGGCCACGTGAGCACCGCAATCGGTGCGAACAGGATCGTGTTGATGGCCATGGCTGCTGCGATCACGGCGAGGCTCGGTAACGCGCCAAGCTTCCGATCCACGATGATCGGGCCGAGCGCGTAACCGAGGACGACGATCACCATGGCGGCGAGTGCCGGCAGGTCACTCCCGGTGAGATCGAAGCCCACGAGGACGCCGACTCCGGCGAAGCCGATACCGAGTCCCACCACGCGACTGCCCGTCAGTCGATCATCCAATCCGACGAAGCGGGCGAGTATGGCGGTCACGATCGGAACGAGGGCGATCAAGAGTGCTGCAAGGGAACTTGTGATCCGCTGCTCCGACCAGTTCAGGGCGCTCCAGGTGAATGCCATCTCGACAAGTGCGAAGGCGACGACCCAGCGCCAATGGCCGGAGAGGGATCGCCATTGCCCCTTCGCGAGCACGATGGGAAGGAGGATGACGCCCGCGATCGCCACGCGAAGGAAGACGAGCGCCCCGGGAGAGAAGGTTTCCACGGCGATCTTGATGAACAGGTACGGGATGCCCCAGATGACACCGAGAGATAGGAGGAGGAACCACCCGCGCGGAGTCACTCGCGCACGTTAGTGCAGGGGCTTCCACTTCCAGAGCAAGGTGCCGATGTACACCAGCAGTGCCGCTGCAACGGTGAGCCCCAGTCGGAGTAGGAGGTCCTCATCAAGCGGATCCCCGAGAAAGCCGATCATGGCGAGGATCCAGATCGTCACGCCAGAGACCCCGACGTCGTAGTTCACCCAGACGAAGGCGATGGCGATCGTCGCACCGATGATGGCGAACAGCACGTAGAACGTGGTGTTCGTTCCAAGCAGCCAGCCGGACAGGCCGATGACGGCAACGCCGACGGCGGTTCCGGCGACACGCTGCACCACCCGCGTCACCGTGCCATCACGGTCGGGCTTGGTCATCCAGGCGACCGTCACCGGTAGCCAGTAGGCGTGGGGGATCGTCCAGTACTCCGAGATGGTGGTGGCGATCACCATGAGGATCGCGAGACGGATTCCATGGTGCAGGAACGCTTGCTGCTCGTTGCGGAGCGTCCGCATGCGGGGATGGTGCACAGGTTCGAGCGGGGGCAGTTTCCCCTTATGTCGCACTATCCCCAGGAGTACGCAGGCGACGGTCTGGATGAGGCCGCCCAGTCCGATGAGGAGGGCTTCTGTCGGCGCGTTCTCCACCTGCATCGGGATCCCCGCGTAGGCCGCGAACACCACCAGCGACAACATTCCCGTGACGGCGGCCCGCGGACCGAGGTATCCGACCGCCCCGCAGACGATGGCCACGGGTGCCGTGATCACCACGGTGAGGAGGGTCGAATCCGAGACCGCGACTGCAAGGGTCATGGCGACCATCAGCCAGAGGGTGGTCCAGAGCATCGTGCGCCACCGGCGGCCGAACGGGAGTCCCGACTCCGCGAGCGCGGCGAACACCGCTCCGAGACTGATCGGGAGGACGAGGTCCGTGCGCCCCGTGCTGACAAGAAGGACCAGGAGGACGCTGGCCACCGTGGCTCCGCGGATCGCATCCACCCACTCGGCGCGACTGAAGTCGAACTGCACGAGGGCGCGGGCCATGCTGGAACGTCGACCTTTGGCGGTCATGCCTCATTCTCCCGTCTGACGTGAGAATCGTGGAGGAATTCGTCGATCACCTAGACTCCTGCCGCCGCCGACAGCCAGCCGGAGTGGAGCGCCCCCGCGCTCACCGTGAGAGGAGAGCGTGATGACCGATCGTGTCGATTCCGTGGTCAACCTGTGTAAGCGTCGCGGGTTCGTCTTCCCCTCCTCGGAGATCTACGGGGGTACGCGGTCGGCGTGGGACTACGGCCCGAACGGTGTCGAGCTCAAGGAGAACGTCCGCCGCCAGTGGTGGCAGCACATGGTTCGCGGACGCGACGACGTGGTCGGTATCGACTCGTCGATAATCCTTGCCCCCCAGGTGTGGGTTGCTTCGGGTCACGTCGACGCATTCGTCGATCCCCTGACCGAATGCAAGAAGTGTCATAAGCGGTGGCGTGCTGACCAATTGCTCGAGGCCTATGCCGAGAAGCATGGTCATGAGGCGGCCACCGGATTGGCGGAGATTACGTGCACCAATTGCGGCACCAAGGGTGACTTCACGGAGCCCAAGGACTTCAACGGGATGCTGCGCACCACGGTGGGCCCCGTCGAGGATGCCGGTGCCGTCCACTACCTGCGCCCGGAGACCGCGCAAGGAATCTTCGTGAACTACCTCAACGTCATGAACGCGGCGCGTAAGAAGCCCCCCTTCGGAATCGGCCAGACGGGTAAGAGTTTCCGGAACGAGATCACCCCGGGGAACTTCATCTTCCGAACCCGCGAGTTCGAGCAGATGGAGATGGAGTTCTTCGTCAGGCCCGGCACCGATGAAGAGTGGCACGACTATTGGCTGAAGAATCGTTGGGACTGGTACGTGGATCTCGGAATCAACCCGGAGAATCTGCGGTTCTTCGAACACCCGCAGGAGAAACTCAGCCACTACTCCAAGCGCACGGTGGATATCGAGTATCGGTTCCGTTTCGCCGGCAGCGAATGGGCCGAACTCGAGGGCATCGCCAATCGCACGGACTTCGACCTCACCACGCACGGTCAGCACTCGGGAACCGATCTTTCGTTCTTCGATCAGGAGGCGAATGAGCGATGGGTTCCCTATGTCATCGAACCTGCGGCCGGCCTGACGCGCGCGGTGCTCGCATTCCTCCTCGACTCCTACGACGAGGACGAAGCGCCCAACTCCAAGGGTGGTGTGGACACCCGGACGGTGCTGCGCCTCGATGCACGCCTGGCCCCGGTCAAGGCCGCGGTCCTGCCGCTCTCCCGGAATGCAGACCTCTCGCCGAAGGCGCGTGACCTCGCCCAGGCGTTGAGGAAGCGCTGGAACGTGGACTTCGATGACGCCGGTGCTATCGGCCGCCGCTACCGCCGCCAGGACGAGATCGGCACCCCGTACTGCATCACCGTCGACTTCGAGACCCTCGACGACTCTGCGGTCACCGTGCGTGATCGCGATTCGATGACCCAGGAACGCATCGGCATGGATGCGCTCCCGGGCTGGTTGTCCGAGCGCCTGCCGTCGAGTTAGTACTCGTCCGGTCGATCAAGGGGACACGGTGCCGTGACGGGGCTGCCACAACACGCGCACTCGGCGTCCAGCAAATAGCCCGCGAGTTCGTAGTCCTCGAACACCGCACGGATCACGAGGATGTTGCATCCGCACACCACACAGGCGTTCGTGGGGATACCGCGTTGATCGATGGTCGCGGCGGTGGAACCCGGTTCAGGAGCCATCGGCGGCACGCTTGAGCGCCTGACCCGCGGTCACTCGCACGACCGTGCGGGCGGGGATGCGCAGCTCCTCACCGGTGCGCGGGTTTCGGCCCGTGCGAGCCGCGCGCTGGGCCACGTCGAGGGTGAGGAAGCTGGGGAGCGCGACCTTCTCCCCCCGGGAAATCGCGGCGGTAATCGCGTCCTGCACGGCCTTCAGGGCGGTATCGACGGTTCCCTGGGGGAGTCCGGAGGCGCTGGCTGCTGCTGCGACGAGTTCGGTCCTGTTCATGACACTCCTTATTGAAAATGAATGTCATTCACCTTAGCACGGCTCGTGGCCGTCCCGGAGGCCTTAGCCGCCCGGCGGGGCGTACCCCTCGCTGAGCACGCGCGCGGCGTTCCGGGGGAGTACGAGGCTGGCGATCAGGCCAAGCAGCACGAAGGCACCGGCTACGAAAGCCACGAGTTTGATCGCGTGGGCGAATCCGGCCGATGCGGCCTCCGTGATCACGTCACCCCCGGGTTGCGCGGCCAGGGCTGGGATCGCTTGGCCCGCGGAGGAGGAGACGGCATCGGCGATCTGCTGGGCCTGCTCGGTGGGGACCCCGCGATCGGTGAGTTGGGTCGCCACATTGCCCAGGCCCAGGATCAGGGTGGTTCCGATGATGGCCGTACCGATGGCTGCGCCGACTTGACGCGAGGTGGACTGCACGGCGCTGGCCTGACCTGATTCCGCAACCGGGATTTCCGAGAGGATCACGCCGGTCAGCTGTGCAGTGGCGAAACCGACACCCATGCCGTACACGAAGAGCCACGGGGCCATGCCCCACCCGGTGATGGTGGTGGAGAGCACGAAGGCAAGTCCGAAGATGCCGATGGCCTCGAGCAACATGCCCAGTTGGAGCACGCGTACCGGACCGAACCGCTGGGACAGGGGTGCTCCCAGGCCCGAGGCAACGAAGGATCCGATCGCGAGTGCGAGCAGGATCACGCCGGTCTGGAGTGCGTCGTAACCGCGCGTCGCTTGGAGGAAGAGAGGAAGAGCGAAGAGGAGACCGAATTCTCCCAGGCTCACGATGAGCGCCACCGCGTTACCGGCACCGAATGTCTTGATCCGGAACAGGCGCAGATCCAGCACGACGATCTTCCCAGCCCGTACACGTCGGGATTCGACGACGAGGAGCAGGCCGAGTAACACGACGCCCAGGACGAGAGAGACCAGCACGATGGAGATCGAGTCCTTCGGCCAGACCGAGGTGCCGATCACGAAGTCCTGGGTGGAGATCACCCAGCCGTAACGCTGGCCTTCGATCAGCGCGAAGACGAGTCCGATGAGGCCGAACGTCACGAGCAGCGTTCCAGGAACATCGAGACCCTTGCGACCGAGCACGTCGCGCGTCTCCGGGACGACGCTGAGGACGCCCAGGATCACGATGATCCCGATCGGAACATTGATGAGGAATGCCCAGTGCCATGAGGCGTAGGTCGTGAGCCATCCACCGACGAGCGGGCCGAGGGCGGCCATGCCACCGATGGTTCCGCCCCACACTGCAAAGGCGATCGCACGCGACTTGCCGGTGAAAACGGCGTTGATGATGGACAGCGAACTCGGCAGGATCATCGCCCCGCCGATGCCCTGCAGTAATCGCGCACCGACAAGTTCGGCCGCGCCATCCGACGCGGCGACGAGGGCGCTGGCGGCGGTGAAGAGGATCACGCCGAGAACGAAGATGCGTTTACGGCCAAATCGATCGGCCAGCCGACCGAAGAGGATCAGCAGCGAGGCGAACGCGAGTGCGTAGGAGGCATTCACCCATTCGGCGTCCGTCGTCGTCAGCCCGAGATCGGTGATCATGGTGGGGATCGCGACGTTCACCACCGTCGCATCGAGAATGATCATCGAGACCCCGAGGGCCAGGAAGATCAATGCGATCCATCGCCGCTTACCCGTCAGGGTTACTGCCTCGTCGGTCATGACTCTCCTTCTGCCGGGAGGGAGTCTGCCGCACGCGAGGGGTAATGGGACAATGAAGTGTGAGTGTCGCAACCACGATTCATGGGTTACGTGTGGGCGACACCGTCATCGATCCACCTGTCGTACTGGCTCCGATGGCGGGTATCACCAATCGAGCCTTTCGCCGCCTCTGTCGTGAGCAGGGCGCTGGGCTCTATGTCTCGGAGATGGTGACCTCCCGTGCGCTCGTCGAACGGAATGCCACCACTATGGACATGGTCACCTTCGCCGAGGATGAGAATCCTCGATCGGTGCAGCTCTACGGAGTGGATCCCGACGTCATGGCCCGCGCCACCCGCATCATCGTCGAGGAAGATCGCGCCGACCACGTCGATCTGAACTTCGGATGTCCTGTGCCGAAAGTGACCCGCAAGGGCGGAGGGAGTGCGCTGCCCTGGAAGCGGGATCTGTTCTCGCGCATCGTGCAGGCCGTCGTTGCGGCCGCCGACGATCGAGTGCCCGTCTCGGTCAAGATGCGGATGGGTATCGACGATGATCACCTCACCTATCTGGATGCGGGTCGCAGTGCGGCACGCGCAGGCGTCGCCTGGGTCTCGCTCCACGGGCGGACCGCCGCGCAGATGTACTCGGGTCGCGCGGACTGGTCGGCCATCGCGAGACTCAAGCAGGAGCTCCCCGATATACCCGTGCTCGGCAACGGTGACATTTGGACCGCGCAGGACGCGCTGGCCATGGTCGCGCAGACCGGA
This sequence comes from Rubricoccaceae bacterium, assembly GCA_040381195.1. Taxonomy (GTDB): domain Bacteria; phylum Actinomycetota; class Actinomycetes; order S36-B12; family S36-B12; genus VGCC01. The sequence goes on from JBEIHR010000029.1 coordinate 8,513, forward strand.
TGCGACGGGGTTGTGGTGGGCCGCGGATGCCTGGGCAGGCCCTGGCTCTTCGGGCAACTGGTGGCGGCCTTCCGCGGTGACCCGATTCCCGATGATCCGGACCTGCGCACGGTGCTGGCAACCCTGCGTCGCCATGCCGAGCTGCTGTCCTCGGACTACGGCGAGACGAAGGGATGCCGGGATATGCGCAAGCACATGGCCTGGTACCTGAAGGGATTCAGCGTGCGGCAGGCCGTGCGGCAATCCCTCGGCACGGTCTCCACCCTCGGGGAACTCGATGCACTGCTCGCCCAGATCGACCCCGACCAGCGGTTCAACGCTGAGGTCGGTGCCGGGCCCCGTGGCCGGACCTCCGGTGGCCGACCGCCGAGCCTCCCCGACGGATGGTTGGACTCACCCGAGTTGACCGTCGACCACATGGGGTGTCTGGCCGAGGCGGAACTGGCCGTCAGCGGCGGGTGACGCACCTCACTCCGACGACACACCCCGTTCGTGTGGCATCACAACGTTTGCATGGTGTGTGTTGGGGGCGTGACGGCAACCCACACCTATGTATACGACTTCACCGAGGGCGACCGGTCCCAGGCCGATCTGCTCGGTGGTAAAGGTGCCAACCTCGCGGAGATGACTCGTCTGGGTCTCCCCGTTCCCCCGGGTTTCACCATCACGACGGAGGCCTGCCGGGCTTTCCTCGACACAGGGGCGAGTCCCGCGGAGCTCCCCGCACAGATCGATTCGGCTATCGGCCGGCTGGAGGCAGCAACCGGTCGCGCGTTCGGATCGGTCGAGCACCCCTTGCTAGTCAGTGTGCGCTCGGGGGCGAAGTTCTCCATGCCGGGAATGATGGAGACGGTTCTCAACGTCGGTCTCAATGATGCGACCGTCGAAGGACTCGCCCGAGCATCCGCCGACCGCCGTTTCGCCTACGACTCCTATCGACGTCTCATCCAGATGTTCGGCAAAACGGTGCTGGGGATCTCGGGGCACCAATTCGAACTCTGTCTCGATAAGGCGCGTGCCGATGCGGGCGTCACGTCGGACTCGGAGCTCACGGCGGAACAGATCGAGCAGGTCGTCGCGCGTTACAAGGAGATCATCGAAGAACGTTCGGGATCGCCGTTCCCGCAGGATCCGCGTGCCCAGTTGTCCGCGACGGTGACCGCGGTGTTCGCATCGTGGAACACCGAACGGGCCGTCATTTATCGCAGACGCGAGGACATCCCCGACGATCTGGGAACTGCGGTCAATATCTGCACCATGGTTTTTGGGAACCTCGGTCACACGTCGGGCACCGGGGTCTGTTTCACGCGGGATCCCGCTACGGGTCACAGGGGAAGCTACGGCGACTACCTGCCCAACGCCCAAGGCGAGGATGTTGTCGCGGGAATTCGCAACACGTTGAGTCTGGATGAGATGCAGGCGCTCGATCCCGCGGCCCATGACCAGTTGCTCCGCACCATGGACCTGCTCGAGTCCCACTATCGGGATCTCTGTGACATCGAGTTCACCGTGGAGCAGGGCAAGCTCTGGATGCTGCAGACCCGCATCGGCAAGCGGACACCGGCGGCCGCATTCCGCATTGCGGTCCAACTCGTCGATGAGGGTGTCATCACGATGGACGAGGCCGTGATGCGTGTTACGGGCGCCCAATTGACGCAGTTGATGTATCCCCAGTTCGATCCGGAGTCGCTACGCACTCATTTCGTGACGGGGATGGCCGCATCTCCCGGGGCGGCAGTGGGGCGCGCGGTCTTCGACTCAGCCACCGCTGAGGAGTGGGCGGATCGTGGGGAGAAGGTCATCCTGGTTCGTCGTGAGACCAATCCGGACGACCTGGGCGGGATGATCGCTGCGGAGGGGATTCTCACCTCCCGTGGGGGCAAGACCTCCCACGCCGCTGTGGTTGCGCGCGGCATGGGTCGTACATGTGTCGCCGGTGCCGATCAGCTGGTGGTCGAGTCCGAGGCCCGACGTGCATCTGCCAACGGGACGATGATCGTTGAGGGTGATGTGATCTCGATCGACGGATCGAACGGTGAGGTTTACCTCGGGGCCGTCCCTGTGATCGAGTCCCCGGTCGCCCGCTATCTGGAGTTCGGACTCGAGGCGGGTCTTGCCGGTTTGAATGACTCGGATGCTGATCTGGTGCGCGCCGTCCATCGGATCATGGACCACGCAGATGCGTCCCGGCGCATGAATGTGCGCGCCAATGCCGATAACGGTGCCGATGCGGCGCGCTCGGTGAATTTTGGTGCGGAGGGAATCGGGCTGTGTCGAACCGAGCACATGTTCCTCGGTGATCGGCGCATCTATGTCGAGCGGATCATCCTCGCCAGTTCACCCGAGGAGCAGCAGCGCGCGATCGACGCGCTTCTGCAGTTGCAGCGGCCGGACTTCATCGAGATCCTGGAGGCGATGGGGGATCGGCCGGTGACCATCCGTCTCCTCGATCCGCCCCTCCACGAGTTCCTTCCTGATCGAGCTGAACTCATGGTGCGCATGGCTCTCGCGGAGCGTGACGGGACCACGACGCAGGAAGATCTCGAGCTGCTTGCTGCGGTGAATCGTCTCCACGAGTCCAATCCGATGTTGGGTCTGCGCGGTGTTCGCCTGGGCCTGGTCATTCCTGGGCTCTATGTCATGCAGACGCGCGCGCTTGCAGAGGCCGTGTGCGAGGTTCGCCGCCGAGGCGGCACACCGCACGCGGAGATCATGGTCCCCCTCGTGGGGTCAGCGCATGAGCTGCGATTCATCCGGGCCGCGATCGAGGACGTGCTCCACGACGTCGGGGCAGAGCATGGGACGGACCTCGATCTCCCGATCGGCACCATGATCGAGTTACCGCGCGCCGCACTTCGGGCCGGCAGTATCGCGAATCGGGCGGACTTCTTCTCCTTCGGCACGAACGACCTCACCCAGACCACGTGGGGCTTCTCGCGCGATGACGTCGAGGCGGCGTTCTTCGCCGCGTACCTGAGTATGGGTGTGTTCACCGTGTCCCCGTTCGAGACCCTGGACGAGATCGGTGTGGGTCGCCTCGTAGAGATCGCCGTCGAGGAGGGGCGGGCGGTCGCGCCCGACATGAAGATGGGTGTCTGTGGTGAGCACGGCGGTGACCCGCGGTCGATCCACTTCTTCCACCGGGTGGGGTTGGACTACGTCTCGTGCAGCCCCCTGCGCGTGCCGGTCGCACGCCTCGAGGCTGGGCGGGCGTCCTTGGCGGCTCGGACCACCACCTCGGGGAGCGCCTGAAAGTCGGCCGTACCCCGGTGTGGTGCCGTTGATAACAATGGGACAAATGTGAACATTGGGGCGTGGCTGCCCCTCCCGTTGTCACGGCACGTCCCCATGCCGTGGCACTCCCGCGCGTGGGGGTGCGGGGTATCGGAACCTGGGTGGTCACCCTGCTGGCCTCCGCTCTGCTCCTCATCCCGGTGGGCGCCGCGCTCCAGGTGGTTCTCACCGCCCAGGTCGATGACCGCGCCCCGACCCAGGCCCTCGTCGTCCTCAACCCGGCCCGCACCTGGGGCGATCCCGATGAGGCGCGCATGTCGCGGCTCGATCAGGCGGCAGCCCTCTATCGCTCCGGGGTTGCCCCCGTTGTGGTCATCGCGGGACCCGAACGGGTGGAGCGGGTGTCCCGCGACTATCTGATGACCGTCGGGGTGCCCGACCGGGACATCGTCATGTTCCCCACCGGGTCGGACACGGTGGGCGCCCTGGGCGTTGTTGCTCGGGTGCTGCGCGACCTCGGGTGGTCCAGCGCCACCATCGTCACCGACCCCGCACATGCGGCGCGTGCCCAGGCAACGGCGAGCGCCTACGGAATCGATGCTCACATGTCACCAGCTCAGGAGCAGGTAGCCCTCACGTCCGATGGTGTTGGTCGCGAGGTGATGGCGCTGCTGCGTCATTACGCGTGGACCCGATGGTCACTCCCGGAGATCCTTGCCTGAGTCGTAGTCTCCTCGCATGATCCCCGGCTACGACGACGCCGACCTCGAACGCTACGTCGTTGAACCGATCAAGGAAACCGTCCGCAGCGGATTCGCGCGTGACCGCGCACGTGTTCTGCACTCCTCCGCGTTGCGCAGGCTCGCTGCCAAGACGCAGGTGCTTGCTGCCGGATATGCGGATTTCCCGCGCACCCGCCTTACGCACACACTCGAGGTTGCTCAGGTGGCGCGTGAACTCGGTGATGCGCTGGGCTGCGATCCGGATCTCGTCGACATTGCTGGTCTGGCGCACGACCTGGGCCATCCACCTTTCGGTCACAACGGCGAGGATGAACTCAATCGACTGAGCACATCGATCGGGGGATTCGAGGGGAATGCGCAGACCTTGCGCGTCCTCACCCGGTTGGAGGCCAAGGTCGTCGATCCGGTCTCCGGTGTCAGCGTGGGCCTCAACCTGACCCGGGCAAGCCTTGATGCGGCGTGCAAGTACCCCTGGGGTCGACGTCCAGGTGAACTCAAGTTCGGCTACTACCCGGATGACGCGGACATCTTCACGTGGATGCGAAAGGGAGCGCCGGGGGAGCGGACCTGTCTGGAAGAACAAGTCATGGACTGGTCCGACGACGTGGCCTATTCGGTGCACGACGTCGAAGACGCGATCCATGTCGGTTTGATCCAGCCTGCCGCGCTCACAAGTCCGACGGAACAGGACTCACTGGTGCGCATCGCGCACGAGCGATACGCGCCAGATGCCGATCCTGCGCGCCTTCTCGCCGCGCTCCAGCGTCTCATCGCCTTGGAGTACTGGCCCCGCTCCTTCGATGGCTCGATGGATTCCCTCGTCGGCTTGAAGCGGTTCACCAGTTACCTGATCGGTCGCTTCTGCGTGACCGCCCAGATCGCGACGCAGATGGAGTTCCCCGCAGCACCCCTCACCCGTTACTCCGCGCACCTCGTGGTCCCCGAGGAGGTCCGCGACGAGGTGGCGGTGATGAAGGCGATGGCGGTCCGCTACGTCATGGGGCGCGAGGGTGCGGACGCCGAGTACGCCCGCCAACGCGAGATCATCGCCGAGGTGGTGCACGCACTCACCCTCGACGAGGGCCGATCACTCGAGGCCTGGTTGCGCCCGGCCTACGAGGCGGCGGCTACGGATGCCGAGCGCTTCCGGGTGATCATCGACCAGGTGGCCAGCCTGACGGACACGAGCATCATGGCGTGGAGGAGCACCTTGGCCCCATAGTGCTACATATGTGCTACGTTCGTAGCATGTTGTCCGTTGCCGTCCGAGATTTGAGAAATGACACCGCAGGTGTGCTGGAGCGGGTTCGTGGTGGCGAAGAGGTTGTGATCACAGTGCGCGGCGTGCCCGCGGCCCGCCTCGTGCCGATCTCCGGCAGCACGCGTAGACCGATCTCCGGGACAGAGTTCTTTGGCCGTCTAGCCAAGGTTCAGGCGGATCCTGGGTTGCTCCTGGACCTCGAGCGGTCTGGTTCTGACGCGACGGACACGGTCGGCCCCGAGTAACGATGCGCCCGGTTCTTGTGGACACCAGCGTCTTGGTGGCGCTGTCCGATCGGCCCCTGCGTCACGACCCTTCGGACTGGGATATCCACATCAGCGTGGTTACTCTCGCCGAAATCAAGGCAGGGGTCTTGCTTGCACGTGATGTGGACATCCGCGTCCGTCGACTGACGACGCTGGACTCACTTGACTACGTGCCGAGTCTCGCGATCGATGAAGATGTTGCCTCGGAGTGGGCAGTACTGAGGGCATCCGCCGCCGAGCGTGGACGTCGAATCAATGTGAATGACATGTGGATTGCTGCTACCGCGTTGCGTCACGGAATGCCCGTTGTCACGCAGGATTCGGACTTCTTCCAACTGTCCGGTCTGCGAGGGCTCGAAGTTATCGCTGTGTGACGGACGACAGGATCGATACAAGTCGATCGAGGTCACTTTCGGTGTTGTATGCGTGGGGAGAAACGCGAACTAGACCCTCGATGCCCTGGGTCTCGAAGTCCACACGCGCATAGTCAGGTGTCGACAGGCTCACGTTGATCCCAGCCGCACGTATTCGGGCCACGACCTCCGCTGCCGGTACTCCGTCGAGAGTGAAAGTAACGATGCCGCTGCGGGCAGCAGCGCTGCCACCGCGATCCCGAATATGGACACCGGCAATTCCCGCCAACTCCGTCCGCGCGTATTCGGCCAGAAGTGAGATCCGGGTACGGAGGGCTTCGATCCCGCACCCCAGCGCGTAGTCCACGGCGGCGCCCATACCGAGTAAGGCTGCGTAAGACTTCTCCCACGATTCGAAGCGACGCGCCCCCGGCTGAATCTCATAACCCCCCGAGGTCCACGTGGCCGAATGTAGGTCGAGGGGGAACGGTTCGAGCTCGGTGAGTGCTCGGTCAGACGCATAGAGGAAGCCCGTGCCCCGGGGCCCTCGCAAGAACTTGCGGCCGGTGGCAGAGAGGAAATCCGCACCGATGGCAGGTGCATCCACCGGCAACTGCCCGATGGACTGGCAGGCATCGAGGAGGTAGTAGGCGTCGCTCCCCGAGTCCCGGATGGCGTCGCCGATGCCGACCGCATCGTTGATCAAACCATTCTGAGAAGGGCAGTGGTTGATCGCAACCAGGGCGGTGGGTCTGGCCATCATGGCGCACAGCGCTGCGACGTCCACGACACCTGCACCGTCATCGGGAATGAACTCCAGTGTGCAGCCGAGTGAGTTCACAAGTTGCATTACGGGAATGACATTGGATGCATACTCAGCCGACGAAACCAGGATGCGCGCACCCTGGTTCAGGATGCCCGAGTACTTCAAGGCGACGAAGGCTCGGTCCCATGCGGCGGTGGCGGACTCCACCAAAGCGATCTGATCGGCTCGGGCGCCGATGAGTGTGGCCACTGATTCCGGTACCGCCGCCACGCGCTCAGCCGCCTCTGCGTGGGCCTCATATCCGCCTATCTCCTCCTCGCGGCGCAGGTGCGCCACCACGGTGTCGGTGACCACGGCCGGGGGAAGCGCGGAGCCGGCGTTGTTGAGGTGGATGACCCGCGTGCACCCGGGGGTGTCGGAGCGGAGGCGGTCCACATCGAGGCTCATGGGTGCATCCAACCGCACCTACACTGACCATGTGGCTGGCCGGATCCGAGACGAGGACATCGCGGCCGTCCGTGAGCGAGCCCGGATCGACGATGTGGTGCGCGAATACGTCACCCTGAAGAACGCGGGCGGTGGGTCACTCAAGGGGCTGTGCCCATTTCACGATGAGCGCACGCCCAGTTTCCATGTCACCCCGAGTCGCGGCATGTGGTACTGCTTCGGGTGCAGTGAGGGCGGTGACGTTCTCAACTTCCTGCAGAAGATCGATCACCTTTCCTTCGCCGAGGCGGTCGAAAAACTCGCCGGTCGCACGGGCGTCCAACTGCGCTATGTCGAAGGTGGGGCTGCGGTCTCGAAGTCGACGGGGCAGCGCACACGATTGGTCGAGGCCCACACCATCGCCGCAGAGTTCTTTCGAAGCCAATTGAGCACCCCCGAGGCACAGATCGGACGCACCTTCCTCACCGACCGGGGATTCGACGCGGAGGCCGCGGCGCACTTCGGTGTCGGTTTCGCCCCCCAAGTCCTGGGATGCGCTTCTCTCCCATTTGCGTGCGCGTGGGTTCAGCGAGGCGGAGATCCTTGCGGGCGGTCTGGCGAGCCAGGGCAACCGCGGGATCTACGACCGATTCCGCGGCCGACTCATCTGGCCGATCCGCGACCTCGGGGGAGATGTGGTGGGTTTCGGGGCGCGGCGTCTCATGGAGGACGACGACGGCCCGAAGTATCTCAACACTCCGGAGACACCTCTCTATAAGAAGAGCCAGGTGCTTTACGGGGTGGACCTCGCGCGCCGGGAGATCGCCAAGGAGCAACAGGTGGTCCTGGTCGAGGGCTATACCGACGTGATGGCCTGCCACCTCGCCGGCGTCACGACGGCGGTGGCCACCTGCGGAACCGCCTTCGGTTCCGATCACATCAAGGTGTTGCGCCGTCTGCTCATGGACGACGCCGCGATGCGCGGTTCGGTGATCTTCACCTTCGACGGTGATGCAGCAGGACAGAAGGCGGCACTGAAGGCGTTCAACGAGGACCAGCGGTTCATGGCGCACACCTACGTCGCCGTGGCCAAGGATGGTCTGGATCCCTGTGACCTGCGCTTGGCGCAGGGGGATGCCGCCGTGCGGGCACTGGTGGAGGACAAGGTGCCGCTCTTCGAATTCGCGATCAAGCAGACGATTGCCACCTACGACCTCAACACGGCCGAGGGGCGGATCGCAGCACTCCGCGAGGCCGCCCCGATCATCAGCACCATCCGCGACTCGGCCTTGCGGCCGGAGTACGCGCGACGTCTCGCCGGGTGGCTGGGCATCGACGCGTCGGAAGTGACGCGCGTGCTCGCACGACCAGGATCGGCACCAACGCGCGCCACCGCTCCGCTCGTACCGAACGATCCCACTCTCGCCATCGAACGACAGGCGCTCAAGTGTGCTCTCCAATTCCCCGCGCAGGTGCACGAGTGGTACGCGTCTGTCGAGGAGACCGCCTATACCCATCCGCGCGCCATCGCGGTGCATTCCGCCATTTCGGCTGCGGGTGGTCCCGACACCGAACGTGACGGCCTGGTCTGGATTGATGCAGTGCTCGACGCGTGTCCCGACGACGATGTGCGTGGATTGGTACGCGAACTCGCGGTGGATCCGATTCCTGCGGATCAGTTGACCATCAATCGCTACGCCACCGGCATCATCGCTCGACTTCTGGAGCGCGATGCCACGCGTCGCATCGAGGAACTGCGTGGACGTATGCAGCGCAGCGACGACGATGCCGAACAGACCCAGGAACTCTTGACCGAGATCGTTGCGCTCGAAGACCATCGACGAAGCCTGCTTCGCGAAGCGCTCGGGGACAGCTGATGGCACTCCGCCCCCTCCGCGTGTCCGCGGAGGATCGCCGCGCCCTCGGTCTTCCCGATGGGGAGAAACCACTGGCCTTCGCCTTCACGGTGCATCGTCAGCCCGTCGCCGCGACGAGGACCGCCCTCTACCTCCCCGATCGCTGTATCCCCTGGCATCTCGTCGCCAAGGCTGAGTGGTCCGATCCGTTCCTCGAGATCGTGGCGACCGCTGGCCCCCGAGGGGAGTTGATCCGGCTGGAATTCGAGGATCCGGGTCGCCTGCCTCCCGTGATCCGAGAGCGCGTCACGGACAGCGTGATCATCACGGAGCACCGTGACCTACCCACCGGGGTAGGGGCAACGTTCGCTGCTCGGAGACTGCCGGGGGATGAGATCGCCTGGTCGGTCACCTTCGATTCCGGTGTGGACCCGTCCGACCCGATCAATCAGGCTCAGGCGCCCGAGGTGCTCGCCGAACTGCGTTCCACCCTCGGGGTCTGACACGTCACCCGGTTGGTAGCCTTGCCCGGCCCAACCGCAGTCCCCCATAGCTCAATTGGCAGAGCATTCGACTGTTAATCGAAGGGTTGATGGTTCGAGTCCATCTGGGGGAGCGCACCACCATCGGCGACGTCGGCGATTAGTCACAACCGTCATCGCCGCTGGGGGCGGTAGCTCAGCTGGTTAGAGCCCCGGACTCATAATCTGGTCGTCGTCGGTTCGAGCCCGACCCGCCCCACCACAGTTTCACCCACAGAAGTCGTTTTGCTTCAACGATTACTCACACAGGAGATATCGGTTTCCCTCTTTCGATCGCACGCACGGAAAGTCCCTTGAGTGAATAGGAATAGGGACCCTTGCTCGAGTGAACACAGGGTGAGCCCGGTCGACGAATCGATCCTGCGCCGATCTGCCATCTGCAACCGGCAGTTCCCGCGGAGGCTGGTGGGCAGCGCCATGACTCTCAGCAGCTGACAATCACCTTTGGTTCACGTCAGGTTGCGCGACGTTGAATCGAGACCTTGAGATATGACGTTTGCCCGGTGATTGGGTCGACCAGAGCAAGAGTGGTCCTTTCAGCCCTCGATGAGGTAAACACCGGCAGCCGTGCCTTACCTGAAGAGTCTGTCATTGCGCCACCGAGGGTCACATATCTGTTGCTGACTCTCACTTTCACCAGGTACTGGGTAGCGGGTGACAAGCCTTGAGCAACGAGAGAGATGGGTCGGCCAACCTCACTCCGCAGGACTGGTGCTGCCTTCAGGGTTGTTGTTGGCTCTCGCTTGATGAGGCGTGTCGGTGTTTCTCCTGCTGTTGTTACGGATACGAGAACTAGGCCTGGGGCGAGCACTTGGGCGATCGATGGGTTGTCCGGTCGGCCCGCGATGATCGTCGTGCTCGAGGTGGCGGTGGGGCTGACCGTCTGGACTGGCTGGGCCACTGGGGCGACGATTGATGGTTCGGACGAGGTACTTGTCGAGCCAGGCGAAGTGGGGCGTGCCGTGGCCGTGCCTGTCAGCGGTACGGAACTCGAATTGCCGGTGTAAGCGATGTTGAGGGAGGCACTCAGTGCCCCGGCCGCGGTCGGGCTCCACTCCACGTCGGTCGTACACACAGCACCCGCGGAGAGTGTCCCGGAGCATGTGGTTCCGACGAGCGTGATGCCTGCTCCTGTCACGCTGGCACCCGTGATTGCCAGTTCCCCTTGGGTGTTATTGCGTGCGGTTACTGTGGCAGATGAGGTCCCACCCGCCTGCACGTCGGGAAAGGCCGTCCCGGTGGGGAAGGTCATGCGTGGCTTGACAATGAACGCGCTGTACATGTCGCCCGATGTCACCTGCGTCGGCGAGTTGTTGGTATCGATTCCGGTCAGGTTGACAGCGACGGGGATGGTGCTGTCGGTTCTGTTGCTGTTGCCGAGCTGGCCTGCGGCGTTGCTGCCCCAGCAGTAAGCCTCCTGGTCGGTGAGGGCGCAGGAGTTCTCCCAGCCGGAGCTGATGCCCCGCACGGCGGCGCTGACGGGAATTGTCACCGCGGATGCCGAGTAGGGGGCCGTCGTCGAGTCGATCCCCAACTGACCGGAGGTGTTGTCGCCCCAGCAGTAGACACCACCAGC